>NZ_LR134388.1:307500-505000 GCF_900637685.1 Legionella sainthelensi
CCAGGTTTCCTGCACGACGTTAATCGGAGCAGGGTGAGTCGGCCCCTAAGGCGAGGCTGAAGAGCGTAGTCGATGGGAACCAGGTTAATATTCCTGGACTTTTTATAAGTGGTGATGTGGGGACGAAGAAGGCTAGGTGAGCCAGGCGATGGTTGTCCTGGTATGTGCATGTAGGGGGATGGTTTAGGCAAATCCGGACCATTAATAACTCTGAGGTGCGACATGGTGCTGACACTTCGGTGTACAGCGAAGTCATTGATGCCCGGCTTCCAGGAAAAGCTGCTAGCCATAACTTATAGAGAACCGTACCGCAAACCGACACAGGTGGACAGGTAGAGAATACTAAGGCGCTTGAGAGAACTCGGGTGAAGGAACTAGGCAAAATGGTACCGTAACTTCGGGAGAAGGTACGCCCTTTTCGGTGAAGGAATTTACTTTCTGAGCTGAAGAGGGCCGCAGAGACCAGGTGGCTGCGACTGTTTATTAAAAACACAGCACTCTGCAAATTCGTAAGAAGACGTATAGGGTGTGACGCCTGCCCGGTGCCGGAAGGTTAATTGATGGGGTTATCTTCGGAGAAGCTCTTGATCGAAGCCCCGGTAAACGGCGGCCGTAACTATAACGGTCCTAAGGTAGCGAAATTCCTTGTCGGGTAAGTTCCGACCTGCACGAATGGCGTAACGATGGCCACACTGTCTCCACCCGAGACTCAGTGAAATTGAAATCGCTGTGAAGATGCAGTGTACCCGCGGCTAGACGGAAAGACCCCGTGAACCTTTACTATAGTTTTGCACTGGACTTTGATGATGACTGTGTAGGATAGGTGGGAGGCTATGAAGTATCCACGCTAGTGGGTATGGAGCCGACCTTGAAATACCACCCTGTTGTTATTGAGGTTCTAACTTGGTCCCATTATCTGGGATAAGGACAGTGTATGATGGGTAGTTTGACTGGGGCGGTCTCCTCCCAAAGAGTAACGGAGGAGCACAAAGGTACCCTCGGTACGGTCGGACATCGTACCAAGAGTGTAAAGGCATAAGGGTGCTTGACTGCGAGAGCGACGGCTCGAGCAGGAACGAAAGTTGGTCTTAGTGATCCGGTGGTTCTGTATGGAAGGGCCATCGCTCAACGGATAAAAGGTACTCCGGGGATAACAGGCTGATACCGCCCAAGAGTTCATATCGACGGCGGTGTTTGGCACCTCGATGTCGGCTCATCACATCCTGGGGCTGAAGCAGGTCCCAAGGGTATGGCTGTTCGCCATTTAAAGTGGTACGCGAGCTGGGTTTAGAACGTCGTGAGACAGTTCGGTCCCTATCTGCCGTGGGCGTAGGAAAATTGAGAGGAGCTGCTCCTAGTACGAGAGGACCGGAGTGGACGAACCTCTGGTGTACCGGTTGTCACGCCAGTGGCATTGCCGGGTAGCTAAGTTCGGACGGGATAACCGCTGAAAGCATCTAAGCGGGAAGCCTCCCTCAAGATGAGTTTTCCCTTGAAGCCCGTTGAAGACTACGACGTTGATAGGCAAGGTGTGGAAGCGTAGTAATGCGTGAAGCTAACTTGTACTAATTGGCTGATTGTCTTGACCATATAATCTGAGTTACTTCAGATTGTGCTGAATATAAGATATAATGTTACTCTCTTTATTTACCTGAGTATCATGCGGCTAATGCACGATACTCAAAACAGTTTTCCTGGCGACCATAGCGGTTTGGTACCACCTGATTCCATCTCGAACTCAGAAGTGAAACGAACATGCGCCAATGATAGTGTGAGGCTTCCTCATGTGAAAGTAGGTCATCGCCAGGGTCTTTTCCTTAAAGCGGCTTATTATGCCGCTTTTTTTTATGTCTTAACAACGTATTTTCAAATCGCTTTAAGCTCTTAGGGTTACTCTTAATTGATTTTTATTAAACTTTAGTTTAAGGTAATTTATTTAAATCAGGTCATGCCATGTTAGTCCAGCGCATTTTGGATTTTATTAGGAGTGTTGAAGAGGTAGAAGAGCCTATTTTATGTGATGTATCACTATGTGATCATCTGTCAATATATTTTTCTAAAAAATCACCAGACGATAATTTAAATAAAGAGGACATTCAGTTTCTGCTTGATTGTTATAAAAGTCGCTGGGGTGTAGTTGTTGATACAGAAAATGATTATACACTTAACCCTTCACGTGTGAACCAAATTTGGATTGATTTTGCTCGTGAGTTGGAACCCATAGCCAAACGAAATTATTTAAAAATTCTAATCCCTACTCTAACTAATGAAATAGATTTAAATGATTTTTCACCACTGACTGAAACAGTAAATCTATTTAATTTCTATCTAGGTTATGGTGGTAATACTTTATATAGAAAATTAAGTTTTTGTAGGCATTTGGAGCGGTGGCAATTTGCTTTATCGACATATCGAAATATTACTGACCGAACGTTAAGCGTGGTCACAATAGATGAACTCACTCGTTTAAAGTTATGTAAACAAACGACCAAGAAGGTAACAATTGATTCTGAAGTTTTGACAATTTTTGGGATTTGATGCGAAAAAAAGTCTTCATCCATTTGAACGATAAGGGACAAATTCCAATAGGGTTATTACCACATTTGTTGGAGTTAGTTGAACGGTATTATTTTTTAAAATCGCAAGGATTAGACTTTTCTCTCTTTAAAAATGATGTTAGAAATTTTTTTCGTCGCATGTATGGTTATGAGGTAGCAGATGTTAATTCTTTATATGGTGCAAAAATCCAATATAAAGAGACAGAGCAGTATTTATTAGATGTATTTATCGATCTTCATACTGCGACTAACTTTTCTGAGATGGAGTTAGCGATTCAAACCCTAAGTAAATGGTTGTTTCATTTTGATTCTGAACTAAAAGCTTCAAGTAAAGAATTGGAAAGTGTTTACGAAGAATTATCTAAAAATGAGAAGCAAATAATTGTAACCAATAACAATCAGCCTAGAGATTTAGATAATTGTTGTCGTTTGTTAGTTTCTCTATTAACCACAAGGTTTAAAGTTTCTACAGCGTTTACGAAAAAATCTTACAGCTTATGGGATAAATCAAATGAGATCCTTCCTGAATTGGGGGATATTTTTACTATTTTGCTGCCTTTGATTGAGTCAAACCAACCTGATGCGCTAGCAGAAGCGTATACGGATATTATTAAGGACATTATTGCTCCTGTAAGTGCCGATAAAAGTTGGTATACCTGGGCGACTCGCTCTGAAGAAACCATTAAATGGTTGGATCTTGTTAAAAACCATAGATTAAATGAGATTGGTGTTTATTGGTTTGAGCCAGAACTACTATTTTCTGCATTGCGATTATTCAATACAAATCATCAATCTTTGAAAACACGTATTCATCTTTTTTTAGAGGATATTATCCAAACATATGCTCAAGATCAAAATGACTTAATGAAACAATTCAGAGTCAATATCTTATTTAATGAATTGCTAATGGGACTAAGTGAGCATCACCAAGTTAATTTATTAAGACTAATAAAACTTTGTGATCTTAAAGCGGCTAAAACCAATTTTCTCAATAACTGCGCTTCATATATTAATGATCGCTTGTCTCAATTAAGTCAAATACCAATAGAGACACGAACAGTACAGTTTTTTTCACAACTGTATCATTTAGATACTGCTAAATTGTTTAAATTACCAGAAGAAAAGAAAGATGTAGGAACCATAATAACGGAATATAAAAATCAATTGCTAACTCTTAGTCTTGAACCAAAAATTTCAGATAAAATCGGTAAATATTTACTTAAAATTGGACAGCCTATTTTGACTGTGGCACAAAAGGAAATGGCAAAAAGTGGTAGCCGATCTTTAGATTATATGGGGCAATATACTTAAAAGAATTATCGTTGCATTGATGATTAAATTAAATCTTCTATTTAAGTTACCCCTAAAATCAGTTTGATATGATGTTTCTAAAGATTTGTCTAGCGATAAAGGACGCACTTCAATGTGTTTATGTCGAGTTATCTGATTGAATCATATTGAGCACAAAGCTTAATAAAATTTTCGTAACGTTTGATAGAAATTAAACCTTTTGCTACTGCATGAATAATGGCGCAATGAGGAGTGTCTTTATGGGTGCAATTACGAAATTTGCATTGTGATAAATAAGGCCTGAATTCAATATAGCCACGTGCAATTTCAGCCATATCGATATGCCATAAACTAAACTCTCTTACTCCTGGAGAATCTATCAATGCTCCACCGCTAGGCAAGTGATAATAGCGTGAGTTGCTGGTAGTATGTTGCCCTAATTCTGAAATTTCGGAAAGCTCCTTAGTTGCAATATTTTGTTCATGGGGTAAAATACCGGCAATGAGCGATGATTTACCAACACCTGATTGACCTACAAAAACACTAACTTGATGATTAAGAACTTTTTTTAATTGTTCTAACCCCGTCGAAGAGTGTTGATTCATTAATAAAATGGGATAATTTAAATTTTCATAATGTTCGAAAAGCCGATCTTTTAGTGATTCACAGGGCAAATCAGTTTTATTTAATAAAATAACGGCGTGCAGTTGTAGTGTTTCAGCCATAACCAAATAACTATCGAGTAACGGCCAGGATGTCTCTGGTTTGGCGGCAATAACAATGACTAGTTGTGTAATATTCGCAGCGACAGGTTTTTTTATTCCCGTGCTAGTTGGTTTTGCTAAAAGACTAGTGCGAGGATAAAGGCTGACTACTACGCCTTGATTTTTGCCTTCCAATTGCCAAATAACTCTATCTCCGGCAACTAAGGTTTCCAAATTCGGTCGGATGGAACAACGTAGGTGATTGCCTTGATTATCCTCTACTTCAACATGTTTGCTAAATCGAGTAATCACTAAACCTTCAATAAGCGCATCATCATTTTGCTTATGCTGATGATAGTCTTGCTGTATTTTTCCAATTCGTGTTGATTGTTGTTTACTAATGCGTCTTTTACTCATGGTTCGGATCTATAATATAATGTGCTTCCCGATTTTGAAGATAGGATCAGGGCTAAATAAACATACAGTATGAAGGTAAATTTAATTTAATGAAAGTATACTTAGTTGGTGGTGCTGTTCGTGATCAATTATTGAATCTGCCTGTAAAAGAGCGCGATTGGGTTGTAGTAGGTGCCAGTCCGGAGGAACTATTGCAAAAAAAATTCAGGCAAGTTGGACGTGATTTCCCTGTTTTTTTACATCCAGAAACAAATGAGGAATATGCTTTAGCACGAACAGAACGAAAATCAGCACCCGGTTATTATGGTTTTTCTTGTAATTTTAGTAAACAGGTCACCTTAGAAGAGGATTTAGCGCGTCGTGATTTAACGATTAATGCAATTGCTATGGATGAGCAAGGTCAACTCATTGATCCGTATAATGGGAAAAAGGATTTAGAAAGTAGATTATTGCGCCACGTTTCTCCTGCGTTTGTTGAAGATCCTGTAAGGGTATTACGCGTTGCACGTTTTGCAGCACGCTTTCATTATCTAGGTTTTAAGCTGGCTGATGAAACGCGCTCTCTTATGTATACCATGGTTAAAAGAGGAGAATTAGCTCATTTGGTTGCAGAACGTGTTTGGCAAGAATGGCAACAAAGTTTAGAAGAAAAGAATCCAGAGCAGTTTATTTGGACTTTGAGAGCATGTGGTGCATTAGGTGTTATTTTGCCCGAAATTGAAGCATTATTTGGGATGCCTAACCCTTATCGATATCATCATGAAGTAGATAGTGGCGTTCATAGTTTATTTGTTTTGCAAGCAGCAGTGGCTTTAACAAATGATCCAGTTGTACGCTTTGCAGCTTTAGTCCATGATTTAGGTAAAGCTTTATCGCCGATGGATAATTGGCCTAGTCATCATGGCCATGAAGAACGTGGAGTAACTATAATTCAAGCATTGTGTACTCGTTTGCGAATTCCAAATGACTATCGCAAGTTAGCAGTGATGGTCTCGCGGTTTCATTTAAATATTCATCGTTTGTTCGAATTACAAGCAGCGACCATTGTGAAAATTTTAGAACAGAGTGACGCATTTCGTCGTTCACAGCTTTTTTATAATATGTTAATTGCGTGTCAGGCTGATGCAGAAGGTTGTGGTAAAACTGTTGATTATCGACAGAGTAAATTATGGGGTCATTTGTTAGCAGAGTGTGCTAAAGTAAATACTAAAACAATAGTAGCAGAGGGCTATGAGGGAGCAGCAATCAAACAAGTTCTTCATCAAAGAAGAGTGGCATGTGTTGAATTGATACTAAATTCTTGGAAAATAAATGAAAAATAATCAAAACTTAATTTGGATAGATTTGGAAATGACAGGGCTTAACCCTGAGCAGGATAGAATTATTGAGTTGGCCACTGTTGTGACTGATCCTCATTTAAATATTATTGCAGAAGGGCCTGTTTTCGCTATATCTCAACCTCAAGTTCTGCTCGATGGTATGGATTCTTGGAATACAAAACAACATGGTCAATCGGGTTTAGTCAAACGTGTTCTTGAAAGTGATGTTAATGAAGCACAAGCAGAAAAACGAACCATTGAATTTTTAAAACAGTATTTAGATAAGGGCAAGTCACCTATGTGTGGTAACAGCATATGCCAAGACAGACGATTTCTGTATAAATATATGCCTGATTTGGCCTCTTTTTTTCATTACCGAAACTTGGATGTCAGTACTCTAAAGGAGCTTGCAATACGGTGGCGGCCTGAATTATTAAATGGAGTTGTCAAAGAATCAAAACACCTCGCATTAGACGATATTAAAGACTCTATCGCAGAGTTAGTATATTATCGTAAACATTTTATAAATTTGTTGGATGTAACAAAATGATAGAAAGAGAACGATTGGAATTACCGAATAAAGCAAATAAGTTATTGTTGCATTCATGTTGCGCCCCTTGCTCGGGCGAGGTAATGGAAGCGCTCATTGCTTCAGGGATTGATTTCACTATATTTTTTTATAATCCTAATATTCATCCTGTACAAGAGTATGAAATTAGAAAAAATGAAAATGTTAGTTTTGCAAAAAAGCACAATATTCCTTTTATAGATGCAGATTATGACAAGGACAATTGGTTCGCGCGCGCTAAAGGCTTGGAATGGGAACCCGAACGAGGAAAACGTTGTACTATGTGTTTTGATATGCGTTTTGAACGCACGGCTTTATATGCTTACGAACATGGTTTTCCTGTGATTAGTAGTTCTTTAGGAATTTCGCGTTGGAAAGATATGAATCAAATTAATGATTGTGGGGTTAGAGCTGCCAGTAAATATCCTGATCTAGAGTATTGGACTTACAATTGGCGTAAAAACGGTGGTTCAGAGCGTATGTATGAAATTGCTAAGCGTGAAGAATTTTATAAGCAAGAGTACTGTGGCTGTGTTTATTCTTTACGTGATACAAATGCATGGCGTAAACAAAAGGAACGCAACCGAATTAAAATTGGTATCAATTATTATTCTGAAAGTTTAAATAATGAAGGCACATCATGAGCATACACGCACATAGTGAATCGCATCATCATCACCATCATCATGGGAATAACAAAGACGTAGTAACTTATAATAAAGCGTTTATTATTTCCATCATTGCCAATGGTTTGTTCGTTGTGCTGCAAATTGTTTTTGCCTATGTAGCTAACTCAACCAGTTTGCTTGCAGATGCTTTCCATAATTTAGGTGATGTATTAGGTCTGATGCTGGCATGGGTTGCTACTGTTCTGATGAAGCGTGCTCCCACTATGAAAGCAACTTATGGATTAAAAAAGACATCGATACTCTCTGCTTTGGCAAATGGAATTTTGTTAGTCTTTACATGCGGCATTATTGCTACAGAAGCAGTATACAAGTTATTTTCTCCCACAGAGGTTCAGGCGGTATCGGTCATGCTCGTTGCTGCTGTTGGTATTGTGATTAATGCGACTACGGCATTATTATTTATACGTGGTTCTTCAGATTTAAATATTAGAGGCGCTTATCTTCATTTGCTCTATGATGCTTTGGTTTCAGTAGGTGTTGTACTATCGGCCGCATTACTCTATTGGACTGGTTGGCTTTGGATAGATCCTGTAGTGGGTTTACTCATCGCAATTATAATACTTAAAGGAACTTGGTCTTTATTTACAAGCAGCTTCAGATTAATTATTGATGGTGTTCCTGAGCATATTTCGTGGACCGAGGTTAGTGAATTCTTGTTAAATAAACCTGGAGTGAACGATTTTCATGACTTACACATATGGGCGATTAGTACCCAGGAAAATGCGATGTCTGTTCATTTGCATATGCCTGATGAACCACTTTCTGACTCATCAAGGGCTGAGTGGGTGAAACAATTACGTCACCAGTTTAATATTCAACATGTGACGATTCAGGTAGAGCGCACGGCAACAGACTGTAGTGATGCATGTCATAATCCTGGTTTTTTATAACGAAATCCGCACAAAAATAGGGCTTGTTTAATCCAACTTGTTCCTTTAGGGGGCTGGCCTCATGCAAGAAAGATTCAGCGCAGAACTGACCCTAAAGAGAATTTAGCACTTATAAATCAAATCGTTTTTGAACTATGTTGAAAAGCATATAAATACTTTATTCTTCTTATGCACAGCTCATTGTAAATATGAGAAGTTTGCATGATGTTGATCGTTTAGTTGCTACATTACCGACATGGAATGAGACAAATTATCCTCAATACATGAAAATATGCCGTTGGTGCTTTTAATAACTGGAAAATTGCTGCTCGATTTAGTGGGCCAGCAAATGCAAGTAACTGTTCTAAGAAGCCTTGCTGATCAAGCGGTAGCAATTCTAAGAGCAAATCCCCATGCAATTGATGTGCGAACGGACTGGCGGGAATCGATATTACAAATTGTCCCTGACTATCAACAAGACCGAGCGAGATGGGTGGGAATTTTGCGGCTTGATTTAGTACAATCTTTCCTAAGGGCTAGTGATGGGATTACTGTGGGACTTTTTCGTGAGCAAGATAATCTGATTCCTATCAACCTGCGTCAACCAATCAATGAGAAGAACACAGCGGCTGTTGATTTGCCCTTACTGCAAGTTAATTCATAATGGAGAGCTAAGGCAATCCCAGATTCTCAAATAGTAAAAGATATTAAGGTTGTCAGGACAGATCCAATTATTTGGCGTTGGGATCGCAAAAGAGCGATTACAATACAATGCTCACCCTATCAAGTTACTGCAAACACGTTACGTGATAGTATTTTGCCTCAGTTTGAGAAGATTAAATTACCTTCTGGATATACATTACTTGGGATGGGGAGTATAAGAGCAGCAAAGAATCTGCGGATGCATTGATACCGGGGCTTTTTCCCGTAGTGATTATTATGTTATTGATTATTGTGATGCTATTTAATGCTTATCGTCCGCCTCTTATCATTATTGCAGTAATTCCTTTTGCGATGATTGGCATAACTTTAGGTTTGCTCCTTACTGGAGTTCCTTTTGGTTTTATTGCTTTGTTAGGAGCGATGAGTTTGTCCGGTATGATGATTAAAAATTCAGTAGTGTTATTGGATCAAGTCAATTTAAATATTGCCAGTGGCATGAAACCTAATGATGCAGTTATTTCTGCTGGATTAAATCGTTTAGCACCTGTCGTTAATGCTGCGGTGACTACAATACTTGGCGTAATTCCATTATTGCAAGATGTTTTTTGGGTTTATCTGGCGGTGACCATTATGTTTGGATTAACTGTAGGGACTATTCTTACTATGTTTTTAGTACCAGTGCTTTACAGCATTTTGTATCGCATTAGTTCAAAAATGAACCATAAAAAAATTAACCAATAATATGATATCCGCTATCAATATAGATGACATCGCCGGTAATGTTTTTTGCATAGTTGCTGGCAAGAAACGCAACCATTGCACCGACATCATCGATAGCAACCAACGATTTAAGTGGGGATTTTTCTTTTGTATGCTGGATTAAATGATCAAACTTTTCAAGCCCTGAAGCTGCGCGTGTTTTGAGTGGTCCGGGAGAAAGAGCGATTACTCGAATTTGATGCGGACCTAGTTCTACAGCCATGTAACGCACAGAAGCCTCCAATGCTGCCTTGACTGGCCCCATCAGATTATAATTTTCAACTACTTTTTCAGCGCCATAGAATGACATAGCAAATAATGAACCCCCATTGTTCATGAGCGGTTTGGCACGGTTGGCGATGCGAATAAAAGAGTGGCAAGAAATATCCATGGCCATGAGAAATCCTTCTTTAGAACTCTCATATACAGGCTTTTGTAAATCCTGTTTTGGCGCATAAGCAATGGAATGAATGACTATATCAATTTTTCCCCATTTTTTGTCGATTGCCGAAAATAAATTGTCTAAATCATCGTCTTTGGTGACATCACATTCACAATAAATGGAAGGATTAAGATCGTTTGCGATTTTATCGACGAAAGGCTTTGCTTTTTCATTTAAATAAGTGATTGCGAGCTCAGCGCCCACCCTTTTCAATACTCGGGCACAACCGAAAGCAATAGAGCTGTCATTGGCAATCCCAAATATTAAGGCTTTTTTTCCTGCAAGTAATGTACTATCCATTTTCATAATTCCTTAATCTTGTCTTAGTATAGAGCATGAAACAAGATATGTTTAAAAATTAACAATAAAGAATAAAAATAAATCTAAAATAGCCCATACTATTTGTAATGGGTAATTTACCTATAATGCTGCACTATTAGAGACGCTTCAATACAATAGCGAGAGAAATGCAATGAGTAATGTGCATTATAAAAATGTTCATGAAATTACTGGAGACATTCTTAAAATTATTGTTCCTTCGATGCCAGCGGCAGCTGCAATTTCAGTGCCGCGGCTTGATGATTTAGCTTTGGTTCATACTCAAAAGGTTTATTGCTTTCTCAGATCACCCATTTAGAAAAAGAAATCGTGGCTTTGCAAGTGTATGGGGGGACGAAAGGGCCATCCACAGCTGCTTCTGTTACCTTTCTTGGCTATCCGATGAAAGTAACTTATTCTCCTAATATTCTGGGACGAGTGTTTAATGGAATAGGGTAATCAATAGATGGAGGACCTAACTTAGAGCAGGATGATAAAACACCAATTCGCACGGCAACAGTAAATCCTACGCGTAGAACTCTAGCCTCAAAAATGGTTCGAAGTGATATTCCTATGATAGATGAGAATGCGTGATATACTGGCATAATAATCAACCAACTTTGTTAGTGATAAGTTCTATGCCTTTCTTGTAACTATTGCAAGCAAGAGCTTCCTCTCCAAGTTTTTCATGCAGCTTTCCTTTGGCCTCGTAGGCTAAAGCGGTAGGCTCTATCTCATTGGATTTTTCAAGGTAATATTTTGCTTTTCCCCAAAGTTGGAGCTTAATGCACAGCTGGCCTAGACATAAATAAAGAGCTGCTGAGTTGGGATTTCTTTTCAATAGGGATTCTGCAAAAGTCAGTTGATGTTCATCGGCAGGCAACATGGCGTAAAGCTCAATCAGCTGTGAATTAAAGCCCTTACGTAGTGTGTGGCATAATAGATTTTTTGCTGAGGTGAATTCATTATTTTTTAATAGAAAACGCGTATATGCTGCAATAATTTCGGGATTATGCACCAAAGTTTTGGGGATACTCTGAAAAAAAGAATTTACAGCACTGGATTTATTCTGTTTCGCAAGATCAACAAGTCTTTGCAAATAAGCATCTTGTTGTATTAGCTCAAACTGTTGTTGATTAATGACTTTATACTTTTTTAGATTTGGCAAAAGGGCGATGAGCTGAGGCCAATCCTTTACTTCTTGATAGAGTCGCATCATGAGCATTAACACATAGGAGTGACGTGGTGCTATGGCATGTAAATGCTTTAATGTTGCCAATGCTTGCTCCCATTGATGATTCGATAATTGCAATTCTGCTTGGGTTAATTCAACGGCAATTTTGGCTTCGGGCATGGACTGCTGTGCTTCTCGTAAGAAATTATCACGTAATTGATTATCACCCATATTTTGAGCTGCTCGTGCCGCGGTTAAATAATTAAGTAAAGGAGTATCTGAATTGGGTAACGCTTGGATTAAATGATTTTTTGCTTTTAGCCAATTACCTTCGCTATATTCAATTAAGCCTTTTCGAGTAATTGCTTGTGCTTTTTTAAATCGTTTTTTTGCATGCCACCGAGTTAATTTGCTGGGAGTATGAGTAATTTTCTGGCATATACGTAAAACCAGATAAAGGATCATAAATAAAACAATTAGGGTGAAAATAGCAACCCAAACTGTAGTTTCTATGGTCCAATGGTTTATTGCAATTAAGACATAACCAGGATCTTTATTAAGTTGAATGCCTAGAATTACTGCGGCCAACAAGATTAAGAAGGCAAAAAAAACACGCATCATGGCTGACTCCCTCCTTGTTCATTATTCGTGGATGGTGTTGCTGTTTCTTTTTTACTTTCAATCAACTCGTTGAGCATGGGAAGTGCTAAGCTCACGGGAGGCCTTTTTTGAGTAATACTGATTTGCTGTAATTCGGTTAATTTTTTGATGAGGGAGGCTGTATTTTGTGTGTTTTCATTAAAATTTGTTTTAAGCGTGTTAATTGCTTGTTTAAGGACAAGCTGATAAACAAACGTGTCATGATTAAGAACAGCCCATTGAGCCTCTTGAAGGTTGAGGCGTAGATTTTCTTTAAGTGCAGCCTCTAGTAAAGGAGATAAAAGTGGTTTGACCTCTTGATCATGACGACGTATTACCACCAATTTACCTAAAATATTCATGCTTTCTTGTAAATGCGTGCTCCAGGCGGAGGAGTTATTGGATGATGTTTGTGATTGATCCAATGTGGATTTGCTTTCGTTTTCAGGCAAAGGAATGCTGAGATTATTAATGCTGTTTTGGGCTGCATCTAATTGACTGAGTAAGCCGGCGACATCTACAGCAGGAATTGCTTGAATCTGTGCTATGTCTTTCGCTATTGCTTGTCTTATCGCAAAGATCTTCGGTTCGTTAAATTGCTTTAATAACTGATCGGCTTGTTCCAATAGTGCAACTGTTGCATCAGAGCTATTACTCCAATGGGCATTAATTTGCGCTAACTCAAGATAATAGCGAGCCTTAAGAAAAAGCCAATCTTGATTTTGATAAAATCTTTGACTCATCGCATTTTGTAATTGTTTGCTTAGTGCATCAAACTGTGTTTGGAACTGGGTTTGAATTTCTTCAGTATTTTTTGTTTTTGCATCAGTTATTTCTTGAATTTTATTTTGTTTTTGTTCTAATTGTTTTAATTCTTCAGAAAGATTAGTGCTTGTATTAGTCCATTGATTCTGCAATTGGTTATTTAAAAAAAGCGTATATGTCGCAAGAGCTAAAGCTCCTAAGGCAATGATGATTGCTACAGCAAGTATGATGAAATTTTTTTTCGAAGCAAAAGTATTATTGTTGGGAGACTTTGGCTGTTTATTTTGTTCCATACTGGATGTTTTTTTTATTTTTTGCATCTGTTCTTCATTGCTACTGGCCATAGTTAATCCTTGTTTACGTAGTCAAGCAGTGTATTTAGCACCTGATTAGGGTGACTTATATTAATCTTATGTATTCCTAATGAAGAGGCAATTTGAGCGATACGCTCACTAATAACTAGCCATGTTTTATTTTTTAGCCAATCGTGGGCCTCTTTATTAAATAGTTTAAAAAGGTTAAGCAGAGACTGTTCGCTTGTTAACAGTATAATGTCCACTAAGTCATCACGCCATATCGATTGAACGAATATAGGGCTTAGTCTTGGCATAACTCTTTGATATACCTTTAGAATAACTAGATTTGCTCCTTTTTGCATCAGTTGTTCTTCAATAAGTGTTCTGCCTTCGCTTCCTTTAAATAGTAGCACGTTTTGCTTTTCAAGGTGTTGCAACGTCTCTAATGATAATAAATGTTCACTATTAGGAAATTCGGGGATAGCACTCACTAGGATGTTAAATTGTTGCAGCGAAGCTGCGGTTCCCTGGCCAATGGCGATTACCTGGATTGAAGTAGGCCAGTTTATTTCCATTTGTTTTAATTGAGTAAAACAATAATGAACCGCATTTGCGCTAATAAAAATAGCATGAGTCACGTTGTTTAAGTCTGGTAGCAAATAAACCCAGTCTCGATTTGATGCTTGAATTTCTAAGGCAGGGAGCTCAATAACTATACCTCCTGAAGCACGGATACTTTGGGTGAGCTTATGTGCTTGCGCTTGAGGCCGAGTATTTAAAATGCGCAAACCCTTTAGCGATCGCTTCATTGTGTAACCGATGCAAGAAGACGGGCTGCTCCTTGTGCCATTAAGGATTGGGAACAGCGAGCAGCCATATTTGCTGCCTGTTCTAAAGATCCCATTTGGGTGTCTGCGATAGTTTTAGAGCCATCAATTGTTAGAATTTTTGCTTGCAGCAAAAGTTGATTCTTTTCAATAGGCGTGCAGAAAACTGCTAATGGAATATGACAATTTCCTCCTAACTGGGCATTAACTTGACGTTCTGTGTGTACACAAAGCGATGAGATAGGATCATTTAATTCAGCAACAAGCGCCAGGGTTTCCTGATCATCTGCTCTGCATTCGATGGCTAAGGCCCCCTGCCCACATGCAGGTAACATAATTTCTGGGGATAATTGCTCTGTAATCACATGAGTGAACCCCATGCGCTCAAGACCAGAAGCAGCAAGGATGATCGCTTGATATTCTCCAGACCGAAGCTTTTCGAGTCGTGTGTTGATATTGCCTCGCAAAGGTTTCACACCTAAATCAGACCTATAAGCTAATAGTTGTGATTGCCTTCTAAGGCTTGCTGTACCAATGATGGCGCGCTCAGGTAGTGTCTGTAGGCTGGTGAAATGATGGCTGACAAGGGCATCAAAAGGGTTATCTCTTTTGCAAATTGCAGCCAGACACAACCCGTGGGGAAATTCTGCAGGCATGTCTTTTGATGAATGTACGGCAAAATCTGCTCTTTGATCCAGTAATGCTTCTTCTAATTCTTTGACAAATAAGCCTTTTCCTCCAACAGCCAAAAGCTTATCTTTGAGAAATTTATCTCCAGATGTGGTCATAGGCAATAATTCAATATTGAGTTTTGGCCATTTGTTTAATAAAAGTTGTCGTACATAATTTGCTTGCCATAAAGCGAGTGGGCTTTGACGTGTCGCTATACGTATTATTCTTGAATTCATTTTAATACTGCATTCAGGTCGAATGCAGTATCATACTCTTTTCATGATAAGGATGCACGTACTCCAAGGGCTATAAAAATATAGGTCCAGCCGTTAATTATCATATCAATAGCAATAAACATTCCTATAACCCAGAGACCACTAATTGGCCATTGAATGAGGATTAATAGCCCAAGGATAATGGCTGTAATCCCTGCGAACAACAACCAACCCCATCCTTGCGTGCTTTTTAACGAGAGTGCTAAAACGATTCGTGTGATGCCAATAATAATAAGGACTATGGCTAATAAGGCGGTAATGAGCGTGGAGGCTAAAAAAGGATCATAAAAAACAATCACTGCACCAATTAGGTATAAAAATGCGATTATTGCTTGCCAGAAGATTCCCTGCCAATCTTGGTGTTTAAAAATATCTATAAAGTGAGATAATGCAGAAACAATTAACAGTGCGGCAAAAAAATACATACTTACAAGGGTTAAACCAATCACCATACTTAACCCAATAAAACCTAGAAAAACAAGCAATATACCTAATCCTAGGAGCCAACCCCAGTTATGCCTGAGGGTATTTGGCATGTTCATACCATTTTTTGTCATGTCCATTTCCTTTTGTATCATCCATTAATAATCAATAATCCCCATAGAAATATAACCTACATTTCGAAGGGTTGTCGAATTTTTAAGAGTAATCAATTGCTGCAAGTGTCGCTGATGACATAAATTTCATCTTATTGAAAAAAATTTTCGAATTATCCTCGTAAAAATAGTTTATCTGCTCATTGATCTAATTAAAATCCATAAGTACAATATTTTCGCTTTTTGAAAGATAAAAGTCATTTGTTGTCATTAATTGTATAGTTATAAACTCTATAGAGAAATCAATATGCCAAAAATTTTAGATGGTCATGTGTATCAAGAGATGGAAAATGAGCTTAATAATTTTTTCGATCAAATATATAAACATAATAAAAAAGACAGAACTGAAATCACATCACAAGTTCAGCAGTTTTTAGACAATTTAAGTGAATCCATTAGGGATCATTCACGCTTGTTATTTACAAAAATTTCTCCAGAAGAAATTATTTATCACAAAGAAAATAAGCCTGGGGATTCACGGAAAAAATTCCAAAATCTCGATAAGATGACCCATTATTTTAACAATCTCTCCGCCCTGATTAATTTCTCGGTCATGCAGCAAGAAGATCCTACGCTACGGGTTTTTTATTATGACATGTACATTCAATTAATGAATTTTTGCTATCTTAAAGGCGATTTATTTGATGCTGGTGCGATTTATACCGGGTTGATAGCTAATAATCTTCCCAGTTCCATTGATCAGAAAAAATTAAGCTCTGAGAGCCGCTTGATTTGGGACGCACGTGAAGTGGAATTGACTCGACTGTTCAATTTATCAACTACTTATAAAGCACACATGGATTTAAAAGAAAAATTAAAAACCCCTTTGATTCCAGTATTATCATCAATTCTTCCTGTTCAAATATACACTAAAGATGCTTACGATAATTCAGTCAGTGAGCATAATAGAATTCAGGATGGTTTGCGTCAGTTGGATTTGGAACATAATAAGATGCTGAATCGTATGCAATCAGAATCTTTTTCCTGGTCAAAACCTTATTATGATTATATGAAAAAGGTCTATCTCCCACAAAGTATATCGGAGTACACCAAGCTTGTAAGAGAATACGAAGAACTGATAGTTGATCATGGCGGCCCTATTGCCAAGCAGTTTCATCAAGATAAAAACTCAAAACCTTTAGTGAATTTTGTCGAGTCGACATTATTAGAAAATCAATTGGTTCTGAAGTTATCTCCTTTCCAAAATCAGAGAATTGTCGATATGCTTTCAGAAATTGATGTCGTAAAAAGTGAGTGTTTAGATTTACTCCAGTTTGATGAGCTCTCCTGGAAGATGAGAGAAATGAATTGCACCTTGGTAAAAGCAAAATCCATTGGAGAATATACGACCAAAATTTTTGCTGGTCTTGATACGCCACACATTGAAGAAAACGTGAATGAAAATCCACTGTCAGTTGGTTCGGAAGAACTACGCCCAGAAGATCTCTACCAGCCTTATCCTCATACCGGTCTGAAATTAATGCTTGAGCTTGAACGAGCTATAACAGAACACAAACCAACTATTGGCTTACCAGGTTCTGTTAATTGTGGCTTTTTTAGCAGAGCCAAAAGAGGAGATAAGAATGTGAATTTGGAAACAATGGATCTGAAGATTATGGATGTTGATGATGTAGACCATGGTGAAATCGATTTACGCGATCACACTATTATGGTTCTGGTTTAGGTCAGGCGCATTCGGCATAAATACATTTCATGCATTTATGCCGAATGATTTTTTCTATTCTTTTAATTTCATTGGCTGGAAAAAAAAATCACTTCTCTGTATTATCATTGCTTATTATCATGATGGTGTAGGGGCATGAGGTTACGATTTTTGATTTCATTGTATTGTTTTTCATTGATGTTGTATGCTAGTAATGAAACGCAGCAACAGGAAATTCAATTAAGAATTCAACCTATAGGCCAAGTATCTGTACAAAATGAAGTCAAATCAAAAAATAAAACTACGCGGGATGAAGAACCTGGACAAGAAATATATGAACGATACTGCGTTGTCTGTCATAAGGATGGCCTGGCGGGAGCACCTAGATTTAGAAATGAACAAGATTGGAAGCCCAGATTGACAGGGAGAACGTTGGATGACTTAGTTGCATCTTCACTTAAAGGTTTAAATGCTATGCCAGCAAAAGGCACTTGTATTAAATGTAATGAAGATGATCTTAAAGCTGCCATATCCTATATGTTGCCAAAATCATGAGAAAAAATACTTATCGCAAATTTCAAACATTCAATGCAGCATTGACCGCATTTGTACTATTCGCCTCTTTCTATTTTGAATATGTTGTTGGATTGATGCCTTGTCCATTATGCATGATGCAGCGTATTTGTGTTTTTTTATTATTGGCGATTCTGGGCGTAAGTTTTTACACGTTAAAAAAGGCTCATATTATTTGTGTCTTGCAAATCATCATCGCATGTGCGGGCTTATATTTTTCGTTACGCCAATTATGGCTGCAGTCTTTACCGGTGGGAAAGGCACCTGCGTGTATGCCGGGCTTAGATGTTTTAATTCGTTATTTTCCTTGGCAGACAGTGGTTAAAACTCTGTTTTTAGGAACAGGTGACTGTGCTGAGGTCAATTGGCGGTTGTTAGGAATTTCAATGCCTGGTTGGAGTGCACTGTATTTTGTATTTATAGCATTGATGGGATGCTTTTTGTTTTGGCATACACGAAAAAGCGCTCTCCATGAAAATTTCTAAGCTATAAGGTATTTATCACGAGTAATTTTTTATTGGGTTTTGCAACGTTACTTGATGTCGAGCATTAAGCTTCTTCAGGCAAACACGTTAAATGAATGTGCTCGTGCTTTTACAAGACAAGCACTAAATTGTTTTTGAAGTATTAAACTGCAAATTTTGACTCGTGCAATCTGCAAGATGTTCCTGCTGCCCGAGTAACGTGTGCGATAGATAAGGTACCACTTGATTTTTTTCAGAATGAGAAAATCGCAGCATTTGATTTTTGAAATGTGAAATACGAGCAGCAGATTCCTCCGACTGAGGAAGTGTTAGGGTTTGCAATAATTCCAATAATATATGTCGTGGTTGATGGCAGACAATCAACATATCACAACCTGCATTAAGCGCTTCTTCAGCCCGTGTCATTAAATTACCTATATCTGCGCCTGTCATACTCAAGCAGTCGCTTAAAATCAAACCAGTAAATCCTAGGTCATGGCGTAAAATTTCTTGCAACCAAATTGATGAAAAGCCAGCTGGTTTATTGGCATCTACCGCCTTATATGTCACATGAGCTGGCATGATCGCGCTTAAGCGCTCTCTTTTTATTAATTCAATAAAAGGTTTTAAATCCTTAATTTTCAATTCATCAAAAGTTGTAAGAGAGACTGGCATGGTGGTATGTGAGTCGGAACTGATCCTCCCATGTCCTGGAAAGTGCTTGCCTACAGCAGGCATTCCTACATTATTCATTCCCTCAATAAACGCGTTTGCTAGGGCTACAACTGCATCAGGATCCTGATGAAACGCGCGATCTAAGCGTGCAACAATAGGACTTATGTCGTGTAAATCAAGAACGGGTGCTAGGCTTAAATCAACACCACAAGTCAATAAGTCCTTGGCCATGAGCTCCCCATACTGTTTTGCAAGTTTAATCCCTGCTTCTGGAGATAGGTCATATACATCACCATACACACGAGCGGCGGGTAAAGAGCGAAATCCGTGGCGTAAAAATCGCTGGATAAATCCACCTTCATGATCGGTAGCAATAAAAATATGTGGATTAATTGCGTGAATTTCCGAAGTGAGTTTTTCTAATTGCTCTGGATTAGCGAAGTTACGGGTGAAAAGAATGACTGCTCCCACATTAGGGTGTTTCAAAATTTTTCGTTCAATATCAGAAAGCTCAGTGCCTTCAAGATCAATCATAAATAAATTAGAGTTTGAGCCGGGCATATTGGAATCCTTATTAGAATTTGGGTAACTTCATCACTGTAGCCTGTATCTAAGCAGATTTTTTCTATGCTTTGAAGCTGTGGTGAATGGTTACAAATGTAGATGAATAAGGCCGTGCTTTCATCAATTTTGCGCATGATATCATAAATTGCATAATTTTTAATATGCCTCACGCTGGTAATCTAAGTTTGACTTAGATATGATCGCATATTTTGAGTTATTTTTATCAAATGAAAACTTTCTCCTGCCAGGTGTTACACAAACACTCAGCTACTCAGGCACGCGTGACGCGGGTTGTTACCGCTCATGGTGAATTTATGACTCCAGTTTTTATGCCAGTAGGTACGCGAGCGGGAGTCAACAATATGACCCCGATTGAATTGCGTGAGGCACATAGCCAAATCATTTTAGGGGGTAATACTTATCATATGTTATGTGCTCCAGGAATGAAAGTTATTGAACAAGCAGGAGGGATGCATCCTTTTATGGGATGGCATGGCCCTATGTTAACCGATAGTGGTGGTTTCCAGGTTTTTAGTTTATCCAAGAATAATGAAATTTGTACTATTGATGAAGAGGGGGCGCATTTTAAATTGCCTGGCAGTCAGGGCTTGATTCACATGACTCCAGAAATGTCCTTAGAGACTCAGAAAATTATTGGTGCAGATATAATTATGGCATTTGACCAATGTACTCCAGACAGTTGTACCAGGGATGAAGTGAGTCAAATCATGACGCGTACGCATCGCTGGTTAAAACAATCAATGGATTATCATCGTCAATATCCCCATTCACGATATGGGTATGAGCAAGCCCTCTTTGGCATAATCCAAGGTGGGACTTTTAAAGATCTGCGCCGTGAAAGTGCCGATTTTGTATCTTCAATGAATCCAGAAGGTATTGCTATAGGTGGCGAAACTATAGGATTTAATATGGCTACTACAGTGGAGGTCATTCGCTGGGTTCGTGATTACTTACCTGAAAATAAGCCCCGTTATACCATGGGAGTAGGAATGTCCCCCCAGGATCTTTTAGAGGTGGTGGCAGAAGGAATCGATATGTTTGATTGCGTGGCGCCAACTCGTAATGCGCGCCATGGTTCTTTGTATTGTGGGGAGCTTGTGCGCGAAGGTAACTGGATGCGCTTTGTCAGTGAATATGAAAACGAGCGAATTCAAATAAAAAAAGCATGCTTCGCTGATGATATGTCGCCAATCATGGCACAATGTACCTGTTATACATGTCGCCATTACTCACGTGCTTATTTGCATCAACTTTCGAAGCAAAAAACGAATTTATTTACGGCATTAGCAAGTATTCATAATGTTCATGTCATGCATGATGTTTGTGATAAAATGCGTGATTTGATAATTAATGAGAGTGCGATATAGCTATGCCTTTTGTAGCGTTAACGAATGTTATTTCAAGCAGCTAAGTTAACATTCTCAAGATCAGGTGAGATATAAAAGTACTGTAAATTTTTATATTCCTAAATACATGCTATTTTGCATTAACTTAAAAATAACAGGAGCGATAATGATTGTAATTAGTACATCTAAAGGTGATATTCATATCCAGTTAGATACAGAGAATACTCCGGCAACAGCAGAGAACTTTCTTAATTATGTACGTAGTGGCTTTTATAATAACACAATCTTTCATCGTGTTATTGCGGGGTTTATGATTCAAGGTGGTGGGCTTGATTCAGATATGAAACAAAAGGCAACCCAAGAGCCTATCAAAAATGAAGCAAAAAATGCGAAACCCAATAAGAGAGGTTCTATTGCGATGGCTCGAACCATGGATCCCCATTCGGCAACAGCTCAATTTTTTATTAATGTTGTTGATAATCCATTTTTAAATTACAGTGGTGATCACATGCAAGGATTTGGCTATTGTGTTTTTGGTGAAGTAGTTGAAGGTATGGATGTTGTGGACGCTATTGCCAAAGTAAAAACAGGGCAGCATATGGGGCATGCAGATGTACCTGCGGAAGAAATAAGTATTGTCGATGTGAAAGAGGTATAAGTAACGTTTGTTGCGCTTTATCTCAAACGTAAGCAAGGATGCACGGCATTTATACGGTAACAATGTATCATTGGGTAAGTGCCCAGTCACCAATCAGGAATCGACCGTGTATTGACCCATCTTGAGAGAAAATCCCCCTAATCATGCTCATCTTGTGATGTATGCAGTGCTTGCTTGGAAAAATTTTTTCACCACCTAAACTCGATTCCTACCATTCGAGTAATCTTCATGAGCTATTCGTAATTGTGCCAACAAAACCTAGGTGACGGTCCGTAAGACCGAGGCCTGAAATTTACTTTGCTACCAAATCATGATTTTCGTTTGCGCTTTTTGATGCTCTCTGAATAATCGAAAACAGGTATTTCAATATGAAAGAAAATCGCTAATAGGCGCGCGGTAAAAATACTGGCAAATGTGATAATTACATTAATATTTTCCGGGATATTAAAATATTCAAGCGTGATAAAAAGTAATGCGCCAGCGAGTGCAATTACTGCATAAAGCTCTTTTCTCAATACTAAGGGAATATCATTACATAAAATATCGCGTAACATCCCCCCACAGATCCCTGTTATCATGCCACTAATAATGGCAATACTGGGTGATAACCCGTGATGAAGCGCTTTTTGAGTGCCAATAATGACAAAAGTAGATAAGCCTAATGCATCAAGTATTAAAAAGATTTTAATAATCCGAATTAGGGAATGGGCAATAAATATAGTTAGAAAAGCACATAAAGAGGTATATATGAGGTACTCAGGATGGATAACCCAAGTTAAGGGGTAGGTGTTAAATAGTGTATCTCGTACCGTTCCGCCGCCCAATGCAGCAATACTTGCAATAAGCATAACGCCAAAAAAATCCATTTTTTTTCGTCCTGCAGCTAATGCTCCCGTAATTGCTTCAACGCAAATACCTATGATAAATAAATAATGAAGTAACATTTGAATTTAGTGTTTTTTTAAAATGCAATAATAGCACTATTGGGCCAAATGGAGAAATATTAAAGCTTAGAAAAATGTTTTACCGAGGCTAACGCTAAATCAATAATTTTTTTAGATTGATTTTCATCGGCATTAATTAGGCTGACATCATTAATTAGTTCCAGTAAAAAACGAGATATTTCAGGTTCTGATAAAGAACTGTTATAGAGATACGATGATTTTGCGATGATATAGTGAAGCAAAGTTTTGTTAATAGAAATTTTATCTTGCGAGATCTCTTGATCATGAAGAGGATCACCAAATAATAACCAACCAGGAGAAACTTGAAGTTTTGCGGCAATGTCTATTAGTTTTATCGGTTCAGGAATGGCTTCTCCACGAAGATACTTACGACATATTTGTAGTGAATAACCTGTAATTTCAGAAAGTTTATGGATACATACTCCAGAGGTAGATCGTTGGGAGTTGTACCCAGCTGTAATCATGGCATCACGTAAACGATCAGCGAATTGTTTCGCTAGGTGGTTTTTTTCCATAGGTTTGCGGGGCCATAAATTTAGAATAGCAATAGTATAACAAAATGAAATTTATTCGCAAACAAAAAGAATATTTGGAAACTTTTGATTTCTTTTAGAAATTAAAAGTTGACAAAGATGGCTAAATCACTATAATGTGCGCCTGAAACCTATGAAATGGTTTCCACACTGTCCAAAGAAAATATGTGACGCATGATGGAACAAGTGCACATATAAAGTCCAAATAAAAGAGAAAGTGGTAGAAACATAGCACTTAACCTTGCACTAAGTGCCTGAGTGAGTTCCTTCACTCGGGCCTTTCTCTGAAATGGGTGGTGGTGAGGGAGTTTAAAATGATATGGTTCAAATATATCGATTTAAAGAAAGAGATTCATTGGAGTAGAGGGAATAAATTTTTTATTATATATCTTTTAATAAGCTCACTAGTAAATTAATGGAGTTAGCAAGAGTTATCTGCTCATTTTCGTCTAAAGCTTGCAGGTTTTCATTTAATCTATTGTGGAGAAGGTATGGGGCTGCTCCTACAAATTCTCTGCCTTTTACAGTTATATCAATATAGATAATGCGGCGATCTTTAATATCTCGCGTGCGAAGGACAAATTCCTTTTCCTCCAATCGATCGATTACTCCTACTAAAGTGCTCATTGACAAATATACTCTTTTAGAAAGAGTGGAGATGGTCATTATTCCATTTTCATAAATTTCATACAGGCATACAATTTGCGGTACGGTTAAACCATAGCATTTATTTAACCTTCTGGAATGAAAATCCATTTGTTGCATGATCTTACGTAAAGCAAGAATGATACTTTTGGAGCGTTGTTCCGATTGCATCTCATGCTGTTCTTTTTTTCATTAGGGTCTTTTAAAATATTATTCATGGAGGTCTTTCAAAGATTGAAGGTTGAAAAAAAGTATATTAACCGTTAGTATCCTTAAATAATTTGTATACGAATTATATCAATAGATATGAATATTCAAGGAATTATCTATTGTACCTGACTATTCAATCTAACTATATAGAGCTCCTCAAAAATATCGAAGAGCGTGACTTGCCAATGGCATCCACTAATAATATAAAGAAGGATTAATTATGCGAAGTCAACTCAACGAATCCTTATCCAAATTAGCTGAAGATATTGCTCAACCAGACCATCAAGAAGAAATTTGTTTTAATAGTGGGGGCGTCCTCACTTTAGGCGTAGAAATTGAACTGCAGCTCATCGATGCAGAAACTTACAATCTGAGTTCCAGAGCAGAAGACATTCTTGCAGCGATGTCTCATATTGAAAAAGTTAAGCCAGAATTTTACTTAAGCACTATTGAAGTAAACACGAACAAATGTGAGATTGTTCAGGAAGTTGAAGATGATCTTTATGCAACATTATTTGAACTTCAACACGTATCAAAAAAACTTGGAATATTACTCTCAACAACAGGCTCTCACCCATTTTCTAAATATGCGGATTGGGAGATTTCGCCAACTGCTCGTTATTTAGATTTAATTGATCGTAATCAATGGCTTACACGCCGCATGAGTGTCTATGGTCTACATGTCCATTTAGGGATGTCGAGTGGCGAAGAATGCATACGGTTTAATAATTTTTTTATGTATTTTCTTCCCCATCTGTTAGCTCTTTCTTCAAGTTCACCATTTTGGCAAGGAATAGATACGGGGCTTGCTTCATGTCGTCCGACTACGTACGAAGCCCTTCCTACAGCTGGCCAACCTTACCATGTTCGCTCATGGCAAGATTTTGAGCATTTATATAAAACACTAAAATCATGTGGCTCTATAAAGTCGCTCAAAGATTTATGGTGGGATCTAAGGCCAAGCCCAAATTTTGGAACATTGGAAATTCGTGTCTGTGATGGCACCGCGACACTTGCAGAAACTTTGGCTCTAGTTGCTTTGATACATACTCTTGCTCATTGGTTTGCTGATAATGGAAGCTGGCTTGAGTCAGTAGCCTATCCTCCTTACTGGCTATCTCGGGAAAACAAGTGGAGAGCCATTCGCTATGGTTTAGATGCGGAGTTAGTGATGAACACAGAGGGCAAAATCAAATTAATGCGTGAAGACATTAATGAGTGGATCGAAAAATTAAAACCGTATATCGAGCAGCTTAACTATCAAACCTATTTTGCAACACTGCAAGCGATTATGAGTTCGGGAACGAGCACGGAGCGCCAAAGAAAAGTGTTCGCTTACAATAAATGTTTTAAAGACGTTGTGAAGCATAATGTGAGTGAGTTTTTACTGCAAGTTCCTTTATACAGACGCGAGCTGATTGTTTCTTGAGCAAAACGAGGAACAAATCATTGAAATCATTTGCTTTGTAACGTAACCTTATTATATACTTCCTGACAATAGCGATGCAGGTCAGTTTATAGGCACGTAGCTCAGTGGTAGAGCACCACCTTGACATGGTGGTGGTCGGTGGTTCGATCCCACTCGTGCCTACCATGCAACTGAATTAGTATTTCAGAAGCTGTCACTTCTACCAAGTGATGCCTGAAGCTAAATCCATTAAAAGTTTTAAGCCCTGCCATGCAGGGTTTTTTTTTAGATGCTTACGGATAAAATCATGCCAAACATTAAATTGCCTGATGGGAGTGTAAAACAGTTTGAAGCGCCGTTAACTGTATATGATGTCGCTCATAGTATAAGTCCTGGGCTTGCTAAGGCCGCTTTGGCTGGCCGTGTTGATAACCGATTAGTTGATACTTCTTATCTGATTAAAAATGATTGTGCATTAGTGATTCTTACTGAAAAACAAGAAGAAGGTCTTGAGGTTATTCGTCACTCTACCGCTCATTTATTAGCACAAGCTGTTAAAAGTATTTTTCCTTCAGCTCAAGTAACTATTGGTCCAGTGGTTGAAGATGGTTTTTATTATGATTTTGCTTTTCAAAGAGCCTTTACTCCCGAGGATTTGGAATTAATTGAAGCTAAAATGGTTGAGTTGGCAAAAGCGAATCACCCAGTGACGCGTAGAGAATTACCGCGTGATGAAGCAATCCAGTATTTTAAGAGCATTGGTGAAGAATACAAGGCGAAGATTATTGCTGATATTCCTAAAGATGAAGTGCTCTCGTTATACAAACAAGGTGATTTTGAAGATCTCTGTCGTGGTCCTCATGTCCCTGCAACGGGTTTTTTAAAAGCGTTCAAATTGACTAAATTAGCTGGAGCTTATTGGCGTGGTGACTCCAATAATGAAATGTTACAGCGTATTTATGGTACTGCTTGGGCGGATAAAAAGGCACTGGCGGATTATTTGTTCCGCCTCGAAGAGGCTGAAAAACGCGATCATCGCAAGTTGGGTAAAAGTCTTGAGTTGTTTCACTTTCAAGATATTGCCCCTGGAATGGTTTTTTGGCATCCCAAAGGATGGACTATTTATCAAGAACTAGAGCGTTATATGCGTGATCGCTTAGCTGATTTCGGTTATCAAGAAATTAGAACACCACAGCTGGTAGATCGTGTGCTTTGGGAAAAGTCAGGACATTGGGCAAATTTTAGAGATGAGATGTTTGTTACTGAGACAGAAAATCGTCACTATGCGGTGAAGCCAATGAATTGTCCTTGCCACGTTCAAGTATTTAATCAAGGATTAAAAAGTTATAGAGATTTACCTCTAAGATTTTCAGAGTTTGGTAATTGCCACAGATGCGAACCATCAGGATCCTTGCATGGATTGATGCGAGTTCGTAATATGGTTCAAGATGATGCTCATATCTTCTGTACGGAAGACCAAATTCAATCTGAAGTAGCTATGATGTTAGAGCTTGTTCAGTCAGTATATACTGATTTTGGATTCACTGAGATTAAATATCGCTTGGCATTACGACCCGAAAAAAGAGTAGGCAGTGATGAAGTGTGGGATAAAGCCGAAGCGGCCTTAAAACAAGCGATGAAAGACAGAAATATAGAGTGGATCGATGCGCCAGGTGAGGGGGCTTTTTATGGACCCAAAATTGAATGCTCTCTATCTGATTGCTTAGGTAGAATTTGGCAATGTGGCACGATACAAGTTGATTTTTCGATGCCAGGGCGTTTGGATGCTATTTATATTGCCGAAGATGGTAGCAAACAAACTCCAGTCATGTTGCATCGTGCTATCTTAGGGTCATTTGAACGCTTTATGGGGATTTTGATCGAACATTATGCAGGGAAATTACCCTTGTGGTTGTCGCCTGTACAAGCAGTCATCATGACAATTACTGAGAAACAGAGCGAGTATGCTGAAAAAGTAACACAAATTTTGCAAAAAAAAGGAATTCGTGCCAACTTTGACTTGAGAAATGAGAAAATTGGTTTTAAAATTCGCGAGCATACATTACAAAAAGTCCCCTATCTATTAGTAATAGGGGATAAAGAAGTTGAATCAGGCCAAGTTGCTGTACGTACACGAGAGGGTGCAGACTTGGGTGTGATGACAATAGATACAATTTGTGATACCTTGATGCAAGAAATTATGCATAAAGGGTCAATTAATAATTAATGAGCAGGGGGGGTTAAACCATTAGTGCACCAACTAAGCGTGAAAGTGATCGCGCACGAATTAATGAACAGATCAATGTACCTGAGGTACGCTTAATTGATGTCGATGGTAATCAGGCTGGGATTGTTTCCACACGTGAAGCCCTGCGCGCAGCGGAAGAAGGTGGATTGGACTTGGTGGAAATTTCTCCAACAGCTAAACCTCCTGTATGCCGTATTATGGATTATGGCAAGTTTCTCTTTGAGCTGAGTAAAAAACAAGCTGAAGCTAGAAAGAAGCAGAAGCAAATTCAGGTTAAAGAATTAAAATTCCGTCCAACAACGGAAGATGGAGATTATCAGGTCAAGCTACGCAACCTGATCCGTTTCCTAAATCATGGTGATAAAGTCAAAATTACACTGCGTTTTCGTGGTCGTGAGATGGCTCATCAAGAGCTGGGCATGAAAATTCTAGAGCGTATTCAGCAGGATACAGCTGAGTTTGCAATTGTGGAACAGCATGCAAAACGTGAAGGAAGACAGCTACTGATGGTATTATCGCCCAAAAAAACTAAAAGCTGAGTAAATGCGGAGTATATTGTTATGCCGAAGTTGAAGTCACATCGCGGAGCGTCAAAACGTTTCCGTAAAACAGCAAGTGGCGCGATTAAACGTCGCGGTGCTTATAGAAATCATATCCTCACTAAAAAGTCTACCAAGCAAAAAAGACATTTACGTGTCGAAGCTGGAACTTTAAAGCCATGCGATGCACGTTTGGCTGAACGTATGTTGCACGGTAGTTAAGGGGGAAATGAAAAATGCCAAGAGTTAAACGTGGTGTGATCGCCAAAGCGCGTCACAAGAAGGTTATGGATCAAGCAAAAGGTTATTACGGTGCTCGTAGTCGAACCTATCGCATGGCCAAACAAGCAGTAATTAAAGCAGGTCAATACGCATACCGAGATAGACGTCAGAAAAAACGTCAATTTCGTGCCTTATGGATCACCCGTATTAATGCACAAGCTCGTGAATGCGGTTTATCATACAGCCGCTTAATTGATGGATTGAAAAAAGCATCAATTGAATTGGATAGAAAAGTATTGGCTGATCTGGCCGTTCATGACAAAGTAGCTTTTGCTGCAATTGCGGAACAAGCTAAGACTGCATTAGCAAAATAGCCTTTGTAATGTGTTCTGTTTTTGGTCGCTATAATCCAAGAACAATACATAAATAAAGGTACTGTTAGCAAAATGAACTATTTGAGGAGGCTGAGGCCTCCTTTTTACTTGTGGGTACAACTATGCAGGATATCATCACCATACAAGAACAGGCTGCTGAAGCGATTAAAAATGCTCAGGATGTCTCTGGACTAGAGTTAATTCGCGTTGATTTTTTGGGCAAAAAAGGAAAGCTCACTGAAATTTTAAAAAGTCTTGCTCATTTATCTGCTGAAGAAAAACCTAAGGTAGGTCAGCTAGTGAATCAAGTAAAACGTGAAATCAGCGCTTTGATTGAAACGAAGATGCTTGAGCTGAAGCAAAAACAACTTGCAGAAAAATTGTCAGATGAGCGGATTGATGTAACACTTCCTGGTCGTAAGAAGGAGAATGGTTCTTTACATCCAGTAACCCAAGTAAAGCATCGAATTAATGAATTTTTTAGTCGTATGGGATTTGATATTGTTGATGGACCCGAAATTGAAACTGAATTTTATAATTTTGAGGCACTCAATATTCCAGGGCATCATCCGGCCCGTGCTATGCATGATACTTTTTATTTTGGCGACGGTCGCCTCTTGCGGACGCATACTTCCCCAGTACAAATTCGTACAATGGAGCAACGCAAGCCACCGTTTCGGTTAATCGCCCCAGGACGAGTTTATCGTTGTGACTCGGATCTGACTCATACGCCGATGTTTCATCAGGTTGAAGGGCTTCTGGTAGACAAACATGCCACTTTAGCGAGTTTAAAAGGTCTGCTGCAAGATTTTTTTGCTGATTTTTTTGGTCGCCAATTAGCATTGAGGTTTAGACCATCGTATTTTCCCTTTACAGAACCTTCAGCTGAGGTTGATATTGAATGTACCCAATGCAGCGGTGAAGGTTGTCGTTCCTGTAAATTTACTGGATGGTTAGAAGTTTTAGGGTGCGGTATGGTCCATCCTAATGTTCTAAAAGCAGTAAATATCTCACCCGATGAATATCAGGGATGGGCATTTGGTATGGGAATGGATCGATTAGCCATGCTGTATTATGGAATAGATGACTTGCGTATGATGTTTGAAAATGACCTGTCTTTTTTAAGTCAATTTTGAGGCATAGGGATTGTTCATATGCTTCGATCACCGCGCATTCGTGGGGCGAATTGAAATATCTCGAGTAAAATCAATCATGCAGTAAGGACTTTAGATGAAATTAAGTAAATTGTGGTTACGTGAATGGGTTAATTTCTCATTAACTGAACAAGAATTGGCGAGTCAACTCACTATGGCTGGTTTGGAAGTGGATGCTGTAAGTCCTGTAGCCGGAGAGTTTTCTCAAGTAATCGTTGCTGAAGTTCTTAGCACCAAGCCTCATCCTAATGCAGATAAATTGACTTTATGCGAAGTAAATGGCAGCACAGGAAAACCGTTACAAATCGTTTGTGGTGCTTCGAATGTAAGAGCCGGACTAAAAGTCGCTCTAGCCACGGTTGGGGCGCGCTTGCCCGGTGGTTTTAATATTAAAGAATCAAAGTTACGTGGAGAGCTTTCACAAGGAATGCTCTGCTCTGTTAGTGAATTGGGAATGGCGGAACAATCTGATGGGATTATGGAGTTAGAAAGTGATGCGCCTGTTGGAATGGACTTGCGTGAGTATCTGACTCTTGATGACCATATATTAGATATTGATTTAACGCCTAATCGTGCAGATTGTTTTAGTGTGTTAGGTGTTGCACGTGAAGTTGCTGTATTGAACAAACTCCCCTTATTAGAAAAAGAGATTTCTACGATTACTCCCAGTATTGATGATATCTTTCCCATACAGTTGAACAGTCCTGAAGCATGCTCACGTTATTGTGGTCGTGTGATTCGCAAGATAAATACTCAAGCAAGCACGCCTTTATGGATGAGTGAACGTTTACGACGAAGTGGCATTAGATGCGTTCATCCTGTTGTGGATGTAATGAATTATGTCATGCTTGAATTGGGGCAACCTATGCATGCTTTTGATTTGAGTGCGATCAACGGCGAAATAAACGTACGCTACAGTAATCAGCAAGAACAATTAGAGTTGCTTGACGGGCAAAAATTAACTTTGAATGAAAAAGTATTAGTGATTGCAGATCAAGATAAGCCTTTGGCTATGGCGGGTATCATGGGTGGCGAAGCAAGCTCTGTGCAGGCCCATACCATTGATGTATTTTTAGAAAGTGCTTTTTTTAATCCCACAGTCATTGCAGGAGTGGCTCGAAAATTTGGTTTATTTAGTGATTCATCGCAACGTTTTGAGCGTGGTGTCGATCCTAACCTGCAAATAAAAGCTCTAGAAAGAGCTACCGCATTAATTTTAGAACTTGTTGGTGGCGAAGCAGGTCCCATTATTGAAGCCTCTAGTCAAGAACATTTGCCGAGCAAAGTGCATTTTTCCTTCAACACGGAAAAAGTAAAAAAGCTAACCGGACTCAATATTTCTTTACCGGAAATAAAGCGTTTTCTTGATGGTTTAGGCATCACGGTGATACGAGAGCAAATTAATTTTCTAGAGGTGAGTATTCCTTCTCATCGTTTTGATATTCAGCGAGATGAAGACTTGGTTGAGGAAATAATTCGTCTTTATGGATATGATAATTTACATGCTGAACCTACATATACATTGGTGCAGGCAGGGAAAACATGTGGCAATGAAGAAATAGCAACGATACTTGCTCGCTGGTTTGCAAGTAAAGGATACCATGAAACGATCAGTTACAGTTTTGTTGACCCCGAATTACAACATGAGCTTTATCCTCATAAAGAATTTATGCAACTTCTGAATCCTATCTCTTCAGAGTTATCGCAAATGCGTGCTGGAATGTGGCCTGGTTTAATTGCATCACTGATTTATAACGTACATCGCCAACAAAATGAGGTTAAATTTTTTGAAATTGGAGTGGTTTTTGATGTTCAGCAAGAGAAGCTAAAAGAGCGTCCTTGTGTTGCAGGTTTGTTGATGGGAGAACAAGGGAGTGTTAATTGGAGTGAAGCAACGCGAGTGTATGATTTTTTTGACTTAAAAGGAGATCTGCAATCTTTATTCGCCTCATTAAAACTGAAGCAAGTAGAGTTCGTTGCCAGCGTTCATGAAGCATTGCATCCTGGACAGTGTGCTCAAATCAATATAAATGGTGTTTTTTCGGGCTGGATAGGAACTTTACATCCTCGCTTAGCCGATGCCTTAGATTTAAATCATGATGTTCTTCTTTTTGAAATCAACTTAGAGGCCTTAATAGGACACGAATCGCCACGTTATAAACCGATTTCAAAATATCCTCAAATTCGCAGGGATTTATCATTTTTAGTCGATAATGAAATCGAGGTCATGCAAATCGAATCAGTAGTAAGAGCTACTGTACAAGAAAATTGGCTAAAGTCTTTTGATGTCTTTGATGTATATACTGGGGAAGGTGTTCCCGTAGGCAAGAAAAGCTTGGCTATTTCTCTAACTATTCAAGACGAAAGTCGTACTTTGGTTGATACCGAGATTAATTCTTTAATTGATGCTATAATCAATACGTTAGAAAATAAATTTTCAATCATATTGAGGGAGTAATCGTGAATGCATTGAGCAAAGCTATAATGGCAGAGACCTTGTGTGATGAATTGAAACTGTCCAAACCGGCATCAAAAGAGCTGGTCGAAAATTTTTTTGAAGAATTACGACATGCTCTTGAGCATGGACATCATGTAAAATTATCTGGATTTGGTAATTTTACACTGAGAGATAAACCACAAAGGCCAGGTAGGAACCCAAAGACTGGAGAGGAAATTCCCGTAGTGGCTAGAAGAGTTGTGACTTTTAAGCCAGGTTTGAAGCTAAAAAGCAAAATTGAATCTATAGGAAAATAATTCATTGAACTATTACTCGAAACATATTTTTTTATGTACCAACAAAAAGGCTGTAGGCAAACAATGTTGCGCCAACTCTGGCGGAGAAGAGTACTTTGATTATATAAAGTCCCGGCTTTTAGAACTGGAAATGCATGGTCCAGGAAAAGTTCGCATCAGTAAAACAGGCTGTCTTGGTCGCTGCAGTTCGGGTCCTTGTATCGTGATTTATCCCGAAGGTGTATGGTATACTTATTCATCTTTTGCTGATATTGATGAAATCATAGAAAAACATTTAATTTCTGGTAGTATTGTTCGCCAGTTGTTAATTGATCCGGTGTGAAAGTTGTCCTATTTACACGGATTTTAATAATTGTTTATAAATTTTTGTCCTTTATACTTGTAGGATGATTCTGTTTTGGTTAAAATCGCCCGTCCATGATAGAAGATTACCAATTTAGGCGGTTCGGAGTTCATTTAATGAAGACATTTAGTGCCAAAAGCCATGAAGTCAAACGTGACTGGTTAGTGGTTGATGCCAGCGATAAAGTTTTGGGTCGCTTAGCAACTGAAATTGCTCGTCGTTTACGTGGCAAGCATAAAGCTGAGTATACTCCCCATGTTGATACTGGCGATTACATTATCGTTACAAATGCTGAAAAAGTTATTGTAACTGGTCGTAAATTTACAGATAAGATGTACTATCGTCACACTGGATATCCAGGTGGAATAAAATCAGATAGTTTTGAGAAATTACAAGCAAGAAATCCAGTGAGGATTATCGAATTAGCTGTTAAAGGTATGCTACCAAAGAATCCTTTGGGAAGAGAAATGTACCGTAAGCTGAAAGTATATGTTGGCAATGAGCATCCACATGCTGCACAGCAACCCAAACAACTTGATATTGAGGAATAAGTATTATGGCTGAAGTGAAGCAATACTACGGCACTGGTCGTAGAAAAAGTTCAACAGCTCGCGTGTTTTTACGCCCAGGTAAAGGCGACATCAAAGTCAACGGTCGTACTTTACAAGAGTATTTCTGCCGTGAAACTTCTTGCATGGTTGTAATGCAGCCTCTGGAAACTGTTGACCTTGTCGATAAATTTGATATTTATATCACAGTAACTGGTGGTGGAATCTCTGGTCAGGCAGGTGCTGTACGTTTAGGAATTGCAAGAGCATTGGTTTCTTATGACGAAAAGGGATTGGCAGAAGATGCAGAGCCAAGTCCAGATTCTGTGCGTAGAAAGCTTCGTGCTCGTGGTTTACTGACGCGTGATTCACGTCGCGTTGAAAGAAAGAAAGTCGGTTTGCACAAAGCTCGTCGTGCAACTCAATACTCAAAACGTTAATTGTTTATTGGTTAAAGAAACCCCGCATTGGCGGGGTTTTTTGTTTTAATCCAAGATCTAGTGAAACATATGGCAACATCGACTCAGCTCGAAACAGAACAGAGGGAAGTAAAGGGAGGAGAAGGAGAGTGTTCACGTAAACTAACGGAGCGGGACACCCCAGTCACGATATAGAGTGTAGCGGGTGATGCGATACAAAACGGGCGGCATATGGTGAATGACAACTCTGATCCTGAACATAATCAGGATAAAAATGATGTGGTAGATACTGAACGACGCCAGTTTTTGGTGGCAACAACCAGTGTATTAGGGGGTATTGGGGCTCTATGTGCCTTAACTCCTTTTGTTGCCTCTTGGTTACCTAGTGCTAAAGCTCAAGCTGACGGAGCCCCTGTGCAGGTCGATTTAAGCAAATTGGAACCCGGAGAACAAGCTGTTGTTGAATGGCGTGGCAAGCCAGTATGGATCATTAGGCGAACTACGGAAATGCTACAACAAATCACTAAAAACACTTCTTTGCTCCGAGACCCTCATTCATTGACCCCTCAGCAACCTCATTATGCAAAAAATGAATATCGTTCTATTAATCCCGAATATCTAGTGCTTATAGGAATTTGTACCCATTTAGGTTGCTCACCTAAATACAAACCAAATCTTACTGAGTTAGGGCCTAACTGGCCAGGTGGTTTTTTTTGTCCTTGTCATGGTTCTACGTTTGATCTTTCGGGTAGAGTCTTTAAAGATGTTCCTGCACCGATTAATTTAGAGGTCCCTCCATATTATTTTATTGATAAACACACTATTGTAATTGGTGAGGATAAAGCATAATTTTTATGATAACTGTTCACATAATTGCATCGACTTAAGTACGTGCCGCTCGGATTAAATCCGGTTGTAATCACGAAATTTGCGCCACACTTCCTGAATTATGTCTTTCACTAATTCGGGCTACAGAAGAAAAGAGAGCAGTTTTCTCTAAGTTGAGGTAATTAACTGTTCATGAGGTATGTAATTAAGGGGGGGTGTTGTATGTCATTCCCGTACAGGCGGAGATCAATCCATACACGTTTATGTTTTATGCCCGCATCATTTGTTTATGATTTGTAATAAGGTAGAGACTAATTAAATGAATAGACTCTTTCATTGGATTGATGAACGTTTTCCTCTAGCAAGTACTTGGAGAAAGTATTTCAGCGCTTACTATGTTCCTAAAAATTTGAATTTTTTTTATATTTTTGGCGCATTAGCGATCGTAGTTTTAGCAAATCAATTTATTACTGGGTTGTGGCTTACTATGTTTTACACACCTAGCGTTGAGCAAGCATTTTCCTCGATTGAATACATCATGCGTGATGTTAACTTTGGTTGGTTATTACGTTATATGCACTCAACAGGTGCTTCGGCGTTTTTTATTGTCATTTATTTACACATGTTTCGTGGTTTGCTCTATGGTTCTTATCAAAAACCTAGAGAGTTAGTCTGGCTTTTGGGAATGTTTTTATATGTTTTACTGTTGGCTGGCGCCTTTTTTGGCTACCTTTTACCTTGGGGACAGATGTCTTATTGGGGGGCTGAAGTCATTACCTCCTTAGTTGACGCTATCCCTTATATAGGTAAAAGCCTTGTCGTTTGGCTTAGAGGCGATTATGCAGTGGGAAATGCAACATTACAGCGTTTTTTTGCGTTACATGTGATTGCTATACCATTATTGCTGTTTTTGTTTGTATTTTTACATATTGTTGCCTTACATAAAGTAGGCTCTAATAATCCAGACGGAATTGAATTTAAAAATAAATTGGATGAAGAAAAGCAGTTTGATTTAATTCCGTTTCATCCGTATTACATTATTAAAGATTTAGTCGCGGTACTTGCATTTCTTATTTTGTTTTTTGCCGCAGTATTTTGGGCTCCTGAAATGGGAGGATATTTCCTGGAGCATAATAATTTTGTGCCTGCAAATCCGCTTGTCACTCCCGATCATATCGCTCCAATGTGGTATATGTCTCCTTTTTATGCAATCTTACGTGCGATACCCGATAAATTACTTGGAATTATATGCATGGGGGGGGCACTCTTATTATTATTTTTCTTGCCCTGGCTTGATTGTAGTCCAGTACGCTCCATGCGTTATAAAGGGATATGGTCCAAACTAATGCTTTTTTTAGGTGTGCTTGCCTTTATCGTACTGGGTTATTTGGGAACGATTCCAGTCACTCCTTTACGTTTATTTGTTGCTCGGTTGGCTACATTATTATATTTTGCTTATTTTATTTTTATGCCCTTTTATACTCGTATGGAGCTCACTCACCCATTGCCACTTCGCTCAGGAGAGTGCTGATGCGTACACAGACACTTTTTTCTATAGTCTTGTTAATAATAGGAGTCTGGTCTCAGCATCAGGTGTATGCAACTTCATTTTCAATCAACATACAAGACAAGGAACGTTTACAAAGAGGGGCTAAACTTTTTATGAATTATTGTTCCGGGTGCCATTCTTTAAAATATTTAAGGTATAACCGCATGGCCAAAGGATTAGGCTTAATGCGTTCTGCGGGGCAAATTGATGAAGGTCTTTTAAAGAATAATCTTATTTTCACAGAAGCAAAAATTAATGATCCAATTCAGATTGCTATGCCACCTGAAGATGCAAAGCAATGGTTTGGGATAGTACCCCCAGATTTATCATTAGTTACTAGAGCAAAAGGATCAGAATGGCTCTACAATTATTTAATCAGTTTTTACAACGATGATTCTAGACCTTTTGGAACGAATAATTCCCTTGTTCCTGATGTTGCGATGCCCAATATTCTAGATACGTTACACAATAAAATGCGAACAGGACAATTTGATGAGAGTGTATTAGACTTGGTGACCTTCCTTACCTATGTAAGTGAGCCTACACAAACGGAACGTTACCATATGGGATTTTTCGTAATTGGGTTTTTAGTCATTTTATTTCTCGTCATTTGGCGCTTAAAAATAGTTTATTGGCGAAAAATCGGCATAAAGTAGCCCAAAAAGGCAAAAATGTGGTAAAGTAATGGTTTTGCTTATTCTTAGCATACTAGTATATATTTTATGAATTGATAGGAGTTGCTCATGGCAATTGTTGCGAAGCGCACTATAATGTCTTTATTTTCTGATACTGATGATGTTTACAGCCATCAAGTTCGTATCGTGTTGGCTGAAAAAGGGGTTAATGTAGAGATCCTTGCAGCCAAGCAGGCTGAACCAAATGCTGATCTTTTATCAGTTAATCCATATGGAACAATTCCTACATTAATTGATAGAGAGCTTGTGCTTTATGAACCACGTATTATTATGGAATATTTAGATGAGCGTTTTCCTCATCCACCATTATTACCTGTTTACCCTGTTGCTCGTGCAGAAACGCGAAAAATGATGCACAGAATAGAGCATGATTGGTATTATTTAATGAATAATATCTTAAGAAATAATAATGTAGACGAAGCAAGAACGAACTTGTTTGAAAGTTTAGTAGCTCTTGAGCCAGTTTTTGCAGATAAGCCTTATTTCCTCAGTGATGAGTTTTCTTTGTTGGATTGTGCATTAGCCCCCTTATTGTGGCGCTTACCTCGATTAGGGATAGATGTTGCACCAGAATTTAAAGGACTAATTGCTTACATGCAGCGCTTGTTCAAACGGGAGTCGTTTCAAACAAGTTTGACTGATGTTGAGCGACAATTACGAGCGGCATAAATATATGACTATGACATCAAACAAACCTTATTTAATTCGCGCTGCCTACGATTGGATAGTCGATAACGAATTAACGCCTTATATCCTGGTAAATGCAGCATATTTAGGTGTACAGGTCCCAAGAGAGCACGTAAATCATGATCGTATTGTGTTGAATATTTCTCCAGCAGCTACTCGAGGTTTATTGTTGGAGAATGATCGGATAATTTTTACCGCGCGCTTTTCAGGAAAAACGGAGCAAATCTTTGTTCCACCAGGAGCCGTATTGGAGATTTATGCCAAGGAAAATGGCAGAGGTATCGCCTTTGCACTTGAAGATGAAGAGGAACCGCCTCCAGCATCTTCTGGTTCGTCAACTTCAGATGCTGAAGGCTCAGTATCTTCTAAAAGTAAGCCTTCATTAAAATTAGTGAAGTAGCATGTCAGAAAATGCTCTTTATCGTTGTGAGCAAATCAGAGCCTGTGAACAACAGGCTACTTCTCAGTATCAATGGGACGAAAATACACTTATGTCTCGAGCTGGTGAAGAGGCATTTTCGCATATAATAAAACTTTATCCTCATATTCGACATCTTGCTGTGTATTGCGGCTCGGGAAATAATGCTGGTGATGGATATGTTGTTGCACGATTAGCACATGAACATGGATTAATGGTTACTGTCTATCAATGCAAGGCTTTGGCAGATTTGCCTCTTGCCGCTCAGCATGCAGCTTTGATGGCAATCAATGCAGGAGTTGATTGTCAACCCGCAGAGGAACCCTTAGATAGCGAGGCGGAGTTAATTGTTGATGCGCTGCTTGGAATAGGTTTAAGAGGACCCGTGCATGGGAATATTGCATCCGCAATTCATCAGATCAATGCAAGCGGTCTTCCGGTGATTGCATTAGATATTCCATCAGGCCTTAACGCCGATACAGGGCAGGTGGAAAATTTTGTGTTCAAGCTGATGCCACTCTAACATTCATCGCACAAAAATTAGGTATGTATACTGCAGAGGGTCCGGATCATTGCGGAGATATTTATTGCTGTTCATTAAGTTTAGAGGCCTGTACGCATCAATTAGCCCCTGCGGCACGTTTGTTAAATTCTACTACTCTATCTTTGCCTCTTGCTAAGCGTAAAAAAAACTCACATAAAGGAACTTATGGTCATGTTTTAATAATAGGAGGAGGACCAGGTATGCCTGGAGCTGTTAGTCTTGCTGCAAAAGCAACACTGAGAACGGGCGCCGGAGCAGTTACTGTGGCAACTTGGCCTGAATACGCAACGAGTGCTTTATCTTTAATTCCTGAAGCGATGGTAAGCGGTATTAAAACAGCGAAAGACTTAAAACGACTTTTAGCAAATGCTTCTGTTTGTGTTATAGGGCCTGGGCTTGGTGAAAGTGACTGGGCGATTGATCTGTTTTTAACAGCAATTACTTCGCAATTACCTATGGTGATCGATGCCTCAGCACTGAGATTATTAGCGAGCAATCCGCAAACTGACGATAATTGGATTTTAACGCCTCATCCAGGAGAGGCTGCGAGCCTTCTAGCTTGTTCTACTGATTCGATTCAGAAGGATAGGTACCTAGCAGCAGAAAAAATTCAACAACACTATGGTGGTGTTGTCATATTAAAAGGTGCGGGTACAGTGATCCAGACAGCTGAAAAAAGTACTTTCGTCTGTCCACGGGGAAATCCCGGGATGGCAAGTGCGGGTATGGGTGATGTGTTGAGTGGTATTATTGCTGGTTTTTGCGCCCAAGGTTTTTCTCTGGCACAAGCTGCACAATATGGTGTTTGGGTGCATGCAGTTGCGGGAGATCGTGTAGGGGAAAAGTTAGGTGGAGCGGGGTTACTCGCTAGTGATTTATTAGATGCTATCCCATCTGTATTGAACTATTCCGAATGATGAATACAAATCAATCTAATGAGCTAATACTGGATTTACCAGACGAAAAATCGAGCGTACGTTTTGCATCTCGTTTGGCTTCATGTCTTTGTCCTTCTTTAATCATGACTTTTAGTGGCGATCTGGGTGCAGGAAAAACCACGATCATTCGTGCCATGTTAAAATGCTTGGGCGTGCAATCTGCAATTAAAAGCCCTACTTTTTCATTAGTAGAAAGTTATACATGTCATAACCTGCTTGTGCATCATTTTGATCTGTATCGAATTCATCATGAAGAGGAATTAGAATACTTAGGATTTCGAGATTATTTTACACCTGGTAGTATTTGCTGTATTGAATGGGCAGAAAATGCTGGATCAGCATTGCCTTATATAGATATTCGTTTTAAGTTAAACATGAAAGGGGCTGGACGTGAAGTGCAAATAATAGCATTGAGCGCAGCTGGTGAAAAAATTTTAGCTCGCCTGGCAGGAGAAACATGATCGTTCGCTTATGGATTTTTGTTGTATTATGTCTTTGGTCTATTGTTACATCGAGCGCTCAACTTAAAGCGATTGTTTTAAAACAACAAGGAAACCAAACATCCCTATATTTCACAATCGCCGGACCTTTTACACATAAGCTATTTTCATTAAGTCAACCCGAGCGAGTAGTATTGGATTTAAAAGAGACTCAATTAGCCGTGGATTTAAATCAATTGGGTTTGATTAATGGTTTAGTGAGAAAAGTGCGTAGCGGACATTCTGAGCCTAGAACGTTACGATTAGTTTTTGAAGTAAATCAAAAAGTACTACTACGCTCCTCTCCCTGGCGTCCTAATGGGACTTATGGGGGAATACGAGTTGATTTAGTACACAGCGGTCGCTTTGTCGCGCCGGTTGCTGCGAATATTCCTAAAAAAGTTTTGCCCATGATTCCAAAGACGCCAACAAAACAGCTTCAACAACCTATAAAACAAAACGTTAGCGCATCGCGACCGCCAGTACAACCCATCTTGGCAAATCAAGCACCTATCAAGGTCAGTAATAAACCTACTCGATTGCGTGATGTAATTGTGGTTTTAGATGCAGGTCATGGTGGTAAGGACCCAGGTGCTCGTGGCCCGCACAATAGTCGTGAGAAAGATGTGGTATTAGCAATTACTTTAAAATTAAAGCAATTGATTGATAGGCAGCCTGGTATGCGAGCCGTTTTAACGCGTTCCGGAGATTACTATGTAGGCCTGCGTCAACGCTTGAATATAGCCCGAAGACATAATGGTGATATTTTTGTTGCCATTCACGCAGATGCATTTAATAATCCACATTCTCATGGCGCTTCAGTATTTGCTTTATCACAAAGAGGAGCAACGAGTGAAGCTGCGCGTTGGCTTGCTGAAAAGGAAAACTATTCTGAATTAGGTGGCGTGAATTTAGGTGATTTAGATGATCAGAATGGGGTGGTGCGTTCTGTATTAATTGATTTATCACAAACCGCTACGATTAATGCCGGTTTGCAAATGGGAGGACGCGTTTTAAACCAATTGGGTAATTTTACTGTTCTACACAACCAAAAAGTAGAACAAGCTCGGTTTGTTGTTTTAAAATCCCCCGATATCCCTTCAATTTTAGTTGAAACAGGATTTATTTCGAATCCTATTGAAGAGCGAAATCTCACGAGCCCTGCTTATCAAGCTCGTTTGAGTCAAGCCATTTTTCAAGGGATTAAAGGATATTTCTGGGAGAATCCGCCACATGGATCACGTATTGAAGCAATGGCAACGAATAAGATTCATTTAGTTAGAACAGGTGAAACTTTGCCTGCGATAGCCGCTCGTTATCGTGTCTCAGTCGCGGCGTTACAATCAGCAAATAATTTGCGAGGCATTAGTAGGCTTAGACCAGGCCAGAAATTGGTGATTCCTCCAGCATGGGCATGAGAATTCGACAGTTACCACCATTGATAGCAAATCAAATAGCTGCTGGAGAAGTAATAGAGCGCCCCGCATCTGTAGTAAAAGAATTACTCGAAAACTCTTTTGATGCGGGGGCTACGGCAATTACTGTTGAAGTGAATTATGGTGGCCTTAATCAAATTAAAATTAGCGATAATGGTGTAGGAATTGTAGCTGAAGATTTGCCTTTGGCTATTGCGCCACATGCTACGAGTAAAATTAATTCGCTTGATGATTTATATGCAATTGATAGCATGGGGTTTCGTGGTGAAGCATTGGCCAGTATTGCATCAATAGCTAAGGTCAGCATCAGCTCTAAGCCTGCGCTGCAAGAAACAGCGATGATGCTGCGAGTAATCGGCACAGAAACAACATGTGCTCCTTGTGCCCGTGCAGTAGGAACAACCGTAGATGTTGTTGATTTATTCTTTAATGCACCAGTACGAAAACGTTTTTTAAAAAGCGAAAAGCTCGAGTTTCAGGCAATAGAAACAGTAGTCAAACGTTTTGCTTTAAGCGCGCCTAAAATTGCGTTAACGCTAAAACATAATGGCAAGCAGGTATTCTATCTTCCAGCGGTGATAAGTGAACAATCGTTATTATCACGAATGACGCGTATATTGGGTAGTGCGTTTGTTCAAGATGCAATTTATCTTGATGTGGATCACGGCTCAATGAAATTGCGTGGTTGGATAAGTGGCATGAAATTTCAGCGTAGTCAAAGTGATCGCTTATGGGTTTATATCAACGAACGAATGGTAAAAGATAAATTAATTCATCATGCATTAAAACAGGCTTATGATGGCTTATTACATCCTGGTCGCTTTCCTGCATGTGTGTTGTATTTAACAATAAATCATGCTGAAGTTGATGTGAATGTACATCCTACCAAGCATGAAGTGCGTTTTCAGCAGCCCCGGCTAATTTTCGATTTTTTTACCTCACAACTAGCTGCGGCATTAGAAACCCAAAAAAAGACAAATCACGAAACTGTATGTGACTTAAACATGGCAGTCAACCAAGCAAAAGAGATTTATGAGCCTTATCCCAAACTCGCTCTAATAAGCGAGCAAGTTAACTCAGTTGAGCAAAGGTGGGTTATTTTAAATAACCACTATATTTTGGTCTTTCTCCATCAACAGCCCTATGTTGTTAATCTTTCCGCTTTACAGCAATTTAAAGTACGGCAACAACTGGCTGGATTTTCTTTCCCATTAGCAAGTAGGCCTTTATTGGTCCCAATTCGTTGTTCTTTTCCTTACAAAATTGTTTCAAACCTGCCAGATTTAATTCAATCTTTAGATCAATTAGGAATACATGTGGAACATTTGGGTGATCAGGATGTGTTAATTCGGAGTATTCCTCTTTGTATGCCCTATTTGGATTTACGTTTATTTATAGAAGCCCTAACCGGGTTGGAGGTAATAAACTCTTCTAAGTTGACTGATCTCATGATTCAATCTCAAGTTTTTGATCCTAGATTATTAAGTTCCGAGGAGAAAATGGAGTTAAATGAATTGTTATTGAAGGTACATGCTGAGAAAAATAAAGAAGCTGGATTGTTTAGAGCACTAACTGTTGAAGATTGTCGGAATTTATTAGATGTCTAATTTGATTTTTTGTTTAATGGGACCTACTGCGGCAGGGAAAACTGCTTTAGCTTGTGAGTTAGTAACACATTATCCTTTTGAAATTATTAGTGTCGATTCGGCAATGATTTATAGGGAAATGGATATTGGAACTGCTAAACCGAGTTCTAAAGAGCTAGAGCTGGCTCCTCATCATTTAATTAATATTAAGGATCCAGTAGAGTCCTATTCCGCAGCTCAATTTTGCAGCGATGCGTTATCTTTATGTGAGGAGATCTCGCGTAAGGGTAAAATCCCTTTATTGGTTGGGGGAACTATGATGTATTTTAATGCACTGCAAAAAGGCTTGGCGGTGTTACCGGAAGCCTGCCCTGTTGTACGAGAGCAATTAGAAAATGAAGCTGCTTTGCACGGTTGGGAGAGACTTCATCAACAATTAATGCACATTGATCCTGATACGGCTAAACGGGTTCACGCTAATGATACGCAACGAATTCAACGCGCATTAGAGGTATACTATTTAAGCGGAAAAACTTTATCTGCATTTTTTGAGCAGCAAAAAGAAAAAGAGGTACATCATTTTATCAATCTTATCCTTTTTCCCCAAAATCGAACCTGGTTACATGAACGGATTGCGCAACGTTTTAAGCAAATGTTAGAGACAGGGCTTATTGAAGAAGTCGTACAGTTACAGCAAAAATGGCCATTAGCTATAAATTTGCCGGCGATGCGTTGTGTAGGGTATCGACAAGTTCTAGAATATCTGCAAGATGCTTATGATTATTCTACAATGGGTGAGAAAGGAATTGCTGCTACACGACAATTAGCTAAGCGTCAATTAACCTGGTTAAGGCATTGGGAAGAAGCATTATATTACGATCCGCAAAATATAGCTTTTCACGATCAGATTCTAGCGAAAATTAGGGAAATATTAGATAATTCTAAAAAAACGTTTTAAAGGACCATTATGTCAGAAACTAAATCCATACCCGCGAGTACTCAAAAGAATTATGTAGTACATCGTGATGAATTACCACTAAGTTGCCCAACAAAAGATATGGTGTTATGGAATGCGCATCCAAAGGTTTACTTACCTATTGAAAAAACAGGGGTAGAAGTTTGCCCTTATTGTGGTTCACGATTTGTTTTACAGAATGATTAAATAATAGGTTAGGCCCACTTGCCATTGACTCAAGGGATTTCTCTTTACTCCCAAGTCTCGCGATTTATTTGCGGGATTCAGAAATCCTTCACCACCATTAGATCTCGAGGACAAGCTACGGGACATCGACTGGGGCACTTAAGTTAATGGCTGTGTTGTTTAGCCTTCTATGTTCCATGTATATTCGAACGGTTGGAGTTGAACGTAGGTTGTGAGAGAATTTTTCTAAAAACCAACATAAGGCATTGCTCAGAAACGCTTTATCACAATCCGCTAGATACGCCCGTTCTCTGATAGAGACTGACCACCTATATGATTAATTCGATTTGTATTGTAAGATTATCTGCCTTAGGTGATGTTCTAATGGCTGTTCCTCTTATTAGAACTTTACAGGCTAGTTTCCCAGAAACCAAGTTGACTTGGATTATCTCCAAACCTGCTTTTGACTTAGTGGAGGGGATGGAGGGTATTGAGTTCATTTTAATTGATAAGCCTAAAAGTATTAAAGATTATTGGTATTTTAAAAAGCAAATGAAAGGTCGTAGCTTTGACGTACTTTTAGCACCACAAGCAAGTCTTAGGACAAACTTACTTTATCCACTGATTCGAGCGAAACGTAAAATAGGCTATGATCCTCATAGAGCGAATGATGCCCATGGATTGTTTGTTAATGAACGAATTCAGCCAGGATTGGAACATACTTTAGATGGGTTTTTAAAATTTGCTCAAGCGTTAGGGATACAGGAACGTGTGATTCGCTGGGATTTACCTATTTCTCCTGCTGATTATCAATGGGCTGAACATCATTTGCCCAAAGAGAGCCCCATTCTGGTCATTAATCCTGCAGCGAGTAAACCAGAGCGTAGTTGGCCGGTTGCGCGTTATATCGAAGTCTTACAAACAGCCAAAACTCGTTGGAATGTGCAAGTGGTCATTACCGGTGGCCCCAGTGATTTTGATAAAAGTCTCGCAGAGCAAATTATCCAGGTTATTCCTGCAATGAATCTTGTGGGCAAAACCAAGCCAAAACAATTGTTAGCGCTTATCAGTAAAGCAACAGTTGTCCTGTGTCCTGATACAGGGCCTTCGCATATGGCTACAGCAGTGAATACTCCTGTTGTCGCATTGCATGCTGTAACCAATCCTCTTATTTCCGGCCCGTATCTTTTTCAACATTTAGTAGTGAATCATTATCCTGAAGCAGCAGAAAAGATTTTAGGAAGCAAATGTATCGAAAAGGTATGGGGACAACATGTGCATGGTGATGAGCCTATGCAATTAATTTCTGTTACAGAGGTTCTGGAAAAGCTTTCTTTGGTTTTAGACAACTCTGAAAACACTAAAGTGTAGAGACAACACCCCTGAAGTTTTTCATGGATTTCCAGTTTGAATTGGAACCTGAGTTTATGAATATTGTTTTTATTCAATAAACTCAGATTCACTACTTAAGATGATAAAAAACGCATTGATATTTAATTAGATACCACCAGCTGAGGTTTTTTTTCCACGTTATCGGAAGTGTTGTTTGCGGTGATGCTCGACATACAACCGCTCCAAAAAGGATGGGTTGTGGATTTGCTCGTTGATGGTTTCTGGGACGCAGACGGTTCTTGAATACAAATTGATTCGTTGTTATGTCTGGGCGTATGTTTATTCATTTTAGAATGAGATCCTTCGAATGAAAGTTCTGGGGCATCTTCTTTTATTTTTTGTTGCAAATGGTCTAGCGGCTGTTGTTTGAAACGATAAACGTTCATAAAGGTAATACAGGCTTGCGTAATCATTAATGCGACACAGACAACGGGGTTAAGAGTAAAAATTGCTGCAGCAGGGATTGCAGCACTATTATAAATCAAATTCATCGCTAAATTTTGATTGATATTAGCTACGGTTTGTCGTGAAATTGCAAAAGCTGAGGCAATAGGTAGTAACGTGTCATTGTGAATGACGATGCCAGCTACTTGTTGGGTTAACTCATCACTGCCCTCGGAGGCTATGGCAATGCCTAGATCAGAGGCTGCGATAGCTTCAGCATCATTTCCTGCATCGCCTATCATGGCGATTTTTCGCCCTTGTTTTTTTAGAGCCTGAATATAGGCTGTTTTTGATCTATGATTGTTTTCCATAGAGCTTGCAATGCAGTTGGCATAAACTTTTTCTATACCAAGAGCTTTTGCATAACGAAAAGCAGTTTCTTCATCAGCACCGGTGCATAAATGAATTTCTTTTCCCATGTGCTTCAATGCATTAATGGTATGATGTGCATCTTTACGTAAAGGATCGGTTAACACCATAACCCCAATGATTTCTTGGTTGCGAGCGACATAAACGAGTTGATCTCCCGCTGCTAACGGTGGGTGTTTCAACTCTGACGGTATTGAAATTCCTTTCTCGCACATTAACGCTTTGCTACCAATAGTATAGTGGCTATCTTGCACTACTCCACTTACTCCAGAATGATAAGTTTCATCAAGCTCCGTTACATCTAATTTTTGTTTGCTTTCCTGATGAGCAAAAGAATAAATTGCTTTGCCTGTGGGGTGGCTTGATTTCTTTTCTAAAGATCCGCAAATGGAAAGAAACTCTGCTTCTGATAATTTACTGTTATCCAATAAATAAAGATTTTTTACTTTAGGGATCCCGGTGGTTAACGTGCCGTTCAAGTCAAAAATTACAGTATCGATTTGTTCCGTTTGTTGTAATGTTTTTGCACTTTTGAATTGCACGCCATTTTCTGCCGCTTTATGCATGCCAGTGTTTACTGCTAGGGGGGTAATAAGACCCAAAGTACAAGGACACGCACTGACTAAGACAGAAATTGCACATTGAATAGCTACAGCAGCGGGAAAAAAAATCCCCATAATCACTCCGGAGATAACTGCTAATGCAATTACTGTAGGAATAAAGTAAGCCAATAATTGTTCTGTCTTTATTTCAATGGGCGCTTTTTCTAATACGGATTGCTCTATTGAATCATCAAGCCGTTTTAGATAAGAGTTTGTATGCGTATGAGTAACTCGGATTTTTAACGGATTTGTATTCTCTGCTACACGCATCCCTGCCAAAACCTTTTTTTCAGCTGAAAAATAATGAGGTAGGGTTGCTCCTGTAATAATTGTATCGTAAACAATGCTTTCATTCAGACAGACACCATCAAGTGGAATAATTTCACCGGGATGAATGACAAGCACATCATTGATTTGAATATGCTGTAAGTTGATTTCTTCAATATCAAGAGCAATTTGTTTTCTTGCAATTTTAGGTGCTCTATCTTGAAAGCGGACGGTGCTTATTTTTTCTTTGATTGTTTCTTCTATGGCAATTCCTATGTGTCTAAAACCATAGATGAGTAGTCCGGCTTCAAACATCATGGGCAGCCAGGGGACAAACAATGAGGCAATGGAAACAACCAAAATGGACAGTGAACTTAGGGCAAATAAACTATCCATGGTTAAGATACCTGTTTTAGTTAATTTTGACCAAGCTTGATAATAAGAATTTGCTCCTAATGTCAAAGTAGCTAAAGTACTGAAAATGGCTATTGGAAGCATAACAGCAAGGGAGCCTCCTGTAACAAGGCAAGCAATAAGCACAGCAAGTCCTGCCATACATCCTATGGCACCAAGAAACCAATGTGAGGCTAAAAGCGTTTTTATTTTTGTAATGAGGGAGTTCCAAGAAAATGTTTGTTGATCTTGTTTTTGGGGCGCATTTTGCTTCGTTATTTTTTCAGTTGATTCAGGGGTGTATTCATATTCTCTACAGCTAAATCCAATATCATCAATCTCTTCTTTTAATTCTGACCAAATTATTTGATGTGCACGTGTATCTTCATCGTTATCAAGGGTTACAATCGTTTTTTTAGGATCAGCTGTTGTAATCGCTGCATGAAAGTATTGTAGTTTGTCGCCAAATTTATTTCTTAAGCAATGTTTTATACCGTTGCTGCAATTGATGCAGGTCATTCCGTCAATATAAAAAACGTAAGTTTTAGACATATAGGCTCGCCAATTTAAAGGTTAATGATTAACTTGGAAATAGCGACTGGGTCCTATTGTGCGAGCTAAAAGCACTGAACCTGCTGAAATTTTAACTCGCCACCAGGAGCCAACTGCTAGTTCTAGGTTTGAGGCTTAATGATTATTCTTATAGCCGATACTCCATGATTTTCTGCAGTTGATGTCGTTATACCTATTTGTCTGCAGATAATTCCGAAACATGTATTGTTTAATTTTTAAATGCAAAGTGCTGCATTTTTTTCTTAAAAACAGGACGTTACGATTTTGCTTGAAATAATATCATATATGGCATTTTTTGCACCTTTTTTATTAAGCTAATGAGATTCAAAGTGGGGAGGTTATTGATGTTTTGGCTAAGAACGTATTAATTTTATTGAGGTTAAATTAATACGAGTGAAATGTCCTGGGCAAAAAAGTATTTACCCAGGAAAGAGTTACGAATATTTATTGTTGTTGCTGTTGTGTAAAATCAGCAGAAGGTGCAGTTGAGCGAAGGCTTTGCATTAATAGGATAGTGTTGGTTAGCAACAGACGTTCGTGGACTTGGCGATCTAAGTACATTTGATAATTAATCTCAGCAAGTAAAATGGCGATTTCTTTTTCTACAGTAACAGAAGACGCATTGTTAATCTGACTAATCCATTGAGTATTACCTGGTTGACCAGTTTGGCCTGATTGAGTCACATTCGCAGGATTAAAAATTCTCCATGTTGCCATATTAAATTCATTCAAAGCTTGGCTGGTTGGTGGAGAGCTAGGAATTTGAACATAGTTAGCAAGCGGTTGTTTTGGAGTTTGGGGTAACCTTTTGGATAAAATGTAATACAAGTTACTGATTCCTACGGAATTTTGAGCAGCATAAGTACGTAAACTTGCAAGATATCGAGATAGGGTATCCTGAGCCTGATGTTGTTGGTTAGGTGTAACTGTACTGTTAGTAGAAGTAGCTATGGCCTGACCATACAGATTATCATAATCTTTCCAGTTAGGTAATTTTATTGGAGCAACACTGCCAGAAACATAGCGAATAAAATTGGCTGCTTGTTGTGCCTGGTTATCTGCAGTTAATCCTTGTGTTGCACCTTGCTGTTGTTGTCCTCCTGATGTTTCTTCGCTTTGAGTTGTATACATTAAAGGAGCTGTTAATGAGTTGCTGTTAAGTTGTCCTAAAAATTGCTGAATGTAATTGTAAGAAAAAAAGGTAGTTGAATCAGGAATAGTTCCTATGACATTGTTAGAAACAAGTGTCTCAGTAAGGTAATTGCAGTTTTGATCCCATGTACTTCCATCATAACTCATACAATAGCTGTAATCGGGTGTGCCCAAAATGTTTAATACGGATTGAGATACTGGATCGGAGATTTGACTTGAACTGTTTGCAGTTCCTTGCGTTGATGCTTGACCGGTTTGATCAATGAGTTGATTGACACCTATCCCAGTTGTAGATTGGCTCGAATAATCTTGGAAAGTAGCATTAGCATAAGGATTTATCGTTCCCGCAATTGCAGCATCAGTAGGTACAAATTGTCCTAAAGAGCTGCTGTTAAAACTATTAAACGGAATTGACCCTAAGTAGGTATAAAATAGAGAAACTTGTGCGAGTTGTGTTGATGTTAAGTTAAGAAGGGTTTGGCTAAGGCTAAAGTTTTGAATTGTGTTGGTCGGAGACTGGGTTATATCATAACCTATGTATTGCCCCCAATTTTGCAAATATTGAACTACTTCTTGCATGCTGCTGGACATTTGTTGCGAATTATACAAGCCCGTTGCATTATCTGCTGCGGCAGGAAAAGTCGTAAGGCAAAGCAGATTAAACAATGCAAATTTAGATGGTAATTTCATTTATTCTTCCCCTTCGAGTGCACGTAAAACAAGTTTTAGACGATACTGACAAAAAACTCGCGACAACAACCTTAAGCGTTCAAACACAATGTTTCTTTTAAGAAAAACTCCCGCGGGATCATTGCTTCCAGTGCTAGTCTCTTCCGCATGTATTAAAATACGCGAAGCACTACCGGGGTGAACTGTATCAATTGCTTGGAGTAAACGAAGTCCCCTGCCGGATTTGATATTTCCCACAATGCGGATAAATTTTTCTTCTTCTGCTAAGAGGCCCATATCGATTTTTTCTATGTCATCAAGTTCTTTGCCTAATTGCTCCATAGCTTTCTCAAACTCTGGATTTCCATCCAGAGTCCAGTCTTCAACGCTCTCCATAAACGTGATAACTTTATAGATCATAGGATCAATATATTCAAACCAGTACTTGGCTGAGGCTTCATGGCTTAAATCAGGCATTTTTTACTCTTTCTTTACTGTAAATATGGAATGGACGAACTCTATACTTACTACTATAGTATATTATGAAGGGTAAAAGAAAGAAGTAAAAAATATGAAAAAACACCATCGTTCACGCATTGGAACTTTATTCTCACAAATATTTAAAATTCGCATTTGGTTTGATTGGGAGCGAATAAAAGCAATTACTGTATCTTTGGGGAATGGGATTAAACACTTGTTTGTACCTCATCAAAATATTGAAACGGAAGAGTCATTTACTGATGCTACAATGAAATTTGGGCTCAGTGATGAAATTTTGCTGTCCAAACAAAAAGCATTATTTCGCCTAAGTATGTTTATGATGTTTCTCGCAGTTTTAATTTTGGGTTATGCTGGTTATCAGCTTTATTCGGGGTCTATAAAGGCTTTTGTCGTGAGTCTTGTAGTTACTTTAATCGCATTGGTTTTAGCCTTCCGCTATCATTTTTGGTACTTTCAAATTAAAAATCGAAAGCTTGGATGTACTTTTAATGAATGGTATAGAAGAGGTTTATTGGGGGAGAAGAAATGATTAAATTGGCAGTGTCTCTGCTTCTCTTTTTAGTTCCTGGTTTGGTTTTAGCAGATGGTTCTTTGAGTTTTGCACCTCCTGCCAGTGATTATTCAGTCGTATTTCTGGGCAATTTATTCGGTGTTGTTGATGGGGTTTTAAGCGGTACCGGAAGCCAGATTATGGGCGCTATGTTTGGCGTATTCAATGCGGCGGTTCTGGCGCTTGGCGGGATTGTAATTTTATATACGCTCATAGTTGCCACCATGAACACTGCTCATGAAGGTCAAATGCTTGGCCAAAAGTGGTCCTCCATTTGGATTCCAATTCGTTCTACAATCGGTTTGGCATTATTGATTCCCAAAGCATCCGGTTATTGCATGATGCAGATTTTTGTGATGTGGGTTGTAGTACAAGGAATAGGAGCCGCAGACAAAGTTTGGGATGCCGCACTCAGTTATTTAAATCGTGGTGGTGTGATTATTCAAGCACAGCAGATAAATCCTGCCTCACAATTCACGTCAAATCCTGGCTCGGGAATTAATGGTATTGCTACGGGTGCAGAAACCATACTTGCAGGACAAGTATGCATGTTAGGTTTACAAACTCAACTCCAAAATACGAGACAAACCTATCTCGATCAGCAATCAAAAAATACTGGGCCTTGCAATAGTGCTACTTCAGGCTCTGCTATGGATACGTTTTGTAAGACGACGGTTCCTGACTTTTTAAGTACAGTCAATGCAGTAACAGTGCAAACTGAAAATCCAAATCCGGCAAGTCAATCATGGACTGTTGACATGCCTAATTTTGACACCAATTCCCCTTATTTTTTCTTGAATGGGATCTGCGGTAGTATCAGTTGGGAAAGTATTACTAAAAACCCGGCTTTCAGTAGTTTGTCAAGTTACAATTTGAATGGAATCAATCCTAATGCCTCTTCAACTCCGACAAATAATTCAAATAATACAAATAATACTACGATAAACAAAACGACTCTATCTCCTTCAGAGGTTACCTTAACATTAATGTCTCGTGCTATTGCTATTCAGCAAATGTACTCTGATTTGTCTGGCACCGCTCGGTCAATCATTAGTAATGATCCACTAATGTCTACAAGCAATAACAACAGCAATAATAAGACCGCTACCGATTGGGCCAGTCAGCAATTTGGCATACCTTATACAGAAAATGGGAATGCGTGTTCCTCCCAGCAAGACAAATGCGTTTCTTGGGGACCTTTGCCAAGCACTTCAGGCGGCACTTTATTTACAGGGTTAGAGTTAATGAACGCGATTAATGATTATAATGGGATTATGATGCCCACCATTAATTTGGCGCGTATGATTAACTCCAGTAGTGATGAACAAGCTGCTACTGCCTTCATCTCTAAGGCAACAAGTCAGGGATGGCTCATGGCTGGTGCTTACTTTTTTAACCTGATAACCATTCAAGGTTCTTCAACAGCTAATGCAGGCCAAGTTGATTCCAATACAGGTTTGAATAACAGTGCCTTTAATTCTACTTGGGTAACGAGTCCATTTAAAGTGACTGACCCAGAGTCCGGCGCATCTACCTGTACTCAAGGAGGTGGAAGCTCAGGTAAAGATTTTTCTACTTTGTGTGTTTGGTTTAATCAAAATGCGACGGCTGTAACTCATTTAGAATCTCTGATAACTACAGATACTTCTAAAACTGGGGTACCTACTCCTTCACAAAACTTGCCGTTAGTGAGCGGGGATGCTTCATCAACCATATTTGGATTTTTGAATAATTCATTGAAGATGCAAACGCCTGGTCAGCCAGGGGCGGGACAAGTCACTTTTGCTCAAATCCCTAATTTTAATATAAATCCTCAACCCTACAAATTGCAACGACAATCATTTTCTTGCGGTGGTGTAAAACCATTTTACACAATCTGTATTGGACGAATCATAGGCGAGGTTGTTTATAATCTGATTATAGTAACTATATATAACCTCTTCATTGACTTGTTCGGGGGGATTATTGGAGTTGTCATCGCAGCCTTCTTAGAGACTCCACTCAAAGGATTGGCAGAAATTTTTAAGGCAGGCCTTGACATTATTGCCCAGCCAGGAATTAACCCAGTAATCGCTTTGGCTAACATGGGTAGCCAATACATCAATTTTGCTGGTAATTTATGGATGTATTTGTTGGGTTTGGCAGTTAGCAGTGCTTTAATTCCTATATTTGGTGTATTTATATTCGCACTCTTGACTCTTGCCATGCCGCTGGTCATTGCTTGGGTAGGAATCATGGTGAGTATCGGTTTTATCACGGCCTATTATGTTCCTGTATTACCCTATGTGATATTTGTGTTTGGCGGACTAGGTTGGTTGATAGTTGTGATTGAAGCGATGGTTGCAGCGCCGATTGTTGCTTTGGGGGTTACCCATCCTGAGGGACATGATGCCTTTGGTAAAGGCGAGGCCGCTATTATGCTCTTGCTCAATATATTTTTAAGACCTGCGATGATGATTATTGGATATATTGCGGCCATCGCATTGACTTATGTAGGTGTTTGGATTTTGAATGCGGGGTTCGATCAGGCGATTGGATTTGTGCAAGTGTTGCAAAAACAATCCCTAAATACGCTTGATGCTCAAAGTACTGTGTGGAAAGCGGTTGGCGGGGGAGGTGATTATTCGGATTGGAGTGGTGTTTATGCTTATTTCTTCTCCATACTTATCTATACGTCACTGTATTTAACGATCGTTCAAAAGTCATTTACATTGATTACTTATTTACCAGATAAGGTCTTGCGTTGGATAGGAGGTACTCCTGAAAGTATTGGTCAAGAAAGTGCACAATGGGGTGAGGAAGTAAAGGGTAAAGTGCAAGAGGCGGGTAAGGAGACGCAATCAGCGCAAGGCTCTATGGAAAAGACCATGGGTGGTATTGGTATGAAGGCTGTTGGTAAAGTTAAAGGAGCCCTGGGTAAAGCCGTTGGGGGCGGTGGCGGTACGAGTGGGGAAGGTATACAAGATGGTGGAGAGGCCGGAAGTAGTGGTGGTAGTAGCACCGGTGCCCAAAATCCTGGACCATCTTCTGGCTCAGTGGAATCGACACAACATGCAGGCGCACCAGGCGGTGGCGGCGGCGGTTCACCACCACCGATTTCAAAATAAGATATGAGGAACTTTAAATATTATGCCAGAATTATCCGCCCCAAATAGCACGATAACAAGTCATACTGATATTGTTAATGACAAGCTTAAAGAGCAAAATGCAAAAGTAGAGCAAGAACGATTTATGCTCGAATTATTTGCATTTTTGCAAAGAAAGAATGACTTGCTATTACAGCAGCAATCTGATCAATTACAAACTTCGTTAAAAAGTATTGCTCAGGACTGTGGCTATCAAGATCTTCCTACCGCATTGAATCTTGCAAAAAATGCCCGCGGTCAGACCGCATTAGTGAAGGCATTGCAAGATCAACAATTTGGCCTGGCAAATACCTTGCTTAATTCTGGCGCTCGCTATGATGAACAAGCCACAGCAGAATTTGATATTGCGATAGACAGTGAACGTGGACGAGAAGCACTGGCTAATCACACTATCAGTGCTCCCTCTTCTTATACGCCCTCAGATCCCAAAAAGTTGCATCTAGTCAAGGAGTATGGTTTAGTCTTAGGTATAGAAATGACGAGTAAAGATGGTACTCCATCTCAACGGGCACACATAGGCCCTGCATATAGTTTGATGACAGAATCAGTCAATGACTACAGTAAATCTTGTGCCAACCAACCGGTTAAAGATGACTTTACACAAATTGCGAATGCATTTAACTTTACAAATAATGTATCTAAATTTCAAGGTAGCAATCCTACCGGAACGCCTGAGGCGGGAAAGGAACTCTCTAAACGAATTCAAGCAGGAGAAGTAACAACAGTTCCTGTAAGCTGTAAAGGCCATGCTATGGGGTTGTCTTTTGCGCCAGTGGCACATGATCCGAATAAAACGTATTTAGTGTTTACCAACCGGGGAGAAGGTGCTGAGAAATCAGGTAAATTTGGAACCCAAATCTATGAGGTAGATAAGCGCGATATTACCCCCGAGTTTATCAACAAGATGATGAATGGCCACTTTAAAGGACACTCACATGATGACATAATGAGTAATATTCAGCGGGTCACTAAAGGTAAAGAACCTGTTTCTCACATACAACAAAGTCCACAAAAGTACGACAACTGCTCGATTGCTAATGCTCGATCCAACATTCAAGGAATACTTCTTTGCCAAGAAGCAAATCGCAAAGGCGGCTTTGATAAAGTGAACAAAGACGAGGTCAAGGAGCGGTATAAAGATTTTAGCGATGATATGAAAAGTAAAAAAGTTCAAGAACTGGCAAAAGCTATCACAAAAAATCCAGGAAATTCGGATTTAAAAGCATTAGCTCAAGGCTACATAGATAAACCGGGTAGTAAATTTAAGCATCATTTAGAAAGTGCAATGTCCGAAGAACCTTCTATGCGTAGGAAATCTCCATAATTCTAGAATTAATCTCATATAAAATGATGGCGTTAATTTGTGCAACTAATATGGATTAGAGATTCCACGCAAAAATTCACTCATCTCAATAGGCTCTTGACCAATTCTTAATGAATGACGCACAAAATTTGCTGCTTTTAATATATTTTCTAAATTGTATTTTTTTAGTTGAATTGAATGTAAATAGGCTACAAAAAACTCTGTTTTTAAATTTCCTATGCCTCTTCCCATTCCTGCAAGTGTCACATCAATAAAACGTACTCCGGCACTTAGAGCTGCTAATGCATTGGCTTGAGCTAAACCAAGATTATCATGAGCATGAAATCCGAAAGAGATAGTTGGGTAGATGTTCAGGTATCTTGCATAAAGTGATTTAACCTGTTGTGGCAATAAACTGCCATTAGAATCAGCGAAATAAATGATATCTGGATTGTAATGATTGATTTGTTGCATTACTTCATCAAGCTCAATTTCTTCATAGCAAGAGCTATGGGTTAAATTAATTGCAACATTCATATTTGCGTTTCTAGCCATTTTTATTTTAGGCAGAGCGGATTCAAGTTCACCCTTTGGAATACAAATCCTTAATAAATCAATACCGCATTCTTTTAATTCAATTAAGTCATTTTGGGTTACATTATTGGGATAAATCATTACGGCTATTTTTGCTCGTTTAATTAATGACTTACAAAGAAATAAATATTCTTTGGCACACCATCCCGCTCTACCTATATCCATAGGTACTAAAGAGCCGTTACGATAGCCAATTTCAATGTATTCGATGCCAGAGTCATCAAGTGGTTGAAGAATTTCTTTTAATTCGGTGTCTGTGAAATTAAAATTGGTTCTATGTCCTCCATCCCTTAACGAGGTATCTAAAAGTATTATAGGCTCGCTCATATCATTCCATATACAAAACATCACTCTCTAATAATTATAGTCAACTTAGCAACACTTGAATAAAAGTAGGGGATGAGTTTAAGTACGTGTAGTCTAGAAAGCCGTAAGTCTGGCAGCAGAACAATAGGAATCTGTTTTTCTTAAGTTGGTCGCATTATGTGTTTAGGTAGTTAGTATTAGACGCGGTCGTTAATGAAGGAGTTATTGTTGGTATTCTTTTGCACCAGCAATAATTAATTTATATACGCGTTCACTAATAATACCTTGTTCGAATTTAGCTTTTGCATCCCAAGTCATCAGCTGGCCTTTTTGACGAACTAGTTTACGCGTGGCAGATGTGACATCATTCGGATCCCCTTCAAGCAAAATATCGCGCACTTCTTCATCAAATACTAAATATTCTCGTAAGGCAACTCTCTTGTCATCCACAGTAGGCACTAATTTTTGCCATATACATAATCTTATTGTTTCTAAGATATCGATTGTTCTACCAAGACGCTCTTCACCAGAGAATGAGGTGACGAGTCGACGCATGGTTTCTGCGACTCCTGAAGTATGTAAAGTTGTATACACAGGATGTCCAGTAAGCGCTGCTTCTAAGGCGGCGCTGATCGTTTCTGCATCCCGACACTCTCCTACCATGATTAAGCGAGGCTTTCTACGCAATGCATTGCGTACACCATCCGCAAAACTGGGTAAGTGTCTTGGAATTTCGGATTGACTCACTACGGAGGATATTGTTTCGATTTCATCATAGACGAATTCAATAGGAGACTCATAGGTCAATACTTTACGATGAGAGTCTTCAAACTCGATTAGCTGTCGAATAATTGAGGCTAATAATGTTGATTTACCTGAACCTGTCGCTCCGGTGATAAATACAATTCCTTCTTGAGGCGCAATTGCTTGAAGAACATTTTCTGGCAGATGCATCGATTCTAATCTTGGGGGCGTAGTTGGAATGGTTCTTAAAGTGATTTGGATTGCATCATGTCCTTCTACCAAACAGGCAGTCCCATTCACCCTATAACGATATCTAACACCTCGATTAGGGCGGAATTCATAGTGTGTATCTATATCCTTACCTGAAAGAAGCTGAGTCGTCGCATTGGGTCCATAAATGGCATTAATTAAATCGCCAAGTTCTGTGTTTGATAAACGTCGATTAGTAATGCGGAGTAATTTACCATAAACCTCCGCATAAATGGGTTCACCCGTTTGAATCGTAATGTCCGAAGCATTCAATCGTTCAGTATGCTCCAACATTCTATCCATAAATAATGGAGTGAAACGAGTAGGCTCATCAGGCATTAAATGAATATTGTTACTCATATGTTTTCATTAGTGAATGTTATTTTTGTCATTTACTGGGGCAATCATAGGTTGCCACGACTTATCTGTTATTATAATTTTAGACCGATTTGCTAATTTTTCCATGTTTTTGAAGTGTTCTAGAGCATTTTCGTCTTTAGAAACAGCTGCTCGCCATTGTTCACTATTTACATTAAGTGCGGGTAATGCAGTTATTCTTAATACTCTATCATCAATATGAATTTCTGATGCATCACCTGTTACTCCTAAATCCGTATGAGAAACATATGGAGGAGAGACCATATTCATTGCTAATAATTTCCTATATAAAATCATCCCGCCAAAATCTTCTTTAATTCGTGCTATGTTTTCCTCAAGGATAGTATTGGCCTGATCCACCCCTTGTCTCCAACCCTTAGCAGCATAAATGCACCATATTTTCTTTTCGACTTTTGTTTTGGGAAGTAAAGTATAGTTGGGATATTCTGGTTTTACATAGTCCAACCATAAATATTGGCGCCAAGTAGGGGGGGTAGTTACAAAATGGGCTTGCTTTGCAACTTTATAAGTACGATCAGAAATACGGATGGTCTGAGTATCGGCAAGATTAAGCGTATTTCTTCCTTCCAATAAGACTGGAGGTAAAATGTTATGTTCTAATGTTAGTGAATTAAAATCGTAAATAGCGTCCAGTCTTCGAGATTGTCTAATAAGGTGTTCATCAATAACTTTCGCTCTCCATGCTAAGCCTCCTTGTGCTCCAAGGCTTAATGCAGTTTCTTTAATAGCCATTTGGCGAAATTTACCTTTGAGCTTCTTATTTCTCTGGTTTTTATTGACATTAGCCATGGCTTGTATACCAGCCAATGAGCCAGTATCACCCATGTATTTTGAAGAGGTGCATGCCAGCAGCAATGCGGATAATACAACTGTGATACTACGAATAAATTTTGCCATAGCGTAATTCAACTACTTGACTGTTAGGGTAAACGTGAATATCTGCTTTTTTACCAGCTTGGTAATCAATATCACGCAAAATTTCAGCTAAACTTTGATCTTTTATATTTATACTAATTAAAACAGGAATAGATGGTGCTTTTCCTAGTACACGAAATCTGTAATGAGCCGATTTGGAAATACGAGCCGTAAGCTCCTCTATTGGACCTGACCAGTCTACGCTAGCTCTAGCCTGTAGGTTATAGGCATTAGGTATGGTCAGAGTATTGTCTTTATGAGGCGGTATGATCACCTTTTCAACACGTGCCATTTCGTGCATGGAATCACTTACAGATACGGCAGCTTCCGCTAACTTAATTGTGGCATCATCACTAGGATTATTGACAGGTGGCTTTTTAAAAAGCGTACCAGTTGTCTTGCATCCTACAAGCAAGACAGAGGCAATAAACAGCATGAGAAGCTTATTGTTCATTCAATTCTTTAATTGTTTAGAAATCTTCGTTTGATTGAAACAGGAGCTAGCCTCCTTGTCAAGCCTATCGAGGGTGAATTATATGAATTTAAATAGAAACTATCTCAAAACCCATAAAATAAGCAGTTTTCATGACACGTGACTAAGCTTAGAATTATTAGGTAATGAACAATAAAAATTTATAGCTTTTCAAATAATCCGTAAGCTACTTGTCCTGCTTGTTTTAGCTTAACTTGTCGCCAGTAACGTTCATCAAGATGAATCGCAGCCGCTGATTCTAAATACACAAGCCCCCCTGTTTTGATAATCTGGCTATGAGTGATGTCTGCAATACACTGTGGCAGGTAGTCTTTCGCAAAGGGTGGGTCAAGAAAAATAAGGTCAAATTCTTCTTGGCTTTGTTTCAGGTAGGACAGTGCGTCCGCTCTTAATAATTTGAGCTTGGGGCTGTTAAATGCATCAATGACTTTTTGTAGATTTGTAAATGCCTTGGGGGATTGCTCTAGAAAAACAACATGTCCCGCACCTCTTGAAAATGCTTCCAAGCCCAGGGCTCCGCTGCCTGCAAAAGCATCCAGGCAGCGCGCTTCTCTAATATCGTGCATTAGCCAGTTAAATAATGTTTCACGCACTCTATCCGGGGTAGGGCGTAATCCTTCTTCATCTGGAAAGCACAGCTTTTTCCCTCGATAAATTCCACCAATAATGCGCACGCTCTGTTTCATGATTGCCCTACGGTGATGAGTAAAAATTTATCAGGATGAACTTGCTTTTTAAAGGCTTCCTTTACTTGCTCGCTGGTGACTGAATTAATACGAGCTGTGTAATTATCCAGAAAATCATCCGGTAAATGGTAAAACGCCATGCGTAATAAAATAGTGGCGATACTCCTGTTCCCGGATAAAGAAAGTGGAAAACTCCCTGTGAGGTATTGTTTGGCTGCTTCCATTTCTTCACTGCTAGGGCCATCATTGATGTAGCTATCTAAAGTTTTTTGAATAATCTCCAGGGAGTTTTTGGTTTGTTGATTTTTGGTAGAGTAGCTAATTAGAAATGGTCCTATTCCTGGCATGGGTATAAACTGACTATCAATTCCGTAAGTTAAGCCGCGCTTTTCTCGGATTTCAATAGCGAGTCGAGAAACTAAAAGCCCTCCGCCTAAAATATAATTTCCAACTATGAGAGGAAAATAATTCGGGTTGTGGTGATCAATACCGATTTGACCAAGCCTGATGATCGTTTGTGATGATGGAAATGGGATATTGATTGCTTGAGCCTGAGTCAGTTGCTGTGCTTTGGGGATTGCTGGGGCGGGTTGACCTTTGGGAAGTTCTTGCGTCAATTGATCTGCAAGTTGATGAGCAGTTTGACTTGTAATGGCGCCTACCATGACTAAAACAGCATTGCTACCTACATAGTAGCGCTTATAAAACTCTATAAGCTGGTTTTTATCGATTGCTTTAACAGTTTCAGAGGTTCCATTGACTGAGTGTGCATAGGGGTGTTGCTGATATAATGTTTTGAAAAAATTAAGATTTGCCACCTCTTCTGGTGACTCTTGGCGTTGTTCAATAGCCAGTAACTGTTGTTTTTTTTCTCTGCTGAACGCTTCATCAGGAAAGTCTGGATGATTGATAATCTGCGTAAAAGTGGTACTGGCTTGCATAAGCTGATCTTTGCTGACTAGGGTTTTAAGATGTAAAACAGCCATATCTCTATTAATTTCAACATGATATTGAGCTCCAGTATCCGCTAAAGTTTCAGCAATGGTAGTTGCCTCCTTCCCTGCGTTTCCTTGATTCATCATCTGGCTCGTCAATGCAGCTAATCCATATTGAGGGCCGTCATTTGCAGATCCTGCAGCAAAAGCTAAGCTGATATCCAACATGGGCACTTCCATCGCCTGGTAGAAAACCACTTGGACTCCATTTTTAGTTTTCCACTTCTCTGTTTTAAACGTATTAGCTGTCACTGTGTGTGACAAACTAATCATTAATGCCATAATGCATGCGCTAAAAATTCTCATGGTGTTACCTTGTGTTTTTGAGGTTCTAATATTGCAATTGTTTTATTTTTTCTTGAAAATAATGCTGTGCAGTTTGCTGAATCTGTTCTGGAGTAACCGCTTCAATTGCGTTGGTGTATTCCCCTGCTTTCTGCCAACCTAAACCGATTGTTTCTAAAAGACCTATTTCTGAGGCTTGTCCGAAAATTGAATCTTTTTCAAACGTTTTTTGCGCAATAATCTGATTTTTAATTCGTTGCAATTCTTCTTGATTCACTGGCTTTTTCTTCAGATCATCCAATTCATTAAGGAATGCTTTTTGCAAGTCGCTTACTTTATAATTTTGACTTGGGGTGCCATAGATAATAAATTGCGTTTGGTATCGTGTATAAGGGTTATAATAGGTATCTGCTCCGGCAGCAATATGATTGCCGCGAATTAGGTTTTTAGCAAAGCGAGAGCTTTCACCAGCATCTAATATTCCAGCAATTATTTCTAATGCATAAGGTTCATATGCTTTATGCGCTGTACTTGTACTTGGAACAGAATAGCCAAGCATCAGCAAAGGTAATTTCGCTGATGCCTGAACATGAACGCTTTTTTTACCTAGCATAGGAGGTTCTTTTTGCACTTTTCGTTCAGGAATAGCTTTTCGAGGCAATGCACCAAAATAGTTTTCAGCTAAAACACGAACTTGTTCTGGATTAACATCACCCACCACAACTAAAGTAGCATTATTAGGAGCATAGTATTTTTTGTACCATTCTCTTACATCTTCAACATTCATCTGTTTTAGATCACTCATCCAACCTATAACAGGATGATGATATGGGGCACTGAAATGAGCAGTTGCAAGAAAGCGCTCAAAGGCTAAGGCTTGCGGATTATCATCAGTACGCATGCGTCGTTCTTCTTGGATTACTTTAATTTCTTTAGCAAATTCATTTGTATCAAGAGTTAAATGATTCATCCGATCTGCTTCTAACTCAAAGCTAGTAGCGAGTTTCGAGGCATCTACTTTTTCAAAAAAAGCAGTGTAATCATTGTTGGTAAAGGCGTTGGCTTGTCCTCCAATTGATGCAATCGTCTTGGAAAAGATGCCTAAGGGGTATTTTTCTGTTCCTTTGAACATCATATGTTCTATAGCATGAGAAACACCTGTAATTCCACCGGGTTCATCGGCAGAACCTACTTTGTACCAAATCATTGATACGGCAATAGGAGCCCTGTGATCTTCTTTGACCAATATTTTTAATCCATTATTCAAGATAAACTCTTGAACTTGGCTAAAGGTCTGGCAAGATAGTACCATGAGTAGCGTAAAGAGTATTTTGCGCACAACTTAACCTCAAAGTAAAAAAGATGATAGAATTTCACATTTTTTAGGATTTGTACACTATATGATTAAATGGTTCAAACGCAGTCACACTCCTACCTCTTCAGAAGCTGATGAGTCCCAGCACAAAGAAGAGCTATTACCGCAAGCCCCTGTGAAGGAGGTGGAGGAAGAGCAAGAGCCTGTAAAAGAAGGATTTTTTGCTCGGTTTAGGAAAAGTTTAAGTAAAACGCGTCATCAGTTAGGTGATGGTATTGGCCGGTTATTGTTAGGAAAAAAAGAAATCAGCCAAGATTTGCTGGATGAGCTAGAAACTCTTTTAATCAGTGCTGATTTGGGTATAGAAACCACACAAATGGTATTAAAGCAATTGGCAGAAGGATTAGCACGCAAGCAATTATCTGACGGTGATGCGGTTTATGACGCACTTAAATCTCATTTACAAGCGATTTTAAATCAAAAAAAACAATTGCTCACTTTAGAAACGGAAGATCATTCTCCTTTTGTTATTTTAATGGTTGGCGTGAATGGAGCTGGCAAAACAACTACCATAGGAAAATTAGCAAAACAATTTCAACAGCAGGGTAAAAAAGTGATGTTAGCTGCGGGAGATACCTTTAGAGCTGCCGCGGTAGAACAATTACTTGTTTGGGGGGAGCGAAATGATATTCCTGTTATTGCCCAACATACAGGGGCTGATAGTGCGTCAGTCATTTTTGATGCGCTGCAGGCCGCTAAAGCGCGAAAAATAGATGTATTAATTGCAGATACGGCAGGACGATTACATACTCAAAGCAATTTAATGGAAGAATTGAAAAAAGTAAAAAGGGTATTACAAAAACTTTGCCCTGAAGCGCCTCATGAAACAATGTTGATATTAGATGCAACTATAGGGCAAAATGCATTAGTTCAGGCAAAGCAATTTAATGACGCGGTTGGATTAACGGGCATTACCATGACCAAGTTGGACGGTACAGCTAAAGGCGGAATTTTGTTTGCTATTGCTAATGAACTAGGGATACCCTTTCGTTATATAGGGATTGGTGAGGGAATAGAAGATCTTCAACCCTTCGATGCTGCGCAATTTGTTGGTGCATTATTTAATGATCACATTTGACCAAGTCAGTAAACGTTATCCAGGTGGTTTTGAAGCTTTAAGCCAAGTTAACTTTACCTTACATAAAGGGGAGATGATTTTTCTCACTGGGCATTCAGGAGCAGGAAAAAGTACGTTGCTTAAACTGATCGCTCTATTGGAAAGGCCCACTTCTGGCCAATTAACAATGAATGGCATACGTTTGAATCATTTAAAAAAACGCGAGGTAGCTGCTCATCGCAGTCAATTAGGGATTACTTTTCAATCACCCTATTTACTCAATGATCGGACTGTTTTTGATAATGTAGCTTTGCCTTTGCAAATTCAAGGCATGGCTTCTCCTATGATAGTCAAAAGAGTACACGCAGCCCTAGATATGGTGGGTCTACTTAGCAAGGAAAAAATGCTGCCTATTCACTTATCTGGCGGAGAACAACAACGTGTGGGTATTGCCCGTGCTGTAGTTCATAAGCCGGCATTATTATTAGCTGATGAACCTACTGGAAATCTTGATCCTAAACTTTCAGCAGAAATTATGTTGATTTTTGAACAATTTAATCAAGTGGGAGTGAGTATCTTAATTGCTACCCATGATTTGGCATTAATTGCCGGCATGAAACATCAAATTGTGATGCTTAAAGGAGGCCGGATATGTTAAAGCGAATGAGAACAATCCTCGCTTATCATCTGCAAGCGGCAATACAAAGTTTAAATTTATTATGTCGTAGACCTATAGCGACCTTGATGACATCTATTGTGATTGCTATTACCTTAGCTTTACCTGCTCTTTTTTGGATCATTTCCGATAACTTAGCTCATCTAACAGCAAACTGGCAGCGTGGCGGCCATATTTCCCTTTATTTAAAACCTGGTTTATCTGAAGCAGAGCAACAAACTGTAGTCCAGGAAGTGCGTAAAACGGTAGGAGTAGCACAAGTAACCTTAAAATCTTCCGCAGAAGGGTTGTCGGAATTGACACGACAAGAAGGGATGCAGGATATTATGCGCTATCTCCCTGAAAATCCTCTACCTGCAGTGATCGATGTGATACCTGATTTGGTGGCTAACTCCCCCGCTAACTTGGACTTATTGGCACGACAGTTGCAAACGATAACCCAAGTTGAACATGCAAAAGTTGATATGGAGTGGATAAGCCGTTTACATGCGCTTTTGAGCTTTGCTGCTACATTTGCTGATTCATTACTTGCCTTATTGGCAATGGCTGTAATTGTGATCGTTGGTACCACCTTACGTTTGGCGATTCATAGTCGACAAGAAGAAATTCAGGTTTTAAAGCTAATCGGTGCCCAGGATCCTTTCATCCTGAGACCTTTTTTATATTCTGGAATCTGGTATGGAGCAATCGGCGCTATTTTTGCCATTTTTTTAGTTAATATTTTTATCTTCAGTTTAGGTGCTGCTCTTAATCAATTGGCAGTCGTTTATCAAATGCACTATCCGCTAGCAGGACTGTCAATGCGTCAGATCTTGCTACTTGTTTTATTTGCAATTATACTAGGGTGGATGGGGGCAAGATTGTCAGTGAAGCGACAGTTGGCCTCCATAGAACCTCAAATATGAGTTCTTTTATAAACTTGTTTTACAGCGAAATTTTAGAGGAAGAAGCATGAGCCAATATTTGCAACTTACCGGAATAAATTTACCTGTGGGCAGTATTGATGCGTATATTCACAGGGTCAATCAAATTCCTATGCTCTCTTTAGAGGAAGAAATTGCTTGTGCTGAGCGTTTTCATTCTGAAGGGGATTTAGAGGCCGCAAGACGCTTAGTGCTTGCTCACTTGCGTTATGTTGTGCGGGTCGCTCGTGGTTATTTAGGATATGGTCTACCTTTGAATGATCTCATTCAAGAAGGTAATGTTGGCCTGATGAAGGCGGTAAAACGTTTCGACCCTAAGATGGGTGTACGCCTCGTTTCTTTTGCAGTGCATTGGATTAAAGCAGAAATCCATGAGTTTGTTTTACGCAATTGGCGTATTGTTAAAATCGCTACAACTAAAGCACAGCGTAAGCTATTTTTTAATCTTCGCCAAATGAAAAACCGCTTAGGCTGGATGAGCCATGAAGAGGTGACTGCTGTAGCGAATGATCTAGGCGTAAGTCGTGAAGATGTGCTTGTTATGGAGCAACGCTTGAATGCAATGGACACCCCTTACGATGCTCCAGATGCAGATGATCATGATGATTTTTATACAGCTCCTGAACGTTATTTATTTAATGCAAATGAGGATCCTTCTGTATTATTGGAAAATGATAGCGTCAGTGATCTGGGGCGCGAAAAGTTGATGTTTGCATTGGAACAATTAGATGAGCGCAGTCAGGATATTTTGCAGCAACGTTGGTTGTCAGAAGACAAATTGACTTTACATGATTTAGCTAAAAAATACGGTGTATCTGCTGAACGTGTTCGACAATTAGAAAAGAATGCTATGAAAAAACTGAAGCAGTATATGGAAAATTAGCGTTTCAGTAATTCGTAAGCGCTCAGTTACACTGGTGTTGGCATAATGAATCGACCCTTATTCCTTTGTCCCGCGGTTCGCACGCGGGATCGAGAAATCCCTCGTCACTATTATCCCGCAGACAAGCCGCGATATGTCGATTAAGGGTACGTTCTTAAGTCAATGGCACAGAGGTCTTTCTAAAAAATCACAAACGAGTTGTTCCACGCGCTTATCCACTAATACACTGATATGATTAGCCTCTGGAAGTAAGCATAGTTTGGCATCAGGATACTTCTCACAGAACTCTATAGACTCTTTGATGCTGATCGTTTTATCGAGTTCCCCATGGATACACAAAAAAGGAATATGAGGCTTTTGCGAAATAAAATGGTTTAATCGTATCAGCTTTAGATCAAATTGTGCCTGTTGACGCATAACTTGTCTTAGTTGAAGATATCCATGTCCACTCAGCTTAAATTTTTTGGCGATGCGGTTTACAGGACTTCGCATTTGCGTTGGTGATGCAATTAAAATGGCACATTCGGGTTTGTATTTTAATTGCCAATCGGGAAGTTGGCCTGACACATTCAAGGTGTTAAGTAACATGGAACCACCGAACGAATGTCCTATAACAGCATAAAACGGCCCATATTGATTAATCGTATCTCTCAAAATGGCTACGGCATCTGTCCATGGCAACTGCAAGCCTTTAGCCTCCCCATGCGCAGGAAAATCAAGAGCGTATACTTCATATCCTTGTTGATATAACGAGTCGATTAAGCGAGCCATGTAAGCTGCGCGTGATATCCATCCATGAGCAATCAATACTTTTCTGTTGTTTGTCTCTCTTTGAGGCTCAAAGCGATGTAATACATAATGGCGTGGAAACTCTTGATGAATAACTTCCGTACGTTTCCCCTCAATAAACTCACACGCGCGTTTGGCAAAATCTCTATAAGGTTTTTCCAAAGGAAGAAAAATAGGTGTAATAAACGCTTGATAACACAATTGGGCATGTAATAAATCTCGTACATGGGTTAATGATGAAGTGATCATGATTAATTCCCCGTTAGATTTTATTTTAATTGTAGTCGAAAATGGGAAGTAGCTTATAATCCTGAAACAAATATTCATGCTTTATCTCAGAACGGCGTTTCATATAAACTACACTCTCTTTAAACTAAAAATACGTTAAATTTATTCTGCATTAATAGCTATCGGATTTTTAACAGAATAGCTATTCTTATGATGAACTTACGATCTACTATTTAGTTTTATTTATTTCGTCTTACTTCAGTGGAGCTGGATATGCATACTTCAAATCATATTTATCGCGATGGGGAACAGGAACTTCTGGGATTTTTAGCATATGATCGATCTATTGTTGGGACTCGGCCTGCAGTATTAGTTGTCCACGATTGGTCTGGTCGTAACGAATTCGCCTGCGATAAAGCAAAAATGCTGGCAGAGATGGGCTATATTGGTTTTGCAGTAGATATGTATGGTCAAGGAAAACTTGGCACTACTGTAGAAGAAAAACAAGCCTTAATGAGTCCTTTAATGTCACAACAATCTTTGTTGCGTCAGCGAATCAAGGCCGGTTTAGCTGCTGTTTGTTGTGTCCCTAAAGTGGATAGTAAACAAGTGGCAATAATAGGTTTTTGTTTTGGGGGGTTATGCGCGCTTGAATTGGCACGTTCTGGAGCGGATCTTAAGGGCGCGGTGAGTTTTCATGGGTTATTACATAAACCAGGGACTCTTAAATCAGAGCCCATTAAAGCGAAGATTTTAGCGTTACATGGTTATGATGATCCTATGGTCCAGCCTGAACAGGTACACGCATTTTGCACCGAGATGACGGAGGCCAATGTGGATTGGCAAATGCATATGTATGGACATGTCCAGCACGCATTTACTAATCCAAATGCACATGATACCCAACTAGGCACTATTTATAATGAAGTTGCCGCGCAGCGTTCTTGGCAAGCCATGAGCCAATTTTTGCAAGAAATTTTTGCTAAATAGTGTGGATTCGACAGCAAAGGCATGAAATCTCTTTGCTGTCGCTAACAAGAACGGTATCGAACATTATTAAAAAATTATTATAATAGGGTCGATTGTCATGTGACAAAGAATTATAATCCGCAAAAACAATTTTGCTTCTGTGCGTTTCTGTATGTCTTAATACTTCTGTAAGTCTTAATACTATTGATACAAATTATAGAGATTGGAATATGTTTTTGTGTGCTTCATGCAATTCAAACAAACATTAAAACCAAGGAACTATAAAAAATGACGCAATAAATAGGAGCAGCCCTTTTGAGTTTTTCATCCGGTTATAACACTATGCAATTGCATCATTTTTTTGAACGTTCCGTTGATCATTATTCGAGTAACATTGCTTTAATTTGTGATAATGCTTTTATTTCTTATCAAGAATTAGAATGTCGTGCAAATCAATTGGCTCATTTTTTGTATGAGAAAAAATAACCCAAGGGAATGTTGTTGGGCTCCTATTAGAGCGATCTGTAGACTGCTATATTGCCATCTTAGCTATTTTAAAAGTAGGGGCAGTGTATGTTCCTATCGAAGTGGATTATCCTGACGAACGAATTAACTATATTCTCTCTGATTTGGCATTTGGTGCTGTTTTAACAACATCGCTGCAAGTAGCAAATAAAAATTTGGTTTGGCCGGTTTGTTATACGCTTGATACGCTTAGTGAGGAAATCTCGAAACAACCTACAACACGCTTAAATCTCCATGGTGAACGAAGTGCTGATGATTTGTGTTACATCATTTATACCTCAGGCTCTACTGGAAAACCAAAAGGGGTAGAAATTACCCAACGTAGTATTTGTCATTACGTCCAAGTTGCGAGTGAACTTTACAATATGGACAGCAACGACCGTGTGTATCAAGGTTTTTCTTTGGCTTTTGATGCCTCTTTAGAAGAATTTTGGATGGCTTTTGCCAATGGTGCTGCTCTGGTTGCATGCACTACAAAAGAAATCCGCGCTGGGTTGGGTTTGATTTCCTTTTTAGAACAACATAGGGTTAGTGTTTTTTCAACGGTACCTACTTTATTAGCTACATTAGAAGAACAACTACCAAGTTTACGGCTGTTAATCTTAGGTGGGGAAACTTGTCCTGCAAGTTTGGTCAAACGCTGGAGTAGAGATGGGTTGCGGATCGTTAATACCTACGGACCTACTGAAGCCACAGTGATTGCTACTTATGCTGAATGTCATCCTGAAAAGGAAATTACCATAGGCAGACCTTTACCTGGCTATGAAGTACTTATTTTGGATGAGCAATTACAGGAAGTAGAGACTGGCGTGGAAGGCGAGTTATGCATTGCTGGAGTTGCTTTGGCTCGTGGTTATGTCAACCGACCTGAGAATACAGCAGAAAAATTTGTGTTGAATCCAAAAAATAAAGCACAACGCTTGTACCGAACAGGTGATCTGGTCTCAAAAACAGTTCAGGGTGAGTTACGTTTTGCTGGGCGCGTAGATGATCAAGTCAAGTTGCGTGGATTTCGTATTGAATTAAATGAAATTGAAGCAGTCATTATGAGCTATGCTGGAATTAAACAAGCAGTAGTCTCTTTGCAAATAATAGAACAGCCTACTTTAGTTGCTTATTTAATCCTTGATAAAAATTCGCGATTTGATGCCAATAAGCTCAAGGCTTTTTTAAGATCTTGTCTCCCTGATTACATGATTCCATCAATAATCGAAATTTTAGAAACCTTTCCGGTTTTGGCAAGTGGCAAAGTAAATAAAAAAGCGTTGCCAAAACCGGTACAACTGAAAACCGAAAAATTAAAAAATACACCTAGTTCTCCACTTGCCAAAGAAATTGCACTGGTATGGGAAGATGCCTTAAACTGCTCGAATATTTCAATCGATGATGATTTTTTCTATGATTTAGGTGGACATTCGCTTTATGCAGCTAAAGTCATCTCTAATTTGCGCAAAATATCTACTTTACAAAATATATCAATTTTGGATTTATACAAAAATCCTACAATTAGGCAGCTAGAACAGAAATTTAAGGATGAGGTAACGAATCATTCAAATTCCAATAAAAAACATAAAATTAATGAAAAGTACAAGGCTCCGGCGTGGAACTATTATTTGTGTGGATTGGGGCAAGTTTTTGGTTGTTTCTTGCAATATGGTTTAGGGACTTTGCAATTATTAGCAGTGATTCTGTGTTATAGTTGGGTTAGTTCTAAATATTCAATTATTTCAAAAGAGTCAGAACTTCTATTTTTCGCTTTATTTTTAGCGATGCCCTTTCTTTCTTTATTCATAACCATAGGCTTGAAATGGCTGTTATTAGGGCAAGTAAAACCAGGAAAATATCCCTTATGGGGTTGGTTTTATTTCCGTTGGTGGTTAGTACGACGATTGCAACATAATTTGTTTCTACCCAAATTTTTAGTGGGCTCCTCTTTAATTAATATCTATTATCGATTATTAGGCGCTAAAATAGGAAAAAATTGTTATATAGGATCTATGTACGTGGGGACTCCTGATTTACTCAGCGTAGGAGAGAATACATCGATAGGTAGTGATAGTAAATTAAATGGTTATATAGTCGAAGATGGTTGGTTAAAAATAGGAACCATCGCTATAGGTGATCGTTGCTACGTGGGCCCGCGTTCGGTAATTGGAATCAATACAACAATTGAAAGTGATGCTGTTTTGGATGATATGTCGATGCTCCCTGATCGGGGAGTACTCCCGCAAAAGTCTTATTTTTCAGGATCACCAGCAGTATCTAGTGCGATTCCTGCCGATCATATTACCCAACGCAAAGTGAAGGTTGCAGCGCCAACTCTGATGAATGATATCCTTTTTGGCCTTCTTCATTATTTAGGCATAGTCTTTGCTATCATGGTGTATTATTTGTGTCTTATCCCCTCAATTTCATTCATTAGCTATTATTATGATCAGGGGCATTATTTTACCACCATATTTTTTGCTATCCCTTTAGGAAGTATCTTATTTTTAAGCGCTTATTATCTTTGTACCCTAATGTGTAAGAAGATTATTTTGCATAAGGTAAAGCCAGGACATTATCCTTTAAAAAGTTTGTATTATCTCCGCCATTGGACGTTTATGAAAATTTTCGATGTGAATGAAATACACGTTTTGGCAGACTCTTTGTATCTACCGGTCCTTTTGCGGTTGCTTGGAGCAAAATTGGGCAAAAATGTGGAAATGGGGGAAACTCCTCATCTTGTGCCAGATCTTCTTACCATTAAGGATGGGGGCTTTACCGCCAGTTCGGTAGCTTTAGCTTGGCCTAATGTCTACAACGGTTTTATTTCTTTTGCTCCAGTTTCTATTGGACAGGAAGCGTTTGTGGGGAATGTCAGCTTGTTGCCTGCTGGTCAATCAATTGGTAATGGTGCATTGTTAGGGTGTCTTTCTGTGCTTCCTCCTGGTGAGCAAGCAAAAGAACCTCATTCTTCCTGGTTGGGCTCTCCTGCTGTTTTTTTGCCTCGGCGGGAAATAGTGGTTGGATTTTCAGAGGAAGAGAGATTTAATCCTCCCCTCAAGCTTTATTGTCTGCGCTTGTTTATTGAGTTTATCAGAATTATTTTACCAACAGCATTTTCACTGATTATTTTATTCAATTTATTGTATGTTATAGATTACATGCTTATTGCTCACTCCTGGTTGGTTACGGCACTGGTATTACCTCCAGCCGAGTTATTTTTATTGCCAGTCTGATTAGTCTCTTAATTGGTTTGAAGTGGATGATGTTGGGTAAATTAAAGCCCCTGACTAAGCCTTTGTGGGATCCTTTTATTTGGAAAAATGATGTAATCGAATATTCGTATAGCTATTTTATTAACCCACACTTTACTGAAAAAGTGTTAGGGACTCCTTTTGCGCTTTGTGTTGAACGTTGCTTTGGAACTAAAGCAGGCAAACGAGTTTATGTGGGTACGGAAGGATTTGCAGAATTTGATTTAATTACTATTGGTGATGATGTATGCATTAATGACGGAGCAAGAATACAAACTCATCTTTATGAAGATCGCGTATTTAAAGTCTCTCATTTAACAATTAACTCTGGATGTAACGTAGGAGCCGACTCCATCATTCTTTATAATACACTAATGGAGGAGAATTCTACATTAGGAAGTCTTTCTTTATTGATGAAAGGTGAGCGTTTACCTCAAAATACCCATTGGGCTGGCATTCCTGCACAATCTACTGTATCACGCTTCTCAAATCAGCAATCTAGGGTGCCGCCTGTAGTAAAAGAAAGAGAAGAAACAATTCCAGAATTAGCATAGATACTGAATAGAGCGTCATCCCCTAAGCTTTAGGCAAGACGTGAGGATGGTGAGATCTAAATACCTGATTTATCGAGCGAGCTTGCTCTGATGGATAAAACTAAGTGGATGGTGTTATAGAATGTAAATTTTGAAGAAGAAACTTCAATAATTTAAGGCCAATGTCCTGGACACTGGAGTGTTAACGTTATTATTTTAATGAATTTTTATGATTCAATAGACTTTTTTCTCATAATGAAGCACCATAAAGATCAGCAATAAAGATACAGGTTGAACTTACGGGAGTAAAATCAGAGATTAAGGACAATGGACTTTATTAAATTACTAAAAAAAAATTCCTTTATTTATTCAATCGCTTCCATTTTGAAGTTTTGTTGATTTTATTTATTTATTCAAGTGCCAGTCTCGCTGAGTTCTCTTCACACTATAACTTGGCCTTCTATTATGGATCTCATCCGCCTTTGGCCAAATTAAGGCTTTTTAAAAATGTGGTTATTGAACCTGGTAGTGGTTTAGATCCTCAGTTGCTAGAAATGGGGGGGCGAAACGTTTATGCCTATGCTTCACTCGGAGAAGCGATAAGTTTGAATCAGTATGAAAAGCCTATTGATAAAAGTTGGGTCATTGCGAAAAACAAAAATTGGCAGTCTTTGGTTTTAGATCAGTCAAATCCAGCTTGGCAGGCATTTTTTATTAATCAAATAATTACTCCTCTTTGGGAAAAGGGGTATCGAGGATTTTTTCTAGATACGCTGGATTCTTATCGAATAGCATCAGAAGACCCTCAAAAAATGAAAAAGCAACAAGAAGGGATTATCACTACTATTCGAGCAATTAAATCCAAATATCCCAATGCGAGGCTTATAGTAAATCGTGGCTTTGAAGTGTTACCCGAAATTAAATCTTTAGTAGATCAAGTTGTCGCTGAATCTTTATTTAATGGCTGGGATAACCTAACAAAAAAATATTTTCAGGTTCCTGAAAAGAACAGAGAAAACCTGTTAAAAGAGCTTGATGCAGTTAAGAAAATGGGAGTTCCTGTTACTGTTGTTGATTACTTACCCCCTAATGAAGAAGATCAAGCAAAAGCAGCTGCTAAGAGAATCGCTGATTTAGGATTTAATCCTTGGATTACGGATGGCGCTCTTAATCAGATTTATTTATTTGATTTCGAGCCATTACCCCGCAAGATATTATTATTTTATCAAGGAACAACAAATAATGTGGATGGGAAGATAGGCTCTTATCTTTCGTTTGCGGTAAGTATGCCTCTGAATTACATGGGATATGTGACTGAATTACGTAATATTGCAGATCCTTTACCCCACAATCTTTCTGCAAAAGATTATGCAGGCATCGTGGTAGCACCAGGAGGGAATTTACTTGGAAGACAGATGGAATTGACTAATTGGTACAAGGATTTGTTAAAGAAAAAAATACCTGTGGTCATTTTAAACAGCTTCGGTTTTCCTCCAAAAGATCAACATGTAAAAATGTTTGGTTTATCTGTAATGGAAACTTACAACCCTATGCCGGCAAATGAGGTAAAAATTATATATAAAGCCCCTATAATGGGTTATGAAATTGCTCCTGTAGTTACTGGAGATGATTTCTTATCATTGCGTGTTTTAAACGGAAAGAGTCTACTCAAGGCAGAAGACGATATGGGTAACGTTTTTGATGTCGCTGCGATTACTCCGTGGGGTGGATATTATTTAACTAATAACATGTTACTCCAAAATATTGGGGATTATTTTCTGTGGACTATTGATCCGTTCAAGTTTTTTAGACAAGCATTGAAACTTCCCGAACGGCCAACCCCGGATCTTACCTCAGAAAATGGTAATCGATTAATGATGGTGCATATTGATGGTGATGGTTTTGCTAACCGAGGTGAATGGTATAATGCCCCTTATACGGGAGAAATATTGAGTAAAGAGTTTTTAAAACGATATATTATTCCTACAACGGTATCCATTATCCAAGGAGAAATTGCACCCAATGGACTTCATCCTCAATTATCAGCACAGTTAGAAAAAATTGCGCGAAAAATTTTTGCTCTTCCGAATGTTGAAATAGCAAGTCATACCTACAGCCATCCATTTACTTGGTCCAAAGCTGAGAAATATAAAGGAACAAAGCCTAATCCTTATACAATAAAAATTCCTAATTATAAATTTAATGTATATACAGAAATCGTGGGCTCGGTCGAATACATCAATAAAAATTTGTCGCCACCAGGAAAAAAATGTAAAGTTTTCCTATGGTCGGGAGAGGGAGACATACCTGAAAAAGCATTAGAATATACTTATCAGTTAGGTTTAGCTAATTTAAACCCGGGAAAATTAATTACAAAATCAAAAAAATCTCTCACACGAGTGTCTGCTTTAGGCCTTTTTGAGGGATCGTATTTTCAAGTATTTGCACCTATAGGTAATGACAATGAAACAATTTCCCTGAATACCAGATTTTATTCTTTAATTAATATTATTCCTGCGCTAAAACTTACCGATCACCCGCGCCGTTTAAAACCGATTGATATTTATTTCCATTTTTATACGCTCCAAAGACCATCCGGCATAAAAGCGTTACATGAAATTTATAAGTGGGCTCTGTCCACTCCAGTAATGAATATTTATGTTTCTGATTATTTTAACAAAATTCAAGATTTTCAAAGTCTAATGATTGCAAAAACTGAAGACGGTTGGTCTTTTATTACTGGTGATTCGTTAAGAGAAATACGAATTCCAGAGTCAATGGGGTATCCTGATCTGATAGGCAGTAGTAATGTTATAGGATACAGCTCTTACAATGACGATCGTTACATTCATTTAGGACCTGGTGGACAATCATTTATCCGTTTTTCTTCTCAACCACCTACACTCCCTTATTTAGTTGATTCTACAGCTAGAGTTACTCGCTTTTTGAGAAAGAAAAATCAAATTGATTTCACCTTAGAGGGATATTTGCCACCAAAATTTACTTTTGCAAATGTGAGCAATTGCGCATTATGGGATGGAAAAAAAATCGTATCTCCTAAATCCCAAAAAGAGGATCAAAAACGTTATGAATTTACCGAAGGTTTGAGATATGAACTCTCCGTTAGATGCCAATAAACGAAAAAAGCCTTTTAGTTGGTGGCAAATGCTGCTTTTTATCTTATTGTTTATTGGTTTTTTGATTTTTCTTTTTCCGCAAAAATTGTTTATGGACACACTGCTCAAAACAGATAAGCCCAGTGCCGTATCTATAAGTTATTTGAAAAATGCAGTAGAAAATAATCCGACGAATGTTGATTTAAGGATGAGTCTTGCTCAACAACAATTCCAAATAGGGCAGGTTGAAGAGGCTAAAAAAACAATTACCCCATATATTAACTATAGGCCTAACACCAATTTTGAATGGCGCGCTCTTTGGTTATATTATGAAATTCTCACTGTTGAAGCATTTCAGTTAAAAGAAAACAATCCACAGCGTAAAGAAAAAGAGATGATGTTACGGTCTCTACAAAATATTCTAATCCATTCACCGCTTTTGACTTCGAAAGAATTGCTAGAGCTTGCTGACAACGCCCTTGCTTTTGAGCGACCAGATTTAGCCGATCTCATATATCAAAAAATCAATCTACAAGGTGAAAATCAATCAGTGGCTTTCTATGCTAAGGCAGGAAAAGTTGCTTTGTATGTTAAAAACTATCAGGGAAGTGCGGATTACTTTCTTATGGCGATGAAAAAAAGCACATCAATAGATGAAAAGAGACTCTATTACACCAAAGCATTGGATAGTTTAAGAGCAGGAGGAACCGAAAGTAAAGCTTTGGAATTCGCCCAAAAAAACATTGATGGATTAGGAAAAGACAAAAATACCTTAATCTACTTAGCTAAATTAGCTCTTGGGGCTGGACAACAAAAAGTTGCAGAGCAATATATTAATCAGCTATTACAACTCAATTTTCGAGGTTCAACAGAATGAGTTGGAAAAAATACCCTACATTCATTTTCCTTCATTCTCTTATTTATTCAGTTGGGACTTACAGCGATGGTTCGCATGAAAATGCCCGATCACATGTCCGATCACATGTGCCATCTATAGATTCTAAAACATTATTTGAATTTGTGCTTCCTCAAAAAGCAGATAGTGAGCAACACTGTGTGCAGATGATTAAATATGAGAAAAATATTTATGAGCTAGCCTATACTGTTTATCTACAAAGCGGAAACGCTCAAAAAGCGTATGCAGTTGCCATGTCGGCAGTAAAGCAAGTACCTCAAAATAAATTGTGGCGAGAGAGGCTTGCAGAAGTCGCGATTTGGAATCAGGAGCCTAATGTTGCTTTGGAGCAGTATGTATATTTATGGAAAAAATTTAATGATAAAAATGCAGAACTCAAAGGAAAAGATCTGGCAAGAAAACTTCATGCAGATAAGATATTATCGGAATTTCTTTTAGCCGATATAAAAGGAGGTAATACATCGAAAGCTAATTGGAATGAATACATTAATGTCTTGTTTCATTTAGGGGAAGTCCCTGAACTTATCGATATTGTTGAAAAAAATAAAAACACGATACCGAAAACCATGTATTTAAATACACTTGCTACAGTTTACCAAATAACAGATGAACCCGGGCAAGAGTTACAGATACTAAAAAAATTAAGCGCTTTGAAGGGCATGCTCCCAGAAATTGCTATAAAAATGGCACAAATTTATGTTAATCAAGGAAATATTTCTGACGCAGAGCGAGTGATGATTCAGGCACGACAAAATCAGTCCCCTAAAAGCTTAAAATTTTGGGATGCCTACAGACAGATCTCGTTCCTGGCTAATAAACCTCAAGATGCCTTATACGCGAGCCAACAATTATTAAAGGACAAAAAAACAAATAGTGACAATTTGACTATCCTTATTGACATTACGAGAAAAAGCAATCCGGATTTAGCGTATCAATATGCCAAACAAGCGATCACACGATACCCTAATAAGTATTATTTTGCTTCAGAATTTTTTTCTTTAATGAATAAACAGCAGAGTATCGATTTTCCAAAATATGAAGCACGATTACCACCATCAATTCTTAATTTGCTACGATACGAAGGCGCTTTTTGGAATGCGAAGGTTATCTATGAAAAGCAATTTGGTAATGAAAATTCCGTTTTGCAAACTTATTTAGAAGCCATGCACTATCTTCCACGAGATCCGGATGTATTTGCTGATTTTTTATATTTCTTAATTGAAACGAATAATATGGTACTTCTTAAGCATGCATTACCTTTATGGCAACACGAGTTGCCTAAGACCCATGCATTATGGGGGCCATATGCACAAGCCTACGCTCGGTTTGATAACCGACTGATGACTCAAGCTGTTCTAAATTTATTTTATGATGAGTTTAAACAGTATGAAAATAATCCTTATTGGCTCATTTTATTTAAAGATGTTCTCGAAAATGCTTTTTATGACACCCAATCGACACAAGTGAGCATCTATGCTTGGCCAATCTATTTGAATTTACTTAAAAATCAAAAAGAACCTCCAATTTATATTCAATTAATTGATTATACCAAATTATCAATGTTGAATGCTTTTGGCGACCCAACTGCTGTAGCATTATCCATGCTGGAAAAATATGAAAATGAAGATGTTGAATTATTGATGCTAACCTGGGCTTTAGGACACAATAATATTGCTTTAGCAGAAGCAATCTACTCACATTATAAAGCTAAAAATATAGAGCCTCCTTTATGGGCACGCTTAAGCATTGCTCTTATTCGGCATGATCATACTGCAATGAGCAAGATATTACGGGATAAAAAAGCGATAATTTCCTATAGAGATCGCACAAAAGCTGCGACCGAAATTGATGCATTACCTTACGCGCAAACATCTGCTTATTTGGCATTAAAACGATACAGAAAAGATCAAGATTTATATGATAATTTTTTTACTCCTTTAATGCTTAATAATTCAGATAACTTATATGTCAGCCAAGAATATTATCAGTATGGAAATGTGGTGGGGCCAAGAACAAACACCTCCTACACTTATTTTTACATGCCTAGCCTAAGCTTAACCCCATATAATTCAATATGGTTTACTCGTAATTTACCAGGTGGAAATACCGTTACAGTGAATCAAAATAATAATATAAGTACGACAAGTAATCAGGTATTAAGAACCGTTCCTAGCAAGGATGAGCGAGCGGGAGTAAAAATAAACACGAAGCAGCGACGAGGGTATTTAGATTTTGATTTAGGTTATCGTGATAATCTGACTTCTTTTTTCACTGCTAAAGTAACAAGATCCTATACTGCCCTAAGCAATTTGGAATTAACCACCACAATAGGCTATCATCAACCTGCGGATGATACTGCAGGTATGCTCGTTGGCGGTACAAAAAACAATGTGAATTTTGATTTTTATTATCGCCTTTTCAAACAAGATTTTATTTCAGGAAATTTAAGGCAAAACTTTTTTTATACACAGGATGGGCAATACCTTGCGAAGGGAACTCAATTTACCCTGCGTCATGAGCATAAACTTTGGAGTTCCTATCCTGATTGGACCCTGGCTCCTTATGGAGTAGTTACTAATTATTACAATAAAACCACCCAATTACTTAGGGGGAATATACTTACACTAGTTCCAGAGAATGTTATACCTGATGTGAACTTTCTAATTCCTGCTAATTTTACCGAATATGGTTTGACTTTTTCATTTGGTGAAAATTACATAGAAAATTATACTCATCGGTGGCGGCCTTTTGCTGCGGCTACTATTTCCCAAAGTTCTGTAGTAGGACTTGGAAAATTATACAATCTGGGCATAGCGGGCATGGTGTTTGGTCGGGATCATTTGGTAATTTATTATGAATGGGGATCGAACCAGGGGCAAGGAATTCAAGTGTCCCAATTAGCAAAAATTAGTTATCAAATATATCTTTAATGCATTTTGCTTCACGAAATTCATTGAGGCTGTATTATTTTGGTTGTATGTTAAAAGTGACTTATTAGAGAAGGAGTCAGAATGAAATATGGATTGAAAATTTTAGCCCTCATGAGCTTGTTCGTCATGGTAGGATGTACAAAAATTAATTCCTCCCAAGTTGTTCCGGTGAACGCTAATGCTGGATGGGGGATTGCGGTATTTGCTAATAATACCGAAGTGCCGCAAGCGGGCTATCGAGCAATGAATATTACCACGGGCGTACTTCGCTCAAAGGGCGTACACACATTAGTATTCTATCCTTCTAATGCAAACTGTAATAAATTAATTGTTTGTCCTAATGCGACTCCCTCCGTTAATGCAGTTTTAAGTTGGGCGAGAGAACGGCATTTACAGTATGTAGTAATGGGTGCTGTAAATGAATGGGACTATAAAGTGGGGCTAGATGGAGAACCAATAGCAGGAGTTTCATTGCAGATATTCAGTGTTCCCACTGGACAAATGATTTGGAGTTCTGTTGGGAGTAAAATGGGTACTAGTCGCTCAGGATTAGCGGTAATTGCGCAGCGATTAATTGATAATATGCTTTTTAGCTTAAAGATCTCTTGATGAATATAAAACCATTATTAAAGCAATTGTGGATTTGGCGAGAGCACAGTGTATGGATGTGGGGGGAGGCCATTGGTATCTCTCTCCTCATTTTAGGGTTGTGTTATGTAACGAATCCAAATAATCCATTGTTTATTAGAGAAATTTTTCCTTGGCCGTGGATTGCTTCAGTAATAATTGCATTTCAATATGGCTTTGGTCCGAGCTTGTTATCAATTGCGGTAATTGCTATATATGCCAATACCAAACTTATAGCAGGGGATATGTCACTCACTGACTTCCAGTCTTATTTGCTCAGTGGAGTATTCTTAACGCTAATCTGCACTTTATTTAGCTCGAGCTGGGTAAGAAGAATACAAAATACAGATGTACTGCAGGCTTATAGTGAAGAACGTTTAAAGAGTTTGTCTCGCTCTTATTATATGTTGCGACTTTCTTCTGATTACCTTGAACAAAACATTATTTCTAAACCTATGACACTACGATTAGCGTTTAGAGAATTACAAAAGTTAAATTTAAATGCAGACACACTGTTGTCTCCCGACGTAGCCTATTCTTTTTTGCAAATTATTTCGCAATTTTGCCAAGTCAATGTAGGTGGAATCTTTTTGTATCAAAATGAATGGTTAAATCCGGAACCTTTTGTTGAAATTGGTTTAGTGGGCGAATTAGTGACACATGATCCACTCATCAAGAGATGCATGGAGTCAGGAGAAATTTCTTTTGTAAGTATTAATCAAATCGAAGAAGCAAGCGACTGTCTTTATTTGGTGGCAGTGCCTTTACTCACTAGAGAAAATGGACTTATAGGTATATTAGTGATTAAAGAAATTCCTTTTTGGAATTTAAACGAAGAGACGCTCAGAATATTGAGTATCTTGGCTCATTATTTCAGTCAAGAAGTTATTGTTTCTTCTGAAGTTACTGATTTTTTACGCAACTATCCTGATTGTTCCGTTGATTTTGCAAAACAATTAATAAGACTAATCCCATTGAAAGAAACTTTAGAAATTGATAGTGCACTTGTTGCAGTGATGGTTTCGAAAAAATTAAGAGCTCATAATGTCATCTATAATTTAAAAAACCAGCACCGAATTCTTGACTCATTTTGGTCTTTAGAATTGGGTGAATATGATGTATTAATTACTTTAATGCCTTTTACTTCTTCAGCAGGAATTTATGGCTATATAGCAAGAATTAAAAATTATTTGCATATGGACTTAGGCTTCTCCGTGAATAATGAAGAGATAAGAATACGTTCGATGCAGCTTTATGCAGACACTCCTTTTTATGTGATGCAGTATTTCTTAAATTTTATCAATGGAGAGGACATTGGTTAATCAGATGGATTCATTACATGGATTGTTCGCCGCTCTTTTTCGACAAAGTCCAACTACCGATTTGTTCTTGAATGTATTTTTTCTGAATTTAGGCATAAGTCTATTAATTACTTTTTTATTGATAAACTTAATCCAGTTAGATCTTGTTAAAAGGAAAAAAGAATTTTCATTGTTATTAATATGTATTGGAACTTTTATTCCATTTCTGGGAAATATTGTAGTTGTTGTTGCTGTTTTCCTTCTTAAAAAGTTTGGTGAAGATTTTCAACCCCACATAATTAATTTATATCCTCAAGTTGAATATGCGCGAAAAAATCCTGTTGAAGTAGTAGCGCATGGAACAAGTTGGGCTGATGTCAGATTGCATTCTTCGAATTATTCGACCGAAGAGCGCAATAAAGCACTTTATAGCGTTAGTAAAGGATTGCCGAGAGATACGAACCGCATTTATAGCTCTTTAGTATCGGATGATTTAGAGGAATTGCGGATTTGCGCTTTTTCCATGCTTGAGAATCAACAGAATTATTTGCAAAAGAAAATTAATCAATTTATAAAAAAATCTGAAGAAACGGCAGATCCTGATAAAATAGCCTTTCTAGCCAAGCAGCTCGCTTTATTATATTGGGAATTGGTGTATCGTAACTTAGCTGATCAGGAATTTCGCTCCATCTTATTGGAACAAAGTAATTTTTACGCCAATATTGCATTAGAATCACTACCAGAAGATACAACTTTGTTAATCTTATTAGCAAGGATAAATATGGAAAATAAGCAATTAAAAGAAGGGCTTAGTTATTTATCGAGGGCCTCAGAATTAAATGCCCCAAAAAGTAAAATTTATCCATATTTAGCAGAGCTCGCATACAACAAAAGGGATTATAATACAGTGAAAGAATCTTTATGTTTGGATACTTCGTTTCGTTATATTTTAAAAATTAATAAAGTGGTTGAATTCTGGTGTGGAAAATGAGTACTTATTTAGCAGAACAGGCTGATGAAGTTGATATCGCCCTACTCCTTGAGAGTTCCTATCCATTTATTTTGGGAGGAGTTTCCACCTGGGTACATCAGATTATAGAAAATTTTCCTCAATACACATTTGCCCTAATATTTTTAGGTGGCTCTCCTGAGAATTATCAAGAGGGGATTCGCTATAATATTCCCAAGAATGTCACTCATTTTCAAGTCCATTATCTTTTTGACGAAGATGAGCCGCCTTCGCCCAAAAAAAGGTTAGTTGGAAATGAAAAGGGATTTGTATATCTGAGAGAAATGCATGAGCTGTTTAAATGCCCAACCGCTGAAAATTTAGATCAAATTGCTGATGTCAGTAATATTCTTAATGATCCTTCAGGAGTTGATTATGCGCAGTTTTTGTATAGCAAGCTCAGTTGGAATTTTATTGAAGACAAATACGCAGAACAGTGCGAAGATTCTTCATTTATTGATTATTTTTGGACAGTAAAAAATATCCATAAACCTTTATGGAAGTTGATCCATGTTCTTACCAATTTTCCTAAAGTTAGAGCAGTGCATTCTATTTCAACGGGATATGCGGGATTACTTGGTTTTTTTATTCATCGACATTTCAACTATCCTCTAATTTTAACCGAACATGGTATTTATACTAAAGAACGTAAAATTGATATTTTTTTAAGCCAGGTATTTCATGATGATCCTGATCGGGCGTTGACCGAAACAAGTTATTTACGAAATTTATGGGATCGCTATTTTAAGACATTGGCACAGCTAACTTATCACGTAGCTGATCCAATAGTCAGTTTATTTAGTCATGCACAGCAAATACAGATAGATGATGGTGCTGATCCAAAGAAGACACTCATTATACCTAATGGGATTAATATCGATCGATTTAGGAAATTAAGACGCCCTTTGGAGGAAAAACTTACAGCGATCTGTTTTGTTGGCCGTATTGTTCCTATGAAAGATGTGAAGGGGTTTATCAGAGCAGTGCCTAATCTACATAATGCAATGCCGGATTTAAAGGTTTGGATCATTGGTTCAACTGACCAGGATCCGGTGTATGCTCAAGAATGTATTGAGCTAGTCGAAAATACATTGCTGCAAGATGTTATTGAATTTTTCCCTCATCAAAAAATGGAAGATGTTCTACCAAAAATCAAGATTTTAGTCTTACCAGCTATTAGAGAAAGTATGCCATATGTGCTTTTGGAAAGTTTTGCTGCTGGGGTTCCTGTAGTGGCTACTGACGTTGGGGCTTGTAAAGAAATGGTATTAGGTATGAATGAAGAAGACATTGCTTTAGGCCCCGCTGGTAAGATAGTGAGAGTCTCTGATTCTAAAGACTTGGAAGTTGCGATTCTTGACGTATTAAATAACCCTGAATTATGGAATGAAATGAGTCAGTCTGCGATTAAACGCGTAGAAACCTACTATAATGAAACAGTTATGATTGCACAATATCAAGAAATCTACGAAAGTACGATGAATAAAGGATAGCAACCAAATGGCGGGAATTGGATTCTCTTTACGAAAAATTTTAAATCACGAAAGTATTACACGGACAATAGCTGCTTATACGGTTGCAGGAGTTATTGGCGGTGGACCATGGCTGATCTCAATTCTAGGTATTATTTCTCTGTCAATTATTATTGCTAGGATACCCGCGCAACAAGAAGCAATTACGCAATTTCAAATATCGATTACTTACTTAATTGCCGGGAGTTTAATCTTTAGTAGTTCTGCAGGTAATAGTTTTTCTCGTTATGCGGCGGATCAATTATTTTTAAATAGATCCACCTACCTTATTTCTAACTTGAATGGATTAATACTTATTATTTCTTTAGGTGCTGGTATTTTTTCATTCTTTTTTGTATTACTTTTTTTCTCGCAACAAGATATTGCCTATCGCTTGCTATTAATGGGTAGTTTTGTTGTTCTATCAAATATTTGGGCTGTGATTACACTTCTCACCGCAGTAAAAGATTATACGATTATCCTCAAAGCGTTTTTATTGAGTTACTCGATTATCGTTCTTTTGGCGTATGGGTTACGTAATTACGGTCTTGATGCTTTTATGTTCAGCTTTTTAGTGGGACAAACCGTTTTATTGCTTAATTTACTCATCGTGCTGTACAAAGAGTATCCCACCAATTCAATTATTGATTTTCATTTTCTGAAAAAAATAGTATGTATAAGATATTAATTTTTAACGGTTTATTTTTCAACTTAGGCGTATGGGTAGATAAATTTATATTTTGGTATAATGATAATACGAGTTATGCAGTGATTGGTCCTTTTAGAGCTTCATTAATTTACGATCTCCCAATCTTTATTGCCTATCTTTGTTTGTTGCCAGGAATGGCCGTTTTTCTTTTACTAATAGAGACCAATTTCTCGGATTATTATCTTCGTTTTAATGAAGCAATACGAAGTGGGAAATCCTTGTCTTATATAAAGATTGCGGGTAATCAAGTAGCTACTTATGCTTTTGAACTCATCTATTCTATAGTTAAAATTCAAGCATTAGTAATTATTCTTATGCTGCAGTTTGGCGAAAAAATTTTGGCTTTTTTAAATATTTCGCTGCTTTACTACAATTTGCTTTATGTTGCAGTGATAGGTACAAGTTTGCAAATTTTTCTTCTAGCTATTATTGATATTTTGTACTATATGGATAGAAGATGGTATGTTTTTGTAGTTTCCATTAGCTATTTTGTTTTAAATTTAGTATTTAGCTTAATCTCTGTATCTTTGGGACCTTTTTATTACGGATATGGATTTACTGGTTCCTTAGCTTGTGTCTGTGTATTAGGAATGTATTTTTTAAATGAAGGATTCAATGATCTTGAATATAAAGTGATCATGCTACGAGGATAATATGGATACTTATCTTGTTACAGGAGGTGCAGGGTTTATTGGTTCACATCTGTGTGACCAATTAGTGAAATCTTCCAAGGTATATGTCCTCGATAATCTTTCAACAGGCTGCAAAGAGAATCTTCCCGAGGAGGTTGTTTTTATTGAAGGGGATATCTGTGACTACCAATTAGTCAAAGAACTAATGGAGCAGGTAGATGGATGCTTTCATCTTGCCGCCTTGGTTTCAGTCCCTTTATGCAATGAAGACATTTTGCAAGCTCATGAAATAAATTTATCTGCTACGGTGAATATTTTAAAAACCGCGAGTGAATTGTCTCGATTTTCTAAATTTGTTCCTATTGTATTTGCTTCTTCTTGTGCGGTATATGGTAATAGTTCGCATTTCCCAATTAAAGAAGATGCTCCTTTGTTGCCTATATCTATTTATGCAAATACGAAACTTTCAGGTGAATATTATGGTCGATTTATCAGTGAAATATATAAATTTCCTTTCACTGCATTACGTTTATTTAATGTCTATGGAGCAAGACAAAAATTAGATAGCCCTTATTCTGGTGTCATTTCAATCTTTTTAAATAATTTATTGAATGATAATCCCTGTGCCTTTTATGGTTCGGGTGAGCAATCAAGAGATTTTGTATATGTAGAGGATGTTATTTTATTTTTTATTAAAGCGATGGAAACTTCTAAGCATGCTGCCCGAACTTATAATGTATGCAGTGGAAAAAATATTAAAATAAAGACAATAGCTAATTTGTTAAGTCACGAATTGAAAAAAGAACTAGTCACTATTCATAAACCTCCAAAAATTGGGGATGTTGAATACTCATTGGGAGATCCATTTTTAGCGGGAGAAGAGCTTGGTATTTTTGCTAAAACGTCAGTTGAATCTGGATTGAAGAACCTAGTAAATACAATACTGAGAGATCTTAAATGAAGATAACCTACCTAGGCCACGCAGGATTTTATGTTGAATCTGAATTGTCAGTCATCATCATGGATCCGTGGCTTTCACCTTATGGCGCATTTGATTCAGCATGGTTTCAATTTCCAAAAAATATCCATATGCTTGAATATGTTTTAAATCATTTTGAATCAACTCATAAAGATAAATACATTTATGTCAGCCATGAGCACAAAGATCATTTTGATATTGAATTTCTAAAAATGATAAAAAAGAGAAATTTTAAATTCATATTGGCTAATTTTCATCGTTGTATTGTTAAAGAGCAATTGGAAGCGATTAATTATCAATGTGATGGCATTATTTCTTTAAATTATGAAGAAGAGTTTACACTAAAAGATGGGAATCTGAGGCTCTTTGTACTTGATGCAGAGCTTGATTGTGATTCCGCAATTCTTGTTCAAGCGGATTCAAAAAGTTTTTTAAATATAAATGATTGTAAGCTACATGAAAAATTAGAAAAAATTGTAAAAATGCATGGAAAAATAGATGTTTTTGCAGCTCAATTTTCTGGGGCTATATGGCATCCTGTTTGCTATGACATGCCTTTAAAAGATTATCAAAGAGTTTCTTTGAAAAAGAAAATGAATAAGTTTTCTATTGTTGCAAGAGCAATTGAAACCGTAAATCCAGCGTTTTATATTCCTTCTGCGGGTCCTCCTTGTTTTCTCGATCCAATGTTAATGCATATTAATGTTGAAAAAATTAATATTTTCCCCAAAGCTCCCGAATATCTTCGCTATTTGGACAAGCACTGTAAAGCAACAGATACCACATGGCCTGAAATCATGCCCGGTGATATTCTGGATGTAAATTTAGGGAAATTTATTCACCTTGATGAAAATAGGGTGGAGGAAAACCAGTATGAAAGTTATATCAAATCCTATGCCAATGAATATAAAGACTACTTTCAACAAAGGGAAATAGAGAATAAAAAAGTTAACCCTCAAGCAGTGTTTGTCGATTTAAGACACGATCTTGAGGAAAAAATGAAGAATATACATTTAGTCAATGTCAAGGTTCATGCCATTTTATATTGGGGGATTAGTGATTATTCGGATATCATGTATCGCATCGATTTAACCAATAAAACGATTACCACAACAAATGAGATTCTAGATCCCAATAATTATTGGAAAATTGAAGCTCCTGCTTGGCAAGTCAATAAAGTTTTAAGTAACGAGATGAATTGGCCTGATTTTGTACTGACTTTTAGAGTGAAGCTGAAAAGAAATCCCGATCTCTATGATGTGGTCACACACGGATTTGTGGCTTTGGATGCGATTGAAATTAGACGGTTTTGTGACTTGGTTGAGCGCTTTCATGCAAATAATAAAGATCGAATTGTAGTAGAGTTTGAGGGGAAACGTTATTCGATATTACGTTGGTGCCCTCATTTGGGAGGAGATCTCAGTTCAGGTTGGTTGGATAGTCAAGGGTGTTGGGTATGTCCAAGACACCAATGGCATTTTGATCTGCGCAATAAAGGGCAGTGTATTACAAGTACAGAGACTATCGATGCGATTTGCCTGGACGATGAGAACCTTAACCAAAAAGAAGAGAAAAAAGAAAAGTGATAACGCACATTCTTCATCAAAGATGGCGAAAGTGGAGATGAATTACAAACATGAGATTGAGTTTTACACTCAATCTCTAGATTAAATAATTATCAATCAAGCGAATATCACCAATTCGCACCGCAGCAAATCGACGACCTTGATGTTCTTCAACATACTCCACAACAATGTTTTTTTGAGTTAATTCTTCAATGATTTGGGTGCACGATTTATCTTTTTGTTGAAATAAGGCCGCAAATTTTTCCGCTGTAATTTTTTGCTCCTTGGTAAGGCGATTATTGCGTGAACTATAGGCCAAGCCACTGGACTCACGCAGGGTTGGACATACTTTGATTTCTACATCCAGAAAGAAGGCCTTAGCCATTCCGTGGATCAGTTGATATTGTTGATAATCCTTTTCCCCAAAATACGCCCGGTGTGGTTTGATAAGATTAAATAATTTAATGACAACCGTTAAAACACCGTTAAAGTGTCCGGGTCGATGTTTCCCCTCCATTAATTGACACAGTTGTTTTTCATGTACTTGATAATTATATCCATCTACATACATTGCTTTATCATCCGGAAGAATACAAAAATCGACTCCTGAGTCTTCCATCATCTTCAGATCTGCTTCTAAAGTGCGGGGATACAATTTAAAATCTTCAGCTTGATTAAATTGTGTGGGATTAACAAATAAACTGGAAACAGTGTAGCTGTTTTCTTTTTGACTCGTTAAAAATAAAGATGCATGTCCTACATGCAAATTACCCATGGTAGGTGCAAAACCTAGGCTTAATTCAGTAGATAAGGTTTTACGAAATGCAATCCACTCTTCAAGATTATGAAAAATTTGCATCATGATGCTCCTAATTATGTGCGTTCAATACAACAAAAATCGAGTTGATTGTATTGAACTGTTTTGAATGGCCCCATACAAAAATGCGGTGCATTTTTATGGGGTAACTCATGTACATTAAAATGCATGTTCAGATGCTGGAAAACTGACCTGTTGTACTTGCTGTGCATAAGCATTTAACGCATTCAGCAACATTTCTTTACCTTGTATGTATCGTTTGACAAACTTGGGATTAAAATCAGTTTGTAAGCCCAACATATCATGCCAAACGAGAACTTGACCATCAGTATCAGAACCGGCCCCAATGCCAATAGTGGGTATGCGTAAGGACTGGGTAATGGCTTGGGCTAATGGTTGTGGAACGCACTCAATTACTACAGCAAAACATCCAGCCTCTTCTAAACGAAGTGCCTGTTGAATCAGCGTTTCTGCTTGTTCTGGATTTCTTCCCTGTATTTTATAGCCACCCAATTGGTGAATCGATTGAGGAGTCAAACCAATGTGACCCATAACTGGAACACCTGCATTGACTAGATAGGAAATGGTTTGACAGGTATCTGCGTCAGCCCCCTCGATTTTTACAGCATGTGCTCCTGAACGTAATAGACTTTTCACATTTTCTACCGTTTGAGCTAATGAAGTTTTATGACTTAAAAACGGCAGATCGCTAATTAAAAATTGCTGTGTTAAACCTCGAGCTACGGCTTGGGTATGCAGCACCATCATCTCTATTGTTGCCATAATGGTTGTTTCGTGGCCATGTACAGCCATCGCTACTGAGTCACCAACAAGTACACAATCTATATTAGATTCAGAAACAATACAGGCAGAAGGATAATCATAGCATGTGACCATGACGATTTTTTGTTGTTCTTCCTTTTTACGTTTGAAATCATGAATTTTCATTTGTGCTACTCCTTCATTAAGAAACTGGAGTAAGCATGATTAGGGAAAGCTAAATGTACTACAGGTACCTGTCGCATGGATCAAGTCCTCCAAAAGTTAAAAATTTAAAGTCGCTGCCAAGGGGTCAACGCAGTACGTATCATAGTTTAAATTCGGTACGTTGAGAAGTAGGGTTAAATATGGGACCTATTTTGTTCCTTTGTCATTCTGAGGTATTATTCCTGTTTCAGGTAACAAGCATCTGGACTCTGTTGATAAGTCGTCTTTCAAGACTCGACGTCCCACGGCTTGTCTCGGGACGTTGAGAACCAAATTGTCAACGGATCTTATAGTTGCGAAAAATAAACTACGTCATGTAAACAGGTTTTTTATGCAAATCATTGAAAAATTAGCTATCCCTGGTGAACATCCCCTATTGTTACAAGGTATTATCGGTAAGTTAGAAGCGGTTTTGACCGTTCCTGATCAAAAGGATAGTGGGTTTATTGCTTTTTTAGGACACCCGCATTCCCTGCAGGGCGGCACGATGAACAATAAAGTTGTTACCACTCTAGCGCGTGTTTTCAAAGATTTAGGTATTCCTTCTTTGCGTTTTAATTTTAGAGGAGTGGGGCAGTCTGAAGGATCTTATGATGCTGGACAAGGTGAAAGTGAGGATATGCTTGCTTTGGCTCGTGAGTTACAAAAAGAGCAACCGGAAAAGAAATTAATTTTTGCGGGTTTCTCTTTTGGGTCTTATGTTACTTACCGAGCTGCAGCACAAGTTCATGCACATTTATTAATCTCGATAGCGCCACCCATACATCATTATAATTATCATGAATTTAATCCGGCACCTTTTCCCTGGGTTATTGTTCAAGGTGAAGAGGATGAGGTCGTTCCTCCTGCATTAGTTTTTGATTTTGCATCGCAATTAGATCCGGAAGTTCCAGTAATTCGTTTTGCCAATACAAGCCATTTTTTTCATGGAAAATTGATAGAGCTCAAAACAAAGTTGAGTGAATATATAACCGCTCAGGTTGTCCTCTAATGACGTTAATAAATCAATATGAAACGGCAGTAGCCCGGGGCGAAATTGTTGATGATCCTTTACAAAGAGATATATTGCAGCATTTTCAGCGACTTACTGAGGAAATAAAAAAATCAAACTCCTCATGGTTCTACCCTTGGAGGAAATCTCGAGTCAAGGGTATATATCTTTATGGTCCTGTTGGAGTAGGAAAAACTTATTTGGTCGATCTTTTTTATGAATTTCTTGAGGAAAAAAAGAAGGCGCGTTTTCATTTCCATCATTTTATGCAACAAGTTGATGCACAATTAAGATTGTTACAGGGACAAAAAAATCCGCTACTTCAGATTGCTAAAAAGCTTGCCAAAAATACTCGGATACTTTGCTTTGATGAATTCATGGTTCATGATGTAGCTTATGCGATGATTTTGGCTGAATTACTCAAGGCTTTAGTTGCGCATGGGGTAATATTAGTAATTTCATCAAATATACCTCCAGATGATTTGTATCGAGATGGTGTTCATCGTAAACGATTTTTACCTGCTATTGCTGCTATTAAAGAAAATTGTGAGGTTCTGTATTTGAATGAGCAAAGAGATTATCGAATTGGGCGTGCGCCATTATTAGATGCTTATTTATGTCCACTAAATCAGCACACCAGTCAAGCAATGGAAAAACAATTTGTGTTACTAAACAGTGAATTTCAAGAACATGGGATTATTACAATTCAAAAGCGGACAATTCCTTATCTGAAGTGCGGGATAAAATCAATTTGGTTCGCTTTTGATATTTTGTGTAACCTCCCGCGTAGCCAATTAGATTATTTAGAGTTAGCAGATAAGTTTGACACTATCTTTGTCAGTGACGTGCCTGCTTTAACAGTAAATCATACATTACAAACCATTATGTTCATTCATTTTATTGATGTGATGTATGATCGTGGTATTAATATTATTTTATCTGCCGAAGTCACAGCAGAGCAGTTATATGTTGAGGGTGAAATGGTAGAGACCTTTAAACGAACTCTGAGTCGTTTGTTGGAAATGCAGTCTGTAGATTACTTGGCACGTCATCCCAAGCGAGAGTTACAAGAATTGATTTCGGATGACTCTGAATCGTAATGCGGTTCATTCAGTATGGATTAGCGCCATGCCCCTTAACAAGATATTATTCTTAAAGTAAAAGTACTGTCATTGGATTATTATTTTACAGCCACCCCAACAGTATGATCAAAAATTTTACGTTTCAAAGTCAAAAATATATCACTTTTTTCTTAACTGAGAATGATTCTCGATTCCATTTGTGCTAAAATTAGCATATTTCGTTATTTTCTTGTTCGCACATGATAAAAATTACAGAGCTAGTCCAAGGTGATAAAGTACGATTAACAAGTTTTGGTTCAACGGATATGCAGTATCGACGCAGGCTTTTGTCTTTAGGTGTAACGTGCGGTACCGAATTTTCAGTTGTTCGTATTGCTCCTTTAGGTTGCCCTATACAAATTGAGGTCAGAGGAACGGCTTTAACTTTGCGTAAAGAAGAGGCGAATCAATTGGTTTTGGAGTATGTATGACGCATGTGTTACTCGTTGGCAATCCTAATTGTGGTAAGACCACTTTGTTTAATGCATTAACTGGAGATAGTCAACGTATAGGAAATTGGCCGGGTGTCACCGTTGAAAAGAAAACAGGTGAATTCTTGCTCGATGGACAACGCATCAGCATAACTGATTTGCCTGGCGTCTATTCATTAGTCGCGAATGCTGATGGAGTCAGTCAGGATGAGCGAATTGCAGCCCAAGCAGTTGTTTCCATGCAAGCAGATTGTATTATTAATGTGATCGATGCCTGCCATCTTGAGCGACACTTATATCTAACCAGTCAAATTCTAGAGTTAGGTACCCCCGTAATACTTGCACTCAATATGATGGATATCGCTCTGCAACGAGGCATAACGATAGATATTAATGCCTTATCGCAACAATTAGGTTGTCCTGTAGTTGCAATTCAAGCACATAAAATGGTAGGTATTCCTTTACTCAAACAAGCGCTGCTGCAATTACCAAAAAACCTTATTCCTTGGTCACTTCCCTTGTCCAAACCCATACAAGAAACATTAATCGCATTGGAGCGCCAGTTAATTGATGAGGGTTATAGCCAGTCGCGTGCTTTTTATCACGCGCGTCGGATTGCAGAAGGAGACGTATTGCTCCTGGGCCAGGCGTTGTCTAAGAACTTAGCGTCATTGAATCCAGAGGAAGCTAATTTAGATATCTTATTAGCAGATGCTCGATATCAAAAAATACACGAAATTGTCACCCTTGTTCAGAAAAAACGCAGTGATGCCAGCGAGCATTTTACTGCAAAAGTCGATAGAATTGTATTGCATCGCTTTTGGGCGCTACCTATATTTTTTGCCATGATGTATTTAATGTTCTTATTTGCAATCAATATTGGAGGTGCATTTCAAGATTTTTTTGATATCAGTACAGATACTCTATTTGTACAGGGAAGCGCTTGGCTATTAGAACAAATCCATGCTCCGAATTGGTTAATTGCCTTATTAGCCAATGGGGTGGGCAAAGGAATTAATACAACACTAACATTTATTCCTGTCATTGCCGCAATGTTCTTCTTTTTGTCATTATTGGAAACGTCAGGATATATGGCAAGAGCAGCTTTTGTTGTTGATAAAGCGATGCGTGCTCTGGGGTTGCCGGGTAAATCTTTTGTGCCGATGATCGTGGGTTTTGGCTGCAACGTACCCGCCATTATGGCCGCACGTACATTAGATTCAGAACGTGATAGATTATTAACTGTAATGATGAGCCCATTTATGTCATGCAGTGCTCGCTTGGCCATTTATGCGGTATTTGTTGCTGCATTTTTCCCTTCAGGTGGTCAAAACATTGTCTTTTCTTTATATATTATCGGCATCTTAATGGCGGTCTTAACTGGATTCATATTGCGAAAATCCACGTTAAAAGGACATGCATCACCATTGATTTTGGAGTTACCTGCTTATCATAAACCTGCATTGAAACGGTTAATTAAAGAAACATTGATGCGGTTACGTTTTTTTGTGCTGCGGGCAGGAAAATTAATTCTACCTGTTTGTGTGCTTCTGGGAGGGTTAAATGCTATTACCATCGATGGGGGGATTAATTCAGGTGAGGCAAGCACCCAATCCTTGTTGTCTTTGATGGCACAATGGATTACACCTTTTTTTGCTCCTATGGGTATACATCAAGATAATTGGCCTGCAACAGTAGGATTGTTAACTGGAATGCTGGCCAAAGAGGTAGTAGTGGGTACCTTGAACTCGCTGTATGCTCAAGTAGGTCAGGTAGGTGAGATGGCTGCAGCACATTTTGATCTTTGGATAGGCATAAAAGCGGCTTTTTGGTCTATTCCAGAGAATTTATCACAATTAGGCTCTGCATTAGCAAACCCTGTCCTTGCAAGTGCGGCAGATAGTCCAGTATCTCAATCTGTATATGGAGTTATGGCTCAACGTTTTGATGGTCAAATCGGCGCCTTTGCTTATTTACTTTTTGTTCTTCTTTATATTCCTTGTGTGTCAACTATGGCAGTAATTAGGCAAGAAGCAAATAGAAAGTTAATGTGGGTTTCTGTAATTTGGTCTTTTGTTGTTGCTTATATGGCTGCAGTTTTATTTTATCAAACAGCGAAGTGGCTTCAGTCTTCAGGATTAAGTATTTCTTGGATTATTGGATTTTTGTTTGTTCTATTTCTTATTATCGTCATACCTATTTCTAAAAAGCGAAGTATGAGGAGGGCTAATGCTGCTGCAAATACGTGATTATATTCGACGAAAAGGTGTAGTAAGTACACAACAATTAATTAGAGAATTCCATTTGGACTTCCAGGCATTGCAACCGATGCTTAATCTATGGATCGGTAAAGGAGTGATACGTAGGTGTGAGGCAAAGGAGCAATGCAAAAGTTCTTGTTTTAAATGTCGTGCTCAAGAGCCTGAATATTATCAATATGTTTCGTAAATTTTTTCCACCGAGAAAAAAGATTGCTTTATGACGATTTTTACAGTTTTTTTACTTATGCGACTTTAACTTGCGTGCCCCTTGGCGAAATTTGAGCTAATATAGTCTTATAGCTTGATTTTTATGTGACAAATAAATGGCTGATAGCACTGATACTCCTGAAACTCCAACGATCGGCATCGATATTGGTATGCGTCGATTAGAAATGGAAGCTGACTTAAATGATCCTGTAGTTTTAGTTGAGCGCGTCTATCAAATTTGGTGGCATTGGGCTGATTTTCAGTTATATATTGTGTCTCCGTTTCTTGATAGTGTTACACCTCCTGTGATTATAAAGCCAGAGCTCATTCCGGGGACAGATGAATATGAATTCGTATATCCTATTCATGATTCTGGATCAAAACTAGCTACTTCTAAAAGTTCAGAAATGTATCATGCGGGCATGTCGATGCATAGACTCTATATGACTATAGAAAAAATGATTTACATTTTAGTTGAACGTTTGAAAAAAGAAGGTATTACCACTGATACGGAAGTTCAAGTATCTTTTGGAGGACATCTGCTGCCACAACGAAAGGCCTTTGAATCCATTATTAACTTGTCCTACAATGTGGTAGTTACTAACTTTGATCCTGGTGAGTGGGGGGAACGCTATTTACAAATTGTGAAACAAAATGCAGACAAATACGGATATCCTCCTGAGTCACCACGAGATACATACAAACAACCCCATACAAACCCGTCTCCTAAGAGATAAGAGTTCTTATTTTTCGCTTGCTGAGCGGATGTTGTACTACAAAATACAGGTTGTGATTTTAATACAACTAAACCACTATTTTTTTGTGACGCATATTCATCCTAGGCGTGTTTTTCTCTCTGGGCTGAAAAGTATCTTGCTCTGCAAAACGCTAATCCTGGCGCAACAGACACTAATAAAAATTGTCCAAAATACAGATACTGTTTACTTTTATTCAAATTCGATAGAGACTTAATCTTGCGTGATAAAAACAGAGTGCTATACTCGCATTTGTACTTTATTTAATAACTTTCTCTAAATTAAGGAAGAAACCTACAGTGAATAAAAAAAGACCGGTTAATCTAGATTTGGTGAGTTTGAAATACCCCCCAATGGCAATCGCTTCCATATTGCATCGGATTTCAGGGGTAGTTTTATTTTTATTGTTGCCCATTATGTTATTTATTCTGGGGCAATCAGTACAATCAGAAGAAACATTTCTTCACGTGAAAAATTTATTATCTCAATCATGTTATAAAATGGTGGTTTGGGCATTTGGTACGGCCATGATTTATCATCTGCTTGCAGGGATACGGCATCTTTTGATGGATATAGGATTTGGTGAGCACCTGAATGCCGGCCGGAATTCGGCTATTTTAGTCATTGCTCTTACCGTTATTTTGACAATTTTTCTAGGAATCTGGATATGGTAACTAATGTCACTAGCTTGACAGGTAATGGGTTAAAAGATTGGTTAATTCAACGAGTAACGGCGGTTTATTTTGCTGTGTACACTATTTTTATAATCGGTTTTTTATTATCACATCCTGGATTGAGTTTTGCTCAATGGCATGCTCTGTTTTCTAATATCGTGGTTCAGATCGCATCCATAATTGCTTTATTTGCTCTTTCTTTACATGCTTGGATAGGTCTTTGGACTGTAACTACAGATTATATGAAATGTACTGTTCTGCGTGTATCAGTACAAATGATAGTTGTTTTATGGCTCCTTAGTCAATTTATCTGGGGCTTAATGATCCTTTGGGGGCGGTAGCATGACAATTGCACGTAATGAATTTGATGCAGTAATTATAGGTGCAGGTGGGGCTGGAATGCGCGCTTCACTGCAAATGGCTAAATCGGGTTTAAAAGTTGCACTCTTATCAAAAGTATTTCCAACCCGCTCACATACTGTTTCAGCGCAAGGTGGCATTACCTGTGCATTAGGAAACGCACATGATGACGATTGGCGTTGGCACATGTATGATACGGTAAAGGGAGCCGATTATATTGGTGATCAGGATTCGATTGAATATCTCTGTAAAACAGGTCCTGAAGCTGTCTATGAGCTGGAGCATATGGGTTTGCCTTTCTCTCGCATGGATAATGGTAGAATTTATCAACGCCAATTTGGGGGGCAATCTAAAAACTTTGGTGGTGAACAAGCAGCACGCACATGCGCTGCGGCAGATAGAACAGGGCATGCTTTACTGCATACTCTTTATCAACAAAATCTAAAAGCAAAAGCGTCCATATTTAGCGAGTGGTATGCTCTTGATTTAGTCAAAAATGCTCATGGGCGTATTTCTGGTGTAACCGCAATGTGTATTGAAACAGGAGAAGTCGTCTTTTTTCAAGCACGAGTATGTATTTTGGCTACTGGTGGGGCTGGTCGTATTTATCAATCCACTACGAATGCATTTATTAATACAGGCGATGGATACGGTATGGCATTAAGAGCCGGCATTCCTTTACAAGACATGGAGATGTGGCAATTTCATCCTACGGGAATCGCTGGGGCAGGTGTTTTGGTCACTGAAGGGTGTCGCGGTGAAGGTGGTTATTTAATTAACAAAGATGGTGAACGTTTTATGGAGCGTTACGCTCCTCGAGTTAAAGATTTGGCTTCCCGAGATGTTGTAGCACGTTCTATGGCTTTAGAGATTCGAGCTGGGAAAGGATTTGATCCTAAGGGCATTGATCATGTTAAATTAAAATTAGATCATTTAGGCGCGGATCTTATTAAGTCTCGCTTGCCCGGAATTCGTGAATTATCGATGAAGTTTGCGGGTATCGATCCGATTGTTGAGCCTATTCCTGTCGTACCTACTTGTCATTATAGTATGGGTGGTATCCCTACCAACATGTATGGACAAGTTATTACCAAAACCAAAGGTAAAGAACATGTAGTCGAAGGTTTGTACGCAGTAGGGGAGTGTGCTTGTGTGTCAGTACATGGAGCGAATCGTCTTGGTGGTAATTCCTTACTTGATTTGGTTGTATTTGGACGAGCAGCGGGCTTACATGTTGAAGAATTATGGCAATCAAATCACTTACCTGATGTGGCCTATATTAGTGATGATGATCTGGCCCCGTCTTTAGAACGATATAACCGGTGGAACAATTCAAAAGAGGGTGAAAGTCCTGCAGTAATACATGATGAGATGCAACGTGTGATGCAAGAGGATTTTGGTGTGTTCCGTACAGGCGATGTTATGGCTTCTGGATTAAAACGCCTTCAAGCTTTACGTGAGCGTTTAGCACATGCCAAATTAGCGGATAAAAGCAAAGTATTTAATACGGAACGAGTAAGTGCGTTGGAATTGGATAATTTAATGGCAACTGCATATGCTACGGCACACTCTGCTATGGTACGCACTGAGAGTCGGGGGGCACATAGTCGAGAAGATTATCCAAGTAGAGATGATAAAAACTGGATTAAACATACACTTTATTTTGAGGAAGGTGAGACGATTGATTTTCGACCAGTTAATGCATCACCTAAGCATGTCGAGCCTTTTATGCCCAAAGAACGTGTTTATTAAAGAGGATACATTACATGGCAGATAGTAGAAAATTGACCCTATCAATATATCGCTATAATCCAGAGGTGGATGCTAAGCCATATATGAAAGATTATGAGCTGGACATTCCAGCCAAAAGTGATCCTATGTTACTTACTTTGCTCGAGCGTTTGAAGGCAGAACAGGATCCTTCCATTACGTACAGACGCTCTTGTCGTGAAGGGGTATGTGGTTCTGATGGCATGAACATTAATGGAACTAATGGCTTAGCATGTATTACTCATATCTCTCAATTACAGACAGATAAAGTAGTGATTCGTCCTTTACCAGGGTTTCCAGTGATTAGAGACTTAGCTGTTGATATGTCCCAATTTTATCAACAATATGAACGAATAGAACCCTATTTACAAAATGACGAAGTTGCTCCCGCACGAGAACGATTACAGTCTCCAGAGGAACGAGCACAACTTGATGGGTTATATGAGTGTATTCTATGTGCATGCTGTACGAGTTCATGCCCTTCATTTTGGTGGAATCCGGAAAAATTTGTAGGACCTGCTGGATTGTTACAGGCAAAACGATTTTTAGCTGATAGTCGAGATAAAGCAACAACACATCGTTTGGATAAATTGCAGGATCCTTTCAGTGTATTTCGTTGTCGTACTGTTATGAACTGTACGAATGTTTGTCCTAAGGGACTCAATCCGTCAAAGGCGATTGGAGAGATTCGCATACAGATGTTAAAACAAGAAACTTAATATATTGTTTTATTTTTGGGTACCTGGTAAAGAATTATGAAACCTATGCTGGATTGAAATGGAAATGCAATTTCAAAATAACTCGAATCTCTAGCATAAGAGTTATTATTCTAGGTTTTTGACTCGGAACTAGGATAAGGACGAATCCCTGCTTGCAGGGATAGCCGTTTTATCCACGTGGATGAGTGGAATAGCCAATTTTAATGGTGGTAGTGATCAATACCCCTTTGGAGAGAGAAAAAATGAGCAGTTCCAATCTGCAAAATGAATGGGCATCTTCCTATTTATCTGGTGGAAGTATGGCTTATATTGATAGTCTTTATGAGGATTATCTCGCTGATCCTAACTCGGTTTCGGCTGATTGGCGAGCAGTATTTAGTGCTTTACCTAAAGTGGACAATGCCGAAAAAGAGCTTTCTCATAGAGATGTTCGCGAATATTTTTTGCAGAATGCAGATAAAAAAGCAATACCTGTTGTTCAATCAACTGACAATCAACAATTTCGGATTGCCCACTTAATTAATGCATATCGATCAATGGGGCATCATGCTGCCAAGTTAGATCCACTAGAAATGGCGGAACGTTTACCCGTTCCCGCATTGGAGCTGGATTATCATCATTTGTCCGATGTCGATAAAAATCGAAAGTTTTTTGCTGGAACTACATTTAATGGACCTGAAATGACGTTGGATGAAATATATCAAGCGTTGCGGGAAACATACTGTGGCAGCATAGGTATTGAATACATGCATATTTCTGATACAAAAGAAATAGAATGGTTGCAACAACGTATGGAGTCGGTGCGAGGACGTCCATCCTTAGATACGTCGAAAAAAATCGAAATCCTAAAAGATCTTATTGCCGCAGATGGATTGGAACGATATTTGGGGACTCGTTATGTTGGACAAAAGCGATTTTCGCTTGAAGGTGGGGATTCTTTAATTCCTATGATGAAGGAAATTATTCAATGTGCCGGAAGAGATAATGTAAAAGAAGTGATTATTGGTATGGCACATCGAGGGCGGTTAAATGTTCTCGTGAATGTATTGGGTAAAGAGCCTAATGCCCTTTTTCAAGAATTTGAAGGAAAAATTAAATCGGAACGAACAGGTGATGTAAAGTATCATTTAGGTTTTTCATCCGATATAAAAACAAACTCAGGTTCTGTAGTTCATTTAGCATTGGCATTTAATCCTTCTCATTTAGAAATTATTGGTCCTGTAGTAGAGGGATCCGTACGTGCTCGCCAGAGACGACGTAATGATCTAGACCAAAAAGAAAAAGTAGTACCAATCGTTATCCATGGAGATGCTGCATTTGCTGGACAAGGTGTCGTAATGGAAACGTTTAATTTTTCTCAATCTCGAGGATACTGCACTGGAGGTACAGTTCATATTGTTATTAATAATCAAATAGGTTTTACAACCAGTAATCCTTTAGATGCACGCTCAACTTTATACTGTACTGATGTTGCTAAAATGGTTCAGGCTCCCGTGATTCATGTAAACGGCGATGATCCAGAAGCCGTGGTTTTTGCTACACAGTTAGCATTTGATTTTAGGATGAAGTTCAAACGTGATGTCGTTATTGATCTCGTATGTTATAGAAGACATGGGCATAATGAAGCGGATGAACCAGCCGTAACGCAACCTGCAATGTATAAAAAAATTAAATCAATGCGGCCTGTTCGAGAAATCTATGCAGATCACCTCATTAAAGAAGATTTATTAACAAGTAAGGATGCTGAAAAATTAATAGATTCGTATCGTGATAGTTTAGATAAAGGTAAAGCGGTTGTTGATTTGGTACACGGCGATTATGAAGGCAAACATGCAATGGATTGGACGCCTTACATTGATGCAAAATGGACAGATAAAGCGGATACTACAATTTCTAAAACCAATTTACAGAAATTGGCGAAACAATTAAATGAACTTCCTAAAGGCTTTTCATTACATCCAGTGGTACAGCGTTTATTAAATGAACGTGATAAAATGACCGCCGGTGAGTTACCCATGAACTGGGGATATGCTGAAACTATGGCTTATGCAAGCCTCGTCGAGGAAGGTTATGGTGTTCGCCTCTCAGGCCAAGATTCTGGAAGGGGCACGTTTGCGCACCGTCATGCTATATTACATGATGTAGAAACTGGTGATACCTTTATTCCTTTGGAACACATAACTAATGAACTTAGTCGTCCTTTTTCTGTAATTGATTCAGTGCTGTCTGAAGAAGCAGTCTTGGCTTTTGAATATGGATATTCTTCTTCCGATCCTAACTTTTTAGTATTGTGGGAAGCTCAGTTTGGTGACTTTGCAAATGGTGCTCAGGTAGTTATCGACCAATTTATTAGTTCAGGCGAGCAAAAGTGGGGCCGTTTATGTGGTTTAGTCATGTTATTACCGCATGGATATGAAGGACAAGGTCCTGAGCATTCATCGGCTCGTTTAGAGCGATATATGCAACTTTGTGCGCAGCACAACATACAGGTATGTACGCCAACAACCCCTGCACAGATTTTTCATTTATTGCGAAGACAGGTCATTCGTAACTTCAGAAAACCTTTAATTGTGATGACGCCAAAGAGTTTATTACGTCATAAATTAGCAGTCTCTCCTCTAGAGGATTTATTTAAAGGAAAATTCCATACCATTATTCCTGAAATTGATGATTTAAATGCAAAAAAAGTGACTCGAATAGTGCTGTGCTGTGGGAAAGTCTATTATGATCTCTTACAAATGCGTCGTGATAAGAAGTTGAACCATATTGCATTGGTCCGTATAGAGCAGTTGTACCCATTCCCTAAGAAAGCACTTATCACGGAGCTTAAGAAATATCCTCAAGCAAAAGAAGTAATCTGGTGTCAAGAAGAACCGCAAAACCAGGGGATTTGGTATTCCTCTCAACATAATATAAAAGATTGCTTGCAGGCGGATCAAACATTGCATTATGCAGGTAGAGAGTCTGCTGCAGCGCCAGCTGTAGGAAGTCCCGCCTTGCATGCCGCGCAACAGCAGTCTTTAGTTGAGCAAGCTTTATTGGGGTAAATTTGTATTTATCGTAGCTGGGTTAGGGCATTACCTGCTCTGGCTACACATTTGTTAATGAATCTAGGGGCATCTTTATAATTTGCTGGATTGGGTCAAAGTTTCTAGCTTTTAAGGGAATGAAGTTTCGCATACATAAAATGTGCGAGCAGCATAGCATAGAAAAGTAAGAAATTTTGGGTAAGAAAGTCGAATTTTAAATAAACCCTAATAAAATAAGAAGGTATAACCATGTCGATTGAAGTCAAAGTCCCTGTTTTGCCTGAGTCAGTAGCTGATGCAACAGTAGCTGCTTGGCATAAAAAGGTAGGTGATAAAGTTTCACGTGATGAAAATTTGTTGGATCTAGAAACAGACAAAGTCGTTCTTGAAGTTCCAGCTCCCGTTGATGGGATATTAAGTGAAATCATGTTTCAAGAGGGAGACACAGTACATTCTGGACAATTGCTCGCAAAAATAAAGGAAGGCGATGCAGCTGAATCTAAAGAAGAAAAGAAGGCTGAATCCAAAGAGGAAATGAAAGCGGAGCAGGTTGACTCTGCAAAGGAAACGGTTAGCGCCAAAGAAGATAAATCAACAAGTCCAGTGGTAAGACGAATGCTGGCAGAACATGATCTTCAGCCAGGACAAATTCAAGGTAGTGGAAAAGATGGTCGGATTACGAAAGAAGACGTGCTTTCCTACATAGAATCAAACAGAGAAAAGTCCACCAAACCTACAGAAAGTAAAAAAGAACAAACAACCTCAGCACAGATGGGGATACGTGAAGAGCGCCGTGTGCCAATGACACGATTACGGGCAAAAATTGCAGAGCGTCTATTAGCAGCACAACATAATGCAGCCATGCTGACTACTTTTAATGAAGTCAATTTAAAAGCAGTGATGGACATGCGTGCTCAATATAAAGATAGTTTTGAGAAAAAGCATGGCGTAAAACTTGGTTTTATGTCTTTTTTCACTAAAGCCGTTGTTGAATCATTAAAGCGTTTTCCTGCTGTAAATGCGTCTATAGATGGGCAAGATGTGGTCTATCATGGGTTTTATGATATAGGTATTGCCGTATCTACAGATAGAGGACTGGTTGTGCCCGTAATTCGTGATGCGGATCAAATGAGCATGGCTAATATTGAACTCGCTATTAATGATGCTGCAACAAAAGCCAGACAAGGCAAATTAGCCATGGAAGATATGCAAGGTGGTACATTTACCATTACAAATGGGGGCGTGTTTGGCTCTTTATTGGCTACCCCAATCATTAACCCGCCACAAACAGGTATTTTGGGAATGCACAAGATAGAGGAAAGACCGGTGGTGGAAAAAGGACAAATCGTGATTCGTCCTATGATGTATGTGGCACTGTCTTACGATCATCGTTTAATAGATGGTAAAGATTCAGTCCAATTTCTGGTGAGTGTGAAAGAGCTATTGGAAGATCCCGCTCGTCTTTTACTTAATGTTTAAGTTTTCATTAACACTTATGTGTTGATGAATTTTGCTTTTTTTAGAAAGGTAATTGCAATGAATTTACATGAATACCAAGCCAAACAATTGTTTGCAAAATATAATTTACCAGTTCCAAATGGCCAAGTTGCTTATAATGTCGATGATGCATTACAAGTAGCGTCTCAACTAGCAACAAATCGCTGGGTTGTTAAAGCACAAGTTCATGCGGGTGGAAGAGGGAAAGCTGGCGGAGTCAAAGTGGTAGCCAATAAAGATGAATTAGCCGCTGCAGTGAAATCCTTATTAGGTACTCGTTTGGTTACTTACCAAACTGATGCCCAGGGTCAACCCGTTAATGCAGTGCTTATTGAAGAAACCTGTGATATTGGAAGAGAATTATATCTTGGCGCAGTTGTGGATCGCGCTACCCGTCGAGTAGTAATCATGGCATCTACAGAGGGAGGAGTTGAGATCGAGAAGGTTGCTGAAAAGACCCCTGAGAAAATTTTTAAAATAATTGTAGATCCTCTAGTGGGTGTTATGCCTTTTCAATGCCGTGAAGCAGGATTTAAATTAGGTTTGCACGATGATCAAATCAAGCAGTTTACCCATTTAATGATGGGATTAGGCAAAATGTTTGTTGAGTGCGATTTAAGCCTATTGGAAATAAACCCACTCGTAGTAAGCCAATCAGGGCAATTAATTTGTTTGGATGGAAAAATTAATATTGATGGTAACGCATTGTATCGTCAACCTCAATTGAAGAGCCTGCGTGATGCATCACAAGAAGATGAACGAGAAAATCGTGCGAGTGACTGGGAATTAAATTATATTCCACTTGATGGTTCTATTGGTTGTATGGTCAATGGTGCAGGTCTTGCCATGGCGACTATGGATGTAATCAAGCTTCATGGGGGCGATCCGGCAAACTTCCTGGACGTCGGGGGTGGTGCTACCAAGGAACGAGTAAGCGAAGCACTGAAAATTATTATATCTGATGAAAAAGTCAAAGGTATTTTGGTTAATATCTTTGGTGGTATCGTCCGCTGCGATCTCATCGCTGATGGTATTCTTGCTGCAGTGAAAGAAGTTGATGTGAAAATTCCTGTAGTTGTGCGACTTGAGGGTAATAATGCACAGCTTGGCGCTGATATTTTAAACAAAAGTGATTTAAATGTAATTGCTGCAACCAGTTTAACTGATGCTGCAAAGAAGATTGTTGCGGCTGTTGCTTAATTACTAATTTATAACCATTCATCACAATAGAAAATCTGTGGAAAAGTTAGATTTGAGCATAGATGGAATAAACAGTTCAATGTGGCAAATATAGCTTTTCAAAGAATTGCGATGAATCGTTATACTAATTTTCGAGGTTAACAATGAGTGTATTAGTTAATAAACAGACTAAAGTACTGTGTCAAGGTTTTACTGGAAAGCAAGGAACTTATCATTCAGAACAAGCAATTGCTTATGGTACGCAAATGGTTGGCGGTGTAACACCCGGTAAAGGTGGCCAGATGCATTTGGGATTGCCCGTATTTAATACGATGCGAGAAGCAGTGCAAGAGACAAAAGCGGAGGCTAGTGTGATTTATGTTCCGGCTCCATTTTGTAAAGATTCAATTTTAGAAGCTGCCGATGCTGGGATTCAATTAATCGTTTGTATCACAGAAGGTGTACCTGTATTAGATATGTTACAGGTAAAAGTATATCTGGAAAATAATACTCAGGCGCGCTTAATTGGCCCAAATTGTCCCGGCATTATTACTCCAGGAGAATGTAAAATTGGCATTATGCCAGGCTCAATCCATTTGCCCGGAAAAGTGGGAATTGTCTCTCGCTCTGGTACATTAACTTATGAAGCAGTAAAACAAACTACAGATAAAGGTTTCGGGCAAAGTACTTGTATTGGTATTGGAGGAGATCCAATTCCTGGCACTAATTTCATTGACGCTTTAGCTTTATTTGAGCAAGACCCTCAAACACAAGCCATTATCATGGTCGGTGAAATTGGCGGCTCAGCAGAAGAAGAAGCGGCTGACTACATTAAGTCACATGTAAGTAAGCCAGTAGTTTCTTACATTGCAGGAGTGACTGCTCCAGCGGGTAAACGGATGGGACATGCCGGGGCAATTATTTCAGGCGGTAAAGGAACAGCTGCTGAAAAATATGCTGCATTAGAGGCTGCTGGTGTGAGAACAGTGCGTTCTCCAGCTGATTTAGGGGATGCAGTAGCAGAAGTAACTGGCTGGAAATAATTAAGGAAATAGCCTGGACGGGTGCATGCTGTCTAGGCTATTTATTGAGAACCAAAAAGTCAGGTATATGTATACCTGGGTACGTTAAGTGGTATTTCATGACAAATTTTCGAAGCATTGCAGATATCCGACGCGAATATGGCGAGTTGAATTTAAGCGAAGAATCACTCCCTGATGATCCCATAATACAATTTACGCAATGGTTTGACGATGTGCTTAAGAATGAGAAAAATGATCCTACCGCGATGGTTTTATCTACAGTTGATAATCAAGGCTATCCCGATTCTAGAGTTGTATTGTTAAAAGGGTTGAATGATGGGAATTTCGTTTTTTATACAAATTATCAAAGTGTAAAAGCAGTGCAAATTAAAATGAACCCCCATGCTGCACTTAATTTTTATTGGCCGCAAATGGCCAGGCAGGTTAGGGTTCGCGGGCAAGTGAAACAAGTTGAAGAAACGCAATCAGATCTCTATTTTTTATCCAGGCCAATTAAAAGCCAATTCAGCGCGATCGTCTCACCCCAAAGCCATGAGATTAAAGATAGGCAATCATTAGAAAATGCTTTAAATGAATTGATAGAAAGGCATGGACAACAACCTATCGTACGCCCAGCTTATTGGGGAGGATATATGATTATTCCTGACCAAATTGAGTTTTGGCAAGGAAGGGATAATCGGTTACATGATAGAATTCAGTATTTTCGGCAAGATGAGCAATGGCGATACCATCGTTTAGCACCCTAATGGCAAAATTTGCCGGCAAAAAGTAAATTTACATCACATATGTATTTTTAATCCCCCTTGTTGTCCTTCTACTAATTTTATTGTTTTTTTAAGAGACAAAAAAAACTGGCACAAAAGTTGCATCTATTATTATAGAAATATAATAATAACTATTATTTCTTAGCTAAATAAAAAATTGTCAAAAATTAGTAAATGTTTTGAATTGGTAAATAAGCGTTAATTTAAAGTCGTAAAATTGTTTTAAATGTAGAAATTATTGACAGTATTAATAAGCATACTGAATACATAAATAGAGGGTACAACCATGAACGACATAACAGCCTTACTACCACATATTAAATTACGTTTTAACATTGAGCATCCAAGCTATGAAGACAGTTACGCATTTGGGTATGAATGCGCTCTTGCTAATGTAGCCGAAGAAGATAATCCCTTCAATAGAGGGAGTCAACAAGCGGAGCATTGGTTAGAAGGATGGTGGGATGCCATGCAAGGAGAGCAACCACTTTTTGCGTTAAATTCTGAAACGCCAGAAGTGCTTTCAGTAGCTAATGAAGTAGCTGCAAATGACCAGGTGTATTGTCATAAGCATAGCTTTTTATCACTGGTTATTGAAATTAGTGGAGCTATAGCTGCGTCTGCATTAGTTGGATACCAGTTATTTGAATTGGTCGCCTAATTTTAGAAGAATAGCTATAGAAACATAACTCGCCTATTTATGTAGTTTTGTAATTAGTCTCATTTCTCTTCTCCCGACAGGGAGAAGGAAATTGTCTTTTAAAAAAGAGAAGTAGGAAGATTAGGATTGTAGATACAAAGTTATTTTTTAAATAATTTTAATACAATTGAACGCATGCGAGTAATTTCAGAAGGATTGAATTCTTTGTATATTTCACTGCCTATATTGAGGCAGACAGTGACATCGTCACCGAGTCCTTTAAGTAAATCAACTCCAGATAACTTAAGTAGCTTAATTTCTTCAGCTATTTCTAAAGCCCACGAATTAAGATAACTTATTTCAGTAAATACCGGCAAAAAAACATGGCCGTTTTCTTGCAAAAATAGCACTTTAGGTTGTTCTTCATCAGTGCTTTGTTCAATTGGAATAATGAAATTAGCTTTAATAAACTCAAGATAAGCTTTATTCACTTCTTTCGAATTTCCTGCTGAAAGAAGGGCTTCTTTTATTGCAAGATTAAGAGCATTCATTTTAAGCCTTAAAAAAATTAAATAAGCACAATCATTATAACCATAATCTTTATGCAGAGTAACACTTAGTATATAACTGTGTCTTAGGAAATGGTTCTGACAAAAGAAATCAAGCCATGTGTTGAAATAAATGACAACAGCAGTATAATGTGATCCTTGCTTTGCAAATTTTTTGCTCATTTTTGTATAAATATTGGGGCTTATTGATATTTATACTACAGTCGATGTTCTAGCATTCGTAGAAAATGTAAATAGCCCTGATACGGGGCTTTGCTTTTTGATAAACCAATGCGGTTAGTAACCCTTCGATGAAACAAAGCGAATTAGAATTTTTATTAAAATAGAGAATTTATGAACAAAATGCATGAATCTAAAGTAGAAATTTATAACCGTAAGAGTTATCTAGGATTTGCTTGGCTAGTTTGGGGATTGGCTGCTGCTTTTTATTTCTCAGATTATATGGCTCGTGTCGCTCCTGGGGTGATGCACCGATACTTGCAAATTGATTTTGGAATCAATGAAGCAGGTTTCGGAATATTAACCGCTTCATTTTATATACCCTATATTTTGATGCAAATTCCTGTAGGTCTTACTGTCGATCGTTTAAGTATCCGCTGGTTACTTACGGTGATGTCGTTGGTTACTGCTTTTGGCTGCTGTGTTTTTGGGTTAGCAGGAAGTCTGTTTATGGGCTCAATCGGTAGAATGCTCATTGGCTTTAGTGCTGCGTTTGCTTTTGTATGTTCGTTACGATTAGCGACCTCTTGGTTTCCTCCTACAATGTTAGGTTTACTTGCAGGTTTAACCCAAGCATTAGGTATGTTAGGTGCTGCAGCAGGAGAGGCCCCTGTATCCTTTTTAGTGAGTAATGTAGGATGGCGGCATAGTATGTTGATTATTGCATTCCTATTTATTGCTCTAGCAGCATTGCTCTATCAATTTGTACAAGATAAACCCGGGGAACATAGAAGTGAGCTGCGTTCCATAAATCAATTAAGCATCTTGCAGAGTTTAAAAATCGTATTATCTTGCAGACAAACTTGGTATAACGCGCTTTATGCCGGATTCTTATTTGGTCCAACGGCAGTGATTGGAGAAGCCATAGGCCCTGCTTATTTGCAATTTGGCAGAGGACTCGGTGCGCATGCAGCGGCTTTCGCTACAGGACTAATTTTTATTGGCTGGGGGATTAGCGGTCCTTTATCAGGGTGGCTCTCAGATAGAATGGGTCGTCGCAAGCCACTTATGATTCTTTCCGCAATTTTTGGTATCATTTTCACAAGTTTATTTGTATATAGCACAAATTTGAGTCAAAACTCAGCTTATTTACTGTTTTTTGCTTTTGGTCTCACGAATACAGGGGTTGCTATTGCTTATGCGGTTTCAACTGAGATCCACGACAGGAATGTTATTGGCACTTCAATTGCATTCACTAATATGATATCAATTTTTGTTGGCGCTTTATTGCAACCTTTAGTCGGGCGCTTAGTCGATATGGTGTCAGGAGCTCGTGCTTATAATGTTGAAACGCTGCTCTTGTCAGATTTTCAGGCGGGTCTAAAAATATTGCCACTTTGTTCTTTGATTGCACTAATATTGGCTTTTATGGTTAAGGAAACTAATTGCAAATCAATAAAGCATAGTTAATCCAGTTTATTGATTGCCGCAAAATTTACTAGGACTGTTTTTTTATAAGCGTATCGCACTCCTATGTTATTTGCTGTTATACTGCGTACTGCAGTTTGTTGTAGTGAATTAATAACATGGAGAACAGAATGAAAAAAATTGCAGGATTAGTGATTATCCTGGCCGTTCTAATTCTAGGCGGATATTATGGCATGGGTGTTCTTACTGAAAAGTCAATCAGAAAGACTATTGAAGTAATTGATCAATCAAACGGCTTGTATGCTGAAATTGAAAATTACCACAGAGGAATGTTTAATTCCGAAGCTAAAATTAAATGGCGTTTACATGTTCCTGAGCGTGTTGTAACAGATGCTAATGGCCAATCTCAAACGCTTCCTGCCCAAGATTACAGGACTGAAATGCCATTAACAATTCATCATGGTCCGGTTATTTTTGCTAATAATCATATACGCTTTGGATTAGGATATGCAGAAGCGCTATTCCCATTCCCACCCCAATATAACGATCAGTTTAATGCACAATTCACACAAGACTCAATAAAACCACAATTGGATTTAAGTATCTTTGTTAATTACATTAATGAAAGTACGGTTGACTTTAAAGTTCCTACATTTAAATTAGTTGCAAAAGATGGCTCTGGTAACTTTGAATGGTTAGGGATGGACTCCAGTACTACCATGACTTCGGGAGTGACAAAGGTTAAAGGTAATGTTGTTTTAGCTGGATTAAATGCAATTAAAGATGATACGAAAATCACTTTAAGCAAGGTGAGTAGTGATTATGATTTGCACGAAACCTCTGCCGGATTGTATTTGGGTGATGCAAACTTTAGTTTACCAATTTTTGATGTTTTTGTTAAAGATCAAAAGATGTTTGAGATCAATGGGCTCGTCATTAAATCTGATAGCGATATTGAGCAACACCTCTTCAATACACATTTTAATGTCAGCTTAAAATCCATGTTAGCCAATGGCCAAAATTATGGTCCTGGAGATTTAGAAGTCGCGTTAAGAAATCTTGATGCTGATGTATTAGCTAAGATCAATGAACAAACACGGGCTATGCAAAATGGTGATGAAGTGCAACGCCAACAAGCAATGCTCGCTTTGTTGCCTGAATTACCAAAGTTATTTAGTAAGGGAGCAGAGTTTGAAATCTCTCAACTCAGCTTCAAAATTCCTCAAGGAAAGATTGAAGGAAACCTTTATGTTACATTACCTAAAGGAGAGAATTCTAATCCTTTCGAATTAATGCAAAAAATTGAGGGTAAAGCTAAATTACAAGTTCCTGCTGAAGCAGTAAAAGAAATCTTGAAACAATCAATTATGCAGCAGTTAGCTAAAGAGCCTGATTTACAACAAACCTTAGTACAGCAATTGCAGGCCAGTCAAAATGCGAATCAAACTACAGGTAAAACGAATCAGCCAGCACCAACTGCAGAACAATTAGCTGATATGCAAACTCAAAAGCAATTAAATGCATTACAGCAATCTGGTTTAATTATTGTTCAAGGTACAGATTACGTCATCGAAGTCTCTCTAGAGCAAGGTAAATTTATAATTAATGGCAAACCTTATGACCCTTCAATGATGAAGTTCTAGAGGAATATTAAAATGTTTTGTTAGGTGTAGCTTGCAAAAGCAAATCTACACCTAATTGGAACTGTTTAAATTTGTAATTAATATTGATTATTGATTTTTAATGCGGATTTTTTCATTGGCTCTTGTTTCAAGAGGCTTGATTCGGTAATATACTTTTTTTAAAAAGAGGAGCTAATAATAATGACAACAATCAGTAATGAAGTAGTGGATAACACCGCTTCTCTGGCTGAAAGCGTAACTCTTTCAGTGCAAAAATACTTTTCAGAACTTAAAGGAACTGATCCTGTTGACTTATACCAGTTTGTACTCGAAGAAATTGAGACCCCGTTATTTCGTGCTGTTATGGAGCATTGCAAGTATAATCAATCCCGAGCTGCAATAATGCTAGGTATTAGTCGAGGAACCTTAAGAACTAAATTGCGCCGTTATTTTGATGACAAGTATGTAGGTACTCGTGATTAGTTTATATTTAAGTTTCATAAGGAGCTCTTAAGCTCCTTTTTTTATCCATTGTATTGTTGTATTGATCGCCCTCACATAACGTATGTAGCATTCAGAGAATCGTCGCCACTTGTGCTCTATTGTCCGATCCGTTAAGCAAAATTGCTGCATCTTAGAGGAGTATCACTTTCTGCAACAACAGGAGTCGGCGTTTTGTAAACATTTAGAGTTGATCTCGAAACTCAATCTCTCTTAGGTTGTTTTAACAAAGTAACAAATTGTGTGAATGCTTACTATCGCATAAGCATAATCGTTTATACTATAAAAATGATAATATTTGATTTATTTTTAGCTATGTATTAATGACAGGCTTGAGAAATCCGTAGCCTGGTTCAAGGCTACAGACGCTACTTTATTCAGCAAACATGGAACTGACGGATTCTTCTATATTGACTCGTTTAATGGCTTGTGCAAGCATCTCAGATAAACTGACAACACGAATTTTTTCACATTTTCGCGCCTCAGCAGATAGAGGGATGGTATCAGTTACTACTATTTCATCAAGACAAGAGTTTTTAATATTATTTATTGCTTGTCCAGATAATACAGGATGAGTAATGTATGCCCTTACACTGTGAGCTCCATTTTTTTTGAGTTCATGAGCCGCAGAGCAAAGAGTACCAGCAGTATCAACAATATCATCAACAATAATACAGCTTTTATTAGTAGGATCACCAATAATATGCATTACTTCAGATTTATTTGGACCACTACGGCGTTTATCAATAATACATAGCTCCGCATGATCAAGTCGTTTAGCCACAGCTCGAGCTCTAACAACGCCACCTACATCGGGAGAAATGATCATTATATTTTTTAAATTTTGTTTTGTAATGTCATCAAGAAGTATCGGGGTAGCATAGACGTTATCAACGGGCATATAGAAGAAGCCTTGGATCTGATCAGCATGCAAATCAACTGTAAGAACTCGGCAAATACCTACGGATGCCATCATGTCAGCAACGACTTTTGCCGTAATAGGAACACGCGCAGAGCGGACACGCCTATCTTGACGCGCGTAACCAAAGTATGGAACCACTGCTGTAATTCGCGCTGCAGATGATCTTCTTAATGCATCCGCCATTGTTAATAGTTCCATTAAATTATTATTTGATGGGGCGCAGGTGGATTGAATTATAAAAACATCCCTACCACGGACATTCTCTAAAATTTCAATCATTGTTTCTCCATCACTAAAAGTACCAACAGTTGCTTGGCCAATAGGTATTTTTAAATGAGAAGAAATTTGTTGTGCTAACTCCGGATTTGCATTTCCGGAAAAAATCATCATTGTGGACATGTGTATAAAGCCTTCGATCTAGGTTAATCATTTAACTTAAACACATAGCAGAAGACAGCCAAAAAGATATTATTATTATTTGAGCATTACAAGAACGCATCCTTCCAGGTTATCTTCTGCTGTCTGTTTACTTGAATCAACAAGAAAGTGGCAGGGGTGCTAGGATTCGAACCTAGGTATGCAGGGATCAAAACCCTGTGCCTTACCGCTTGGCGACACCCCTAAAATTTGTAGATTCTAAAAATACTCCGTGCATTAACTACGTTCATCCCTACAAATGTGTTGCGTATTTTGCAGTGGTTTTTGAAACATGTCAACTTTGAATGCAATAATTTTTTGTATTTTTTAACTAATCTAGGAATTGACATCAGACAAAGAATAACATATAGGATGAGCCTTTGATAGGGCTCATCTACTAGCAAATAACTGAAAAAGTTTATACAGTCCAATTTTGAATAACCACTTTAACCATCACTCCATTTCCTTGTAGGTGAATCATACTTGGAAGATCAGTGCCTTTGACAGAAGTGTACTTAGCAAAATTAATGGTATATCCACTTTGTTTTAATTGGGTTAGATGGTTATATTGATCTCGATGTTCTGCTGCAATAGAACCGGGTGCCGGTAATCCCCTGACCCAATAATAAAGATTGTTTACAGGGAGTTTAATTCCAGTTTGCTCGGCAAGTAATTCGTCAGCATTGTGTGAGGTAATTTTTTTGGGGCCATCTTGGAAAGTGATTGTATTCCCTTTTTTGTCGATTAGTACCGTTCCGCCTCCTAAAGGACCCATTAAACGAATTTGATACGTATTGGGGCCATTTTGAACCCAGTTCATTGTAGCTGACCACCCTTTAGATTTACTTTTAGCAGCCATCGCACCCCGAATTTCCCATGAGGAAATAGTTTCGGTTTTTTCTTTACGTTGCTCTACTGGCATGACCTTATTTTCAGGTAATTCCGCTGCTGGCCGAGGAGGAGCACAGGCGGTTAATAGACAAATAGGAATTATTGTTAATTTTTTTAAATTATTCATTGATCACCTCAAGTCCTTTTTTGTAGTTTTTCGATTAACAATACGCTAGACTGTTGCTATATGCAATTAGTCTTAACCATAATGAAATTAAAAGCAATTTATCCTGGTACATTTGATCCTGTTACGAATGGACATGTTGATATTATCAGCCGAGCGGCTAAAATTTTCCCTGAAATTGTGGTGGGTGTAGCAAGCAATAGGTCAAAACGTCCTTTTTTACCTATGGAGACGAGAATCAATCTATTAAAAGAGTCTCTTGAACACTTGCCTGGAGTTTGTGTTCTAGGTTTTGAGAACTTATTAATTGATTTTGTATTAGAACAAAATGCTGGAATTATTCTGCGGGGGTTACGAGCGGTATCCGATTTTGAATATGAATTTCAATTGGCTGGAATGAATAGAAAATTATCAAAAAAAATAGAAACTATCTTTTTAACGCCATCAGAAAATTTAATGTTTATTTCATCTACTTTAGTGCGTGAAATTGCGTTTTTAGATGGAGATATTTCTCAGTTTGTTCCCGCATGCGTCGTTAGAGAATTAAAAAAGAGACAAAATGAAAATCACGCTACGTAAAGTTCATAAGAGCATTTGTCTTGTACTCAGTGCTAATTTACTTTACGCCTCTACAAATAGTTTTGCGGGGCAATATAACGCACAACCTCCTGGTTATGCGGTTGCAAGTGCTAATCCATTAGCTACCAATGCAGGGCTTGAAGTTCTAGCTCAGGGAGGGAACGCTTTTGACGCAGCTGTAGCTGTATCCGCGGTGTTGGCTGTAGTTGAACCTTATCATTCTGGGCTGGGAGGTGGAGGATTTTGGTTGTTGCATCAAGAGAAAGAACATAAGAATATTTTTATTGATGCTCGTGAAACAGCACCTATGGCTGCTAAAAAGGACATGTATCTGGCACCCGATGGCAGTGTGATCCCGGGTTTATCACTTAATGGGGGATTGGCCGCAGCAATTCCTGGTGAACCTGCTGCTTTAGCATATATTGCAAAAAACTATGGACGATTATCTTTGGAAAAAACTCTTGCCCCTGCTATTAGATTGGCAGAAGAGGGTTTTGCAGTGGATAAGCAGCTTTATACGTTCTTAAAGAATGAAGATAGATTGAATCAAATTAAGAAATATCCAGCTACCGCAGCAATTTTTCTAAAAGAGGGACAACCTTATTTAATCGGTGAGCGCTTAGTACAAAAAGATTTGGCGAAAACATTAAGGTTAATAGCTAAAAACGGAGAGCTGGGCTTTTATACGGGTGAAGTGGCGGAACAATTAGTTAAAGGTGTTAATGCGGCAGGTGGTATTTGGACATTAGCTGATTTAGCCCAATATCGGATTAAGGTCAGAGAACCCTTAATAGGGGCTTACCATAATATGCTTATTATTACCGCGCCACCACCTTCGGCAGGCGGCATTGCTTTATTAACGATGTTGAATATATTGTCGCACTATTCTCTTGATTCATTTTCTAAAGTGCAATGGATACATTATCTGGTTGAATCTATGCGACTGGCTTATTGGCAAAGGGAAGAGTTTCTAGGAGATCCTGATTTTGTGAATATTCCTGTTCAGAAGTTAATTTCTGCAGAGAATGGTAAACAATTGAGCGCCTTAATTTCTCCAACTAAAGCTACTGCGAGCTCAGTGTTACAAAAACAACCAAAAAAAGCCACAACTAAATCACTCGGCTCTACAAGTACAACACATATCGCGATTATTGATGCAGAAGGAAATCGTGTTGCTGCAACGATGACAATAAATTACATTTTTGGCTCGAGCGTTGTTGCTGAAGGTACTGGCATCTTGTTGAATGATGAAATGGATGATTTTTCAAGTAAAGTAGGCGAAGAAAATGTTTTTGGTATCGTTGGGGCTGATAAAAATTCTATTGAGCCTGGCAAAAGACCTGTTTCAAGTATGGCGCCTACTTTCCTTGAGTTACCGGGACGAGTTGCGATTTTAGGCACTCCAGGAGGTAGCCGCATCCCTACTATGATATTAATTGCATCCTTGGTGTTTAAAGACGCATATGGAGCTATCAGTATGGTCTCTGCTATGCGCTTCCACCATCAGTATTTACCTGATATTCTGCAGTTTGAACCGGATACATTTCCCCCTGCAATTCAAGAAGGTTTGAAAGCAATGGGATATCACTTAATGCCATTAGGACAATATTATGGTGATATGCAAGCGATTACGTGGGATAAGCAAAGCAATGTATTAACTGCCGCATCTGATCCACGTAATATCGGCTTGGCCGCATCAATTGTGAACCAACAAAGAGGGTATGGGGTAAGGTATTAAGGATATTTCTGTAATTCTTCTCCCTCCAACAGCAAAGGGATGTGACATCGAACCAGATCATCTGGATTTGCAGGGTAACTATGCCTTTTCACTTAATGCCAGTGCATACTATGGTGTATTACTTTCACCAATTAACTCTTTGATTGTAATAAAAGTTTGTTTAATCAATTCCTCTTTATTTCCTAAAGTAAATTGAGATGCATCTATTGGTTTGCCTATATGAATTTCTGCCTTTTGCTTTAAATGGATATTAAAACTCCGGGCGGGTAGAATATTATTTGCTCCACGGATTCCTATAGGAATAATTGTGGCTTTAGATTGAATTGCTGTAATAAAACCTCCCTTTTTAAAATGGCCAAGTTGTCCATCTTTAGAACGAGTGCCTTCAGGAGCAATCCACATGACAATCCCACTTTCCATGAGTTGCTGGGCAAAAGCTAAATCCTTAATAGCCTGGTATTTATTTTTTCTGTCTATAAAAGGAAACTCTGCTGCTGCCATTGCTTTGCCCATTAAAGGAATTTTTGCGAGCTCCTTTTTTGAAAGCATGCGAATGGAGTGGTTTGGAAAGGCCTTAAAAGCAAGTGGGATATCATAGGCGCTCGAATGATTACACATTATAATGGTCGCTTTTCCTGCTTGTGGCTGAATATTTAAGGGATTGATAACTTTATATTCAACTTGTACTTCATTTAATAATTGATCAACCCAATGGTGTAGTGCCTTATCAGTCCACGAGCGGTTTAATGTACTAAGAAAATACTTAAAGATACAGCGAATACTAGTTACTGCCGTATAAAACATTAAAGCACAAATAACCCAGGCAGTTCTAAATTGATTTATTTTCATTATCGTTGGGATAAAGTAAGTTAGCGCTAATATAACGCAAGTTGAATGGATTGCCCAGAACGTTTTTTAGTATTATAAAAAACCTATTTGACAACGGTGAATGGAGTCTAGTTTTTCTTGTTAGAGGCCCCAGTTTTGGCATTTAGGACAAAAAGTAGAGTTACGCCCTCCAAGAATAACTGACTCGATTGGATGCTGGCATTGCATACACGGTTGATTTTTTCGGCCATATACTTTAAGTAAAATGCTAAAATAACCGGGTTTGCCGTCGAAAGCATAAAAATCTTTTAAAGTAGTACCTCCGCACGCTATAGCTTGCTGTAGTACTTCTTTAATGTGCGTGGCTAAGTTGAGATGAGCTTCTTCAGAAAGTATTTTCGTGGGGGTGCCTGGATGAATTTTAGCTAAAAAAAGACTCTCTGTGGCATAGATATTTCCTACACCTACGACAACCTCATTATCCATGATGAATGATTTAATTGGTTTATTTTTATTTTTTCCTTTTTGAAATAAATAATGGCCGTTAAATTCATCTGAAAGAGGCTCTTTGCCTAAATGAGCGAGAAGTGGGTGTTCGTATGGATCTTTATCGATGTAAAGAAATAGCCCAAATCGTCTGGGATCATAAAAGCGTAATAAAAGATTATTCGTTAGAGCTACGGTAATATGATCGTGCTTTTTAGGGGGGGTACCGCCTTCCGCCATTCTTAAGTGCCCCGACATTCCTAGATGAATGAGCAGATACCCTTGAGATAGGTGGATTAATATATATTTCGCTCTACGAGTAATTGCAATAATTTCTTTACCAACACACAGTTCATTTAAGTGACTAGGTACAGGTATCCTAAGCCTCGGATTATGAACGCTAATATTGCTAATTATTTGTCCTTGTAGATGGGGTTTAATTCCTTCTTTTGTAGTTTCAACCTCGGGCAGTTCTGGCATTATTTTTTGTCATTGTGTTCAATAATCCTTCCTTCACTTTTTTTGACTACATCTGTGGTCGTTTTGGTGTTTGAAAAGAGAATTTGTCTTATTGTCGCTATGACCCACAGGGTACCGCCGATGATAATGCCCCAAATTAAAACATACGAGAACATGAATAATAGGCCTAAGAACAATGCAATTGCCATCCCGGCTATAACGAACGGGACTAGGGTCTCAAAAATTTTTGCAAACGGAAATTTCTCATTCATATCATTATTCCTAATCTTGATTATTATAATTATCGGCTACTTAATTAAATGTTGCAATGTAAAGCGCAAAATTGTGTTATTCTTAGTATCATATATAATATAAGGACGTATGATCATTTATTGATGATTCAACTAAGGGAAGAGTTTTTTTAATTTGCATGTTAGTGGGGTAATTATGGTTTTTGGTTATTTAAACCTGTCTTTTTGGGGATATGTCATTGCGACATTGATTTTGACGCAAATTACTATCGCAGCAGTAACGTTGTATCTTCACCGAAATCAAACACATCGAGCGTTGACTTTACATCCTATTGTCAGCCATTTCTTTCGTTGTTGGTTATGGTTAACTACTGGAATGGTTACAGCAGATTGGGTAGCTATTCATCGCAAACATCATGCATCAGCAGACGTAGAAGGGGATCCCCATAGTCCTGTGGTTTTTGGTATTAAAAAAGTATTTTGGGAGGGTGCAGAGCTTTATAGAGCAGCGCGTAAGGATAGAGAGATGGTTGCTAAATACTCTCACGGCACGCCTACTGACTGGCTAGAGCGCAAGGTTTATTCATGTCATTCTGCCAAAGGAATTTGGCTCATGTTCTTAATGGACTTGTTTTTATTTGGTGCGCCAGGAATTACTATTTGGGCAATCCAAATGTTGTGGATACCTGTTTTTGCTGCTGGAGTCATTAACGGTATTGGGCATCATTGGGGATATAGAAACTTTGAATGCTTTGATGCGGCAAGAAATATTTTTCCTTGGGGTTTTTGGATCGGTGGAGAAGAGTTGCATAACAATCACCACACTTTTGCTTCATCAGCAAAATTTTCAGTAAAATGGTGGGAGTTTGATATAGGTTGGATGTATATTCGCATTCTTTCCTTTTTAGGTTTGGCTAAGGTTAAAAAATTGCCACCTAAGCTTGCCATGGACGCAGGTAAGTTACAGATCGATTTAGATACAGTGAAAGCAGTTGTTTCTAACCGATTCCAGGTGATGTCAAATTATTATAAAGGCGTGATTAGACCAATACTTCAACAAGAAAAAAGTACTGGTGTTGAAAGTAAAGCAGATAAAAAGCTCTTTTCTCGTGCCGGAAGTCTTTTGAGGCGTGAAAATTGCTTGTTGACTACGAAAGCAAAAATTCGTTTATCAAATTTGCTTGAAGCTCGTGAACAGTTGCGTGTTGTTTATGCCTACAAGCAGTCATTACAAAACATTTGGCTAAAAACAGCATCTACTCAAAAAGAGTTAGTTGACGCCTTGCAGCAATGGTGTCGGCAGGCAGAAGAGTCTGGTCTTGAAGTTTTAAAGCAATTTGCGCAACAAATAAAGGGATATGTTCCTGTTTACAAGTAATTAATTTGCCATTTTTCTTACCCATCATTTCAATCGTTTAAAAGTGATGGGTTTTTAGTTTAAATTTTCTATAACACTATTTATTATCGCAATAACAGGGAGTTGTTTATGATGAAAGGCGTAGCAATAGTAACTGGAGGAACTGGAGGAATCGGTACCGCTATTTGCCAGCGATTGGCTTCCGACTTCCAGGTTGTAGCATGTTATTTTAAGAATGGGAAACATGAAGAAGCGAAACAATGGCAAGAAGAACAAAAAAAGCTAGGTTTTGATCTTGATATCGTTTATGGAGACATAGCTCAATTTGCAGACTGTGAAAAATTAATCTCTCTTGTTATGGAACGCTATCAGCGTATTGATGTTTTGGTGAATAATGCAGGCATCACTCATGATTGTAGTTTGCGAAAAATGACTCCTGAACACTGGCATAGCGTTATTGAGGCTAATTTAACGAGTGTATTTAATATGACTCGTAATATTATTCCCATAATGATTGATCGAGGTTATGGTCGTATCGTAAGTATTTCTTCTATCAATGGACGAAAAGGACAATTTGGTCAATGTAATTATGCCTCTACTAAATCTGCTTTATATGGTTTCAGCAAAAGCTTGGCGTTAGAAGTAGCAAGTAAGGGCATTACTGTGAATACGATTTCTCCAGGTTACATCGAAACGCCTATGCTTTCGTCTTTAAAAGAAGATGTTCTAAATTCAATAATATCGAGTATCCCCGTTGGACGTTTGGGTCAGCCTAAAGAAATTGCTGATGCCGTCGCTTTTCTAGTATCCCCTGAAAGTGGTTTTATCACCGGAGCTAATTTGGATATTAATGGTGGTCAGTATATGTAAATGATAATGTCCTGGTTTAAAAGCCAGGATATCAGTTATTTTTAGCCCGTCCTTTTTTAAAGAATAGAGAATTGTATGCACAAAAATAATATGGCGTTGATTACTGGTGGTACCGGTGATATTGGTACTGCGATAGCCCAAGAATTAGATCCATTATATACCCATGTTTTTGCCCTTGATTTGATTTCGGAAAAGCAAGGCCAAGCATGGGAAAATGAATTAAAGGAACAAGGGTATAAGAATATTCATTTTCGCCATATGGATGTGACGGATTATGAGCAATGTGGCAATGTTATTTCTTCGCTTATTAAAGACTACGGCAATATTGATGTATTGATTAATAATGCCGGAATTACTCGAGATGCTGTATTTACTAAAATGACTAAAGAGCAATGGGATGAAGTGCTTACTGTTAATTTGGATGGAATGTTTCATGTGACTCGCCATGTAGTTGAAAACATGAGACAAAACGAATACGGTCGAATCGTTAATGTTTCTTCTGTGAATGCGCAAAAAGGCCAATTTTCCCAAGCGAATTATGCAGCATCAAAAGCAGGTGTTTATGGATTTACGAAAAGCTTAGCACAAGAGTTAATGGGTAAAAATATTACTGTGAATAGTCTTTCTCCAGGGTATGTTGATACGCGACTGATGAAGGGGATTAGACCTGATATCCTCGAAGCAATTATTGACCAAATTCCTGCAAAGCGCTTAGCCGAAACTCAGGAAATCGCTTGGGCAGTTGAATTTTTAATTAGCGAAAGAAGTCGATATATAACTGGGGCTAATTTGAGTATCAATGGTGGCCTTCATATGTATTAGAATTTCAGTATTTTCTTTATGAATAAATGCAACTAAGATCTTTTTCGCTATATGAGAGAAATATGACTCGTTTAATTAAAAAATATAAAAATCGTCGGCTCTATGATACGGAGACTAGCCAGTATATTACTCTTGAAGAGTTGCAACATTATGTTATCGATAATGTATTATTTAAAGTAGAAGACTCTCTCACAGGAAAAGATTTAACTAACTCCATTTTATTGCAGATTATTGTTGAGATGGAGGCGGGAACCACTCAATTTTTATCCCCTGAAATTTTACGACAAATTATATCATTAGCAAATCATCCTATGCAGGCCTCGTTAAAACAGATGATGGAGCAAATGTTTCAAGTCATGGAGAAGCCATTGCAAAATAATCCTTATGCCCAGGCAACTGAAACCTGGAATCAACAAATGCAAAAAATGATGCAACAATGGCAAAGTATATTTAAAGGTTAAGTCTTAATGATCCTTTTTATGGTGCATTGCAAAAAAATATGTTTTAACCCATTGACAAATCAACAGTGTATAGTCTAATATAAAATTGTGCATTGCAACATATTGGAGAATATCATGTATCAACAAAACTTTGACAAATGGACTGAAATAGCTAAGAAAATGCAAGAGCCTTTTCAAGCGATGGCTGAATTAAATGTTAAAACATTACAAGGTATTAATTATCTTAAACCCGAAGAAATCGCAAGTATTAAAAAGCCAGAGGAACTATTAGAGAAACATATTAATTTGGCTGTTGAAAATGGACACAAAACTTTGGATTACCTCCAAAAATCTTTTCAAATTATTGAGAAAGCGATGTTAGGTTTTGTGCAGGAAGCCAAAAAAACAGCTGCTGAAACAAAGCATTAATGTGCTATTTCTTTAAGAGCAGCTCAACTCATTATATTTGGGCTGCAGTTATTCTTTCTGTGTAGTCACTTAGTCCCAACACACATGTTTTCTGAAGAAATAACGGTTAAACTCAATTCCAAATATTTTTATTGAAAACGTAGTCAATATGACTTTCGGTGCATTATGTAGAAGGCTCAGAATAGGATTGCATTCTGCTACTCCTCGCCACGTTAAAGTTATTTCTATGTCGAACTCACGTTAATTTAGTAGATTCAAGCGCTTTTTCTGGGTTAAAATGCATAAAGTTATCTCATCTTTAGGTAATCTCTCAATAAGTCTGGAGAAAAGAAGTTGCCGTATATTCTATGGATGGTACGCAAAATCTAGGATCTGACTCAATGTCCTTCCTTCTTAAGGAGATAAGTTACAGGATACTTGAGTGGTTACCTCTTTATCGGACGACCTTCATTAAAGGAGGAGGGAATTACTAAAATAGGGGCAATGATTGATTATTTTTCGTTATTTGGCCAAAGAAGTGTTGATCACTTTGATTTCGCTAACATCCATACTCGTGTTGATTTTTTTGAGTAATCAGTTGATTCAATATCTTAATCGAGCGGCCTCTGGCAGTATTCCGGGGGTTATCATCATGAAACTGATGATGCTCGAGTTACCTACTTTGCTTTGTTTGCTTATCCCTTTGGGTTTTTACATCGCCATGTTACTTGCTTATGGTCGTTTGTATGCTGAAAGCGAGATGACCGTATTACGTGCTTGTGGTTATGGCCCACATAAATTGTTAAAACATAGCCTCATTATGGCTACTGTTGTGGCTTTTATCGTAGCTATCGTGATGATTTGGGGAAGTCCTTTAATTTACATTGAGCGTGCAAAATTATTACGCTCCACTGGAATACAGACCCTAGTGCAAACTATTATGCCGGGGCGTTTTCATGCTATTAACGAAGGCAAAGAGGTATTTTATGTGCAATCCATGAGTCGAGACCATACTAAGGCCGAACAAGTGTTTCTTGCAAAACGAACTACAGTAGACGAGAAAACACGCTGGGATGTATTATGGGCAGATCAAGCTTTTGCAGAAACTGATCCAAAAACAGGTGAAGATTATATTATTCTCCAAAATGGTAAGGAATACCAGGGAGTTCCTGGCCATGCTGATTATCAAATTGCTGAATTTGGTCAGTATAAAGCACGACTACCTCATCCGGTGGTAAAAATATCTGAAGATTTTCGCACTATAAGTACTGCCAATTTATTTCCATTCAATAATCCCGATCGTGCTAAAGCAGCTGAGTTACAATGGCGTTTTTCTGTACCCATTATGGTGTTTGCTTTGACTTTAATCGCAGTTCCTTTAAGCCGTATTAATCCTCGATCAGGTAAATTTGCCAAGTTATTACCGGCAATTATTATTTATATTATATATGCTAACTTATTATTCATTGCTCGAGATGCTATGGTGTCTGGAAAAATGCCGCAATGGTTAGGTTTATGGTGGGTACACCTGTGCATAATTGCATTTGGATTATGGCTGATCTGGCGTAATCAGGCAAAACTGGCATGACTATGAAAATATTAGATCGTTATATTGCGAAAACCGTTCTCGGATCCATTGGTTTAGTTACTTTAATGCTGATTGGTCTCCAAATTTTTATTTTATTTGTTGATCAAATAAGTGATTTGGGGCGAGTCGATTTTGGGATTGTGCAAGCTACTTTTTTTGTGATGCTGCAAATGCCTTATCAAGTTTATTTATTTTTTCCAATGGCAAGTCTTCTTGGTACTTTAATCGGTTTAGGTATCTTAGCGAATCATAGTGAATTAGTCATTATGCGGGCGTCAGGTATGTCCATAGGCCAGATTACCTGGGCAGTATTAAAGGCGTCCGTATTGCTCATTGTATTTGTTACAGTTTTAGGCGAGACCTTAGTTCCATACTTATCTCATTATGCAAATGATTATAAAACGGCAGCGATTAGTGGTGGTCAAACCTTGCGCACGTCAAAAGGATTTTGGCTGCGTTATAACAATGATTTTATTTCAGTAGGAATAGTGCTTTCCAATAATGTCCTGAATAATATTTATCAATTTCGTTTTGATAATCAACATCATTTGACAATGTCGCGTTTTATTCGTGAAGTTCGACATACTCCAACGGGATGGATAGCTTATGATGTACAACAAACAGAGTTTGCTGACGATCAGACGAAAGCACAAACTTTTGCCTCATTTCCTTGGGATGTATCGGTAAAACCTAAGATTTTGACAATTAGCAGCATCGATCCTGATGAAATGAACTTACGTGAATTGAATCGATACATAAGGGAACAAAAACTGAATCATCAAAATGTACATAATTATCAGTTTGCTTTTTTACAAAGGCTTATTCAACCATTTACAACTATGGTTATGATGATTCTTTCTATTCCGTTTATTTTTGGTCCATTACGCTCAACTACTATGGGGTCGAAGTTATTGGTGGGTGCCGCAGTAGGGTTTAGTTTTCATATTTTAAATCGCTTTTTTGGCCCACTAAGTACGGTGTTTCAATTACCACCAGAGTTATCCGCTTTGGGGCCAACGGTCATTTTTGCATTATTGGGACTTTATCTGATGAGAAGAGTACGGTAGCTGTAGTTTAATTAGGCAAACGTTCCGGGTAATAGCTTTTGCTCTAAATTTTATCCTGGCTCTTTAATAGCCCCCTGTTATTGTGGAGGGGTGAGTTCTTACAAATAGTTAGAATTTTCGCTGCCTTCCGCAAAAGCGGAAGGTTCAGGAGTAACAGATCAAAGATTGAGCGTATTTTGTGGCTCTTCACTCACATGAGTAAGTTCAGGTTGTATGGATATTTTATCGAGCTCAACTAAAACAGTGTCGATCAATTTTGCACGTTCTTCAATTTTCGCGACAAATGTCGTACTGTGGTTTAGGTTTTTTAAAAGAGCATGTATTTTTTCAGCATTTTCCGTCGAAATTCCAATTGCCTCTTCTAATTCCTTCGGACTTTTTTGGGCTAATGTATGGATAAGTTTCTGAATGTCATACGTGTCATTATTTAAATCTTCTTTAAATTGATCTAATGCCTTCCCCTTTTGGTTTAGGTTCGTTCGTTGGTCTGTGGTTAGTCCTACAAGATCTGTAAGTCCTTGGAGTATCCAACGATTTTTAGTAAGTTCTTCAGTTTTTGTTTTTCTTGATTCTGCTAAATGATTTTGATGGGCTTCGCATAATTCACGTAATCGTATAATTAAAGCCTCGCTCTTGAATTGCAATTGCACCATTGCAGGATAGGCTTTTTGTTTCTCCACAAAAAACTCATTTAATTTTACAATCTCAGCTTTATGGTTTTGCGCTGTATCCGAATCATCTAATGTTTTTGCGAGCTTATCAAGAAGCTGTAAATTGAGTTGAGCCTCTTTTACTTGCACATCAAATGTTTTTACTTGCATTTGATTGAGAGAGACTCTTATATTATTTACCAATGCCTTAGTTAAGAATTGATTTATCTTTTGTAATCGATCCTTCAATGCATCAATATCGGATAGGTTAAGAGGTTCTTTTGATGTTTCGTGTTTTCTTGTCTTTTCATGACGTAACTGTTCCACTTCGGCAAGTCGCTCATTAAAACTAGAAATCATTTCTTTGACAGCTATCAGATTCTTCGGTGTCTCTTCTTCAAGATTGTTAATTTCTTCTGCTACTGCAACTACATAGGCATCATATAACTTGCTATGAATCGTTCGTAGTTGTTTTTCTAGGTTTTCGACATCAGTAAAATCAATTTTTCCGGTTCCAATATGCATCAGAGCTCTTTCATTACGCAGCACTTTTACTTCTTCTTGCAGGGTATTAAAATAAGATAGTTTCTTCTTAATGTAGTTCAGATCATCGAGTTTGGCAGTCTCTAGAGTTGCAATTCTTTGAGCCATGCTCAATATACGCGTTTCGTAATGTATCTTTGCTCGCTCGCTATTAATGAGGGGGGAGGTAATAATTGGGCGTTGTAAGGGCTCTAAATCGTCGATCACAACGTGTTTTGTTTGTTGGATTTTCTCCCTTAATTCTTTACTTATTGAGGGTATATTCTTATCTAAAGGAATGCCTTCGAGCGCTTTTATAGCCTCGGTAGCTTGCTGTTTTTCCAATGCATCTTGACATTTAACTAATGGCGCAAGTTGACGTTGTAGCGCTATTTTCTTTTCAATAAGTGGTCTTAAGTTATCCATTTCCTTTTTAGCATTTTTTGCCGCATCGGATTTAAAATCAGCCCATTTTTCATCTGCTGGAAATTTTTCCAGAGCTCGTAGCATCATGTCTATATTGTTTAATCTAAGTGCAATATGACATTCTTGTAATGCAGGAATGACTTTTTCATTAAGAAAATTTTTTCGTGCCAGTGATATTTTCTGATCATCTTTTCCTGAGAAGTAGTGAAGAATCCTATCTAAAAATCCACCTCTGATGGGTAAGTGAGATTGCTCTACCAATTTAAGTCGTAGTGATTTTAATGATTCATTTAAGTTTTTATGAGTTTCTTCATCTTCTGGTTGGACAGCATTTATTGCATCCATCACTTTCGCGCTTTGCATTTTAAAAATAGGCGCAGCAGCGAAGCCAACTTCATGGTTTGGTACAAAATCAGGATTTTTTACCGCAATAAAACTAACAACATATCTGTCCATCTCGGTAGATGTTTTGCCATCAAGGGTTACCTTAGTCGGAACCAGGGCTACATGTTCTGGTAAATAAAAAGGATCATCTCTAGTCACAGACTCATGAGCCCCAACTTGTTTTGCTGAAAGTAATTGTTCTGGATCATTGATTTCAAAAATCGTATTTGAATCAAATATTGGTTCTGAACTCTTTGTTTTAGAAGCAATTTCATCTAACTTGATTTGCATAAATGCATGGCTAGAAAGGGTCGTAAAGAGATAGTTCTCTGTGTTCGCAATTATGGTGTTTGCTTGCTTTATCAGTTGTTGTTGAAATTCTTTGGGGATATTGAAGCCGCGGAACAGGATTTGCGGTGAGGGTTCCTGGTTTTTTGTATCTACCAGTGCTTTATTGGTGAGTGGAGTTAATAATGAAGCAAGTAAGACTTCTTTAAAGGTAGATTTTTCATCTTTATTTTGGGCAATGGCATTGACCCGGCTGGCATACCAGTTATTATTTTGCATGAGATTAATTAAATCAAGCTTGATTTGATTTTTCTCTCTACTGTCCTTTTTCCTAATATTTTTTTCCCAGGTATCGCCAAGTTTTTTGGCAGGTTCATTAAGGTCTGTTGGATGAAATTCAGTATCTTGTTCATGTTGCATTAACTGATCAATATTATTGATATCGGTATCATTTAACAATGAGCCTACAATAGTCATATCACATTTGGTCAATAAGTCACGAAAAAAAGACTCTTCGAGTTTTTGACCATTTAAAAAAACGTGATCGTCTTGAATCACATCAGGATTAGCCATAATTTGTTGGATAATACGCGCAGCAGCAATTTCGTCTCTATTGGATACTCTTTTTGCCTTCTCGGGCTCTGACTGCAACGTTTCTTTAATCACACCCATGACTATTTTTGATCGTGCTTGTCGGATGGCATCCAAGCAAGATGTAGGATTCTGCTCACATATTTTGGCAAAATCAGTTGGAAATGAATAAGGTGATGGCTTTAAATAGGTTTTGTAACCAGGGAATGATTTCTGTATCTCAGGAATAGCATAATACTCCTTGATGGATACGAACCGTTCATTTTCTTTCAGTCGATAATTAGAATCTACACGTCGGATGTTCTTAGACTCTGGAATTTTTCCTTCTTCGATAACGTATTTGTCACCATTATAAGGGTTTTCATACGGCCCGCCTCTGCTGGGATCTTCTTTAGCTTCCGGATTAAATTGAGGGACAACAGCTCCGGTGGCCAAGAAAAATTCTCGATGTGTTTTAAGAACAACTTCGGCTCCTCGTGAACCTAAAGAGTTTTTAAGTGTATAGTAGGCACGCTCGAGTACGACTTCTTGAGGTGCTTTGACTCTCATTAAATCAACCATGTGACCTTGATGGATTAACACATGTGCTGGAGTTCCATCCCAATTATGGGGTTTGTCCAGAATAATCGCGGCATAATGATCTACTTCTTTTTGATCTTTAAAGATTTTACCAATAAGTTTATTCTCTTCAACGCATTTTCTGAATGCTTGTTCACTTTTCTCGTGATATTCCTCATAGAAGTTTCTCTTATACTTAGAATCATATCCTGAGCGTTCATCATCTCTTCCAACCACAAAAAATGCTTGAGCGATGAGTATTTTTTTGAGTTCTTCTGGTGTAACATCGGCTAAAGTTTGACCATTTTTTGCTGTTCCTAACTTTTCTCCTCTGAATTTTGCTTTACGCGCTTCTTCAACCATTACTTCAGCACAAGCCATGGTGCGTACCGTATGTGCAAGGCCGTGAGTGCCTCTATCCGGTCCTTCATTGGGCTTGAGTCGTTCTCCGTTGGGATTTTTAGGATCTACCAATGGTCCAGGATAATCGTGCCTTAAATATTCTTTATGGACATAATTTACAATACTACGGACATCCTCATCATGTTCCAATAAGGCACTTTCTAAAGCAGACTCAGAAACTACTTGTGTCACAGTAGATTGCGTGGGTGTTTCTACAAGCGCAGAGGTTTTTCCAGTAGTGGCTAGTCTTAAAGCGGTTGCATCGTTTTTTGCATCACCGGCGGGAAACTCATTGGCAACAGCGCGTAGCCAAGCAGTAATTTGTCTATAACCATTTCCAGCGAGTTCATTTTGCATTTCTTGAGTGATGGTCTGGCCTAGATTTTCTAATGTTGGAGAATTATCACCTGTTAACGTTGCATGTGCTCTTACTCCTGCAGAAGCAACCCAATAACCACATAATCCCATGTTTAAACCCGTACCATTGGGAATCACAGAAAGTGTAGCGCCTTGAGGGAGTTTTCGGGATAGGATGTTTTGATATCCTTTTCCTGAATGTTCACCCAGGGGGTCGAAAAGATAGTATTGATTGCCTTTGCCTTTAATTAACATGATCCAGTGGCCGGATTCTTGTATTGGGCTCACAGCAGTTAATACAGGCATAAATCCTTGTTGATCCAATACATCCATTCGTATTTCAGGATTTCCATTGTAAATGATGCCGCTGGTAATGTTTTTCCCCATACGGTCAAAAATGGCACGCATACCATCTTGAGTTAATTCTACCCCTTTCACATATTCAGGCATTTAGATTTTCCTCAAAAAATGTTTGAATCGTCAATTGAAACTCTCTATCTATCAAACCCACAATGACACTTTTTATTATAAACCTAATATTATTAAGCTAACGTTAAGTTGATTAAGAATTAATTTAGTCGGCTTCTTTCAAGAAGCCATTTGCGCGAGTTCTCAGTGGGTTTATCACAACATCTCCTAAACAACACTTCATCAAAGTTATATAATTAAATAGTCAAAATCCAAAAATTGCTCGTCAGGTATTTCTTGATTAGCTTGAGTAAGGGCAAATTGCATGGATGTATTACTTAGCTCAACTGAAAGAGTATCGATTAATTTTGTACGCTCTTTAATTTTAGCGACAAATGTTGTATTGCGGTTTAGGTGTTTTAACAGTTCGTGGAGTTTCTCGGCATTTTCAGTAGAGATTCCAAATGCTTCTTCTAATTCATCAGCATTTTTCTTTGCTAAGTGATTGATCAATTCCTTTATATTATATTTATCATTATTTAAACCTTTCTTAAATCGGTCTAATTCTTTTCCTTTTTTCGCTAGGGTTGCTCGTTCGTCTGTGGTTAGACCTATGAAGTCAGTAAATCCTTGAAACATCCAACGATTTTTAGAAAGTTCTTCAGTTCTTTTTCTCGATGTTACCTGGCGCATTTCACATAATTCACGCAGCTGTATAATTAAGGCCTCGCTCTTAAATTGCAATTGCGCCATTGCTGGGTAGGCTTTTTGTTTCTCCATAAAAAATTCATTTAGTTTCCCGATCTCAATTTTTAGTTCTTGTGCTGTAGTCGAATCATCCAGCGTTTTTGCGAGTTTATCAAGCAGTTGTAAATTTTGTTGGGCTTCTTTTTTCTGCTCGTCAAACGTCATTATTTCCATTTGGTTGAGAGAGACTTTAATATTGCTTATTAACATTTTAATTAAGGATTGATTCGCCTGTTGCAATCGACCTTTTAGTCCATCGATATCTGATAGATTAAGAGGTTCCTTGAAGGTTTCGTGTTTTTTTACACTTTCTTGATGTAATTGGTTTACTTCAGCGAGAACTTCATTAAATATTGAGATAGTCCTTTTTACATCAGCTAGGTTCTTAGGTTTTTGTTGTTCCAGTAGGTCAATTTCATTTGTTATGTGGACTGCATAAGCATCATATAATTTGTTATGAAGTATGTGTAGTTCTTCTTCTAGTTTTTCGATATCATCAAACTCAACTGCTTTGTCTGGAGATTGCAGCAGCGTTTTTTCATGACGCAACAATTTTACTTCCTCTTGTAGGACGTTAAAATCAGAGATCGCTTTCTTAACTCTGACTAAGTTGGATAGTTTTACCATGTTTTGATCTGCAATTCTCTTGGTGATGCTGATTATAAGTGCTTCATAACGTTTTCCCACTTGCTCAGCATTAGTGAGCACGGGGGGCATGGCCACATGTTGCATTGGAGCCAAGTTTGCAGATATTTCTTGTTTCGTACGTTGAATCTGCTCTTTTATGTTGCTGCTTATCCATAGCATATTGCTCATGTTATGCTCGGAGGGAATGCTTTCGAGTGCTTTTAAAGCTTCAGTGATTTGTTGTTTTTCTAAGGCATCTTGGCATTTCATTAAAGGAATCAGTTGATTTTGAAGGGCAATTTTCTTTTCAATAAGCGGTTTTAGACTATCCATTTCCATTTTAGCTGCTTTTGCGGTATCTGATTTAAAATGAGACCATTCTTTATCTGAGGGAAATTTTGTTAAAGCTCGTTGCATCATTTCCGTATTATTTAATCTAAGTGCGATATGACATTCCTGTAATACCGGGATCACTTTTTGATTAAGAAAGTTTTTTCGTTCCAGTGATATTTTTTGATCGTTTTTTCCTGAAAAGTAGTGAAGAACTCTATCTAAAAAGCCACCCCTGATGGGTAAATGAGATTGCTCTACCATTTTAAGCCGCAGTGATTTTAGCGTTTCATTTAAGTTTCCCTGGGCTTCTATGTTTACATCATCTATTACTTTCGCTACGGTTGCGGTTTGTATTTTTATAAAAGGAAGAAGTGCAAAGCCGTTTTGATGTCGTGGCGAAAAATCGGGGCTTTGTACTGCCACGCAGGTGAAAATATGGCGATCATTTCCGGTAGTGGTTTGACCATCAAGGGTAAGCTTAATTGGGATTAGGGCAATATCCTCTGGCAAATATATGGAATATTCACTTTCGGAGCCTTCCACATGAGTTCCCACTTGTTTCGGTTGCAGCAATCCGTCGGGATCAAGCATTTCAACGATGGTGTTTGAATCAAACATATCTCTGGGAACCGCAATATTTGTGGATGTGCTTGCGTTTGTTCTGGCGGAAATAGAGCTGTAATCATTTAACTTAATTTGTTTAAAGGTTTCTGCGGAGGGATCTGTAAAGAGATGTTCTGTAGTGTTAGCTATGATCTTATGGGTTTGATTGATTAATTTATTTTTAAACTCTTCTGACAGATTTAATCCGCGAAATAGTGTTTTTGGTGGTGGAGAGATATTTGTATCCACCAATGATTTTCTCGTTAGTGGAGTCATTAAGGCAGTAATTAGCACTTCTTTAAATGTTGAGCCCTTGTCTCTGTTTTGGGCAATTGCATTAACACGACTGAAGTACCAGGCATCATTTTGCATTAAAAAAATTAAATCCGTTTCGATCTGGAGTACTCCTCCACCTTGTCTGATTGTATTTTCCCAGGTCTCTCCAAGTTTTTTTGGGGGCTCATTGGGGGCCGTTGGATGGAATTCAGTATCTTTTTCATGTTTCATTAACTGGTCGATATTTTTTATGTCGGTGCTATTTAACAATGAACCTACAATAGCCATATCACATTTGGCTAATAAATCACGGAAGAATGATTCATCAAGGCGTTGACCATTTAAAAAAACGTGATCGTTGTGAATCACATCAGGATTAGCCAGAATTTGTTGGATAATGCGTGATGCTGCAATTTCATCAACATTGGCGTTTCTTCTGGCCAATTTATTACTAAATTGAATGGCTCCCTTTATCGGCGAAATTTTTGACTGATTGTTCGCTGTTTGTAATTGCCCTAAACAAAAATCGACATCATTTTCACATTGAGCTCTTTCATCGGAATTTGTATGTTGCAAGTATGCATATTCACTAAGTTTTGGCAGTCCTCTTTCGAGTTTTTTTCCTGAGCCCGGGAATTGACGCTGTATTTCATCAAGTTGTAGGTATTCATCCACGCGCATCCAGCGTTCGTTTTCTTGTAACTGATACGAAGTAGGAAAAAATGCTAATGTTCCTTGAGTCTCGCCTTTTCTAGGTTTATTTCGGATTGGCTGACCATCTTCACCAATGACATACCGTCCCAAGCCTCCTTTTCCGAATTTAAATTTTTCTTGTTCCTGTAATTTGTATGTGGGAGGGAAAAATTTTATTTTACCCTTTTTTTCTCCTTCCTTTGGAGTTTCTCTAATTGGGTTACCATTTTTATCAATGACATAGCGAAATTCATTAGTACTCGTGACCAAATGTGGCTCACGGTTGTTGCAGTCAAAAGAGCTAACCATTTCATAGGTGGCATCGAAAAATTTTCTTTGTTTGGCAAAAACAGCCTCAGTTCCTATGGTCCCAATCCAGGGTTGAAGTGATTTAAAATAACTTTCTAAATAAGATTCTGTAGGTTGTTTTACCCTCATGAGATCGACCATATGACCTTTGTTGACCAGTACGTGTGCTGGAGAGTTCTCCCACTTGTGATCTTTATCTTCAATAACATCTGCATAAAAATTCACGTCATCTTGGTCGTTGAAGATATGTGGAATTAAAAGGGATTCGTTTTCTCTTACATATTTTAAAAATGCATCTCTACTTTGTTCATGATATCGCTCATAATTATTTTCCGACTCTTCATCATCTCGCCCAGCAACAAAAAATGCTTGGGCAATCATGATTTTTTTTAATTCATCATGGGTAACATCGGCTATAGTACGCTTGTCTTTGAATGTTTTTAAAGATTCCCCTCTGAGTTTTGCTTTACGTGCTTCTTCAACCATTACTTCGGCATAAGCCATTGTTCGTAAAGTATGAGCAAGGCCATGAACAGGCCTATTTACAATTTTGTCTCCGTTTTTTCCCATCTGTGCGGGAGTTGCTTCTACGGTGCCTGTGTATTTTTTTCCTAAATAATTATTAAACACATATTTCGCCGCCATTCTTACTGTGCTATCGGTGTACAAGGAAAAACCATTCCAAGGAGGAAGATAAGGCTCTGTGCTTGTAGCGGGTTTTGAGGTTGATTCTGTAGCTACGTTTTCACCCGCAGTGATAGTTGATTGCGCAAGGATTTTGAGATGTAACTCTTTTTCAGTAGAGTGTCTTAAAGCAGTAGCATCGGTTTGAGCATCACCTGCTGGAAATTTATTGGCAACAGCCTGTAACCAACCAGTAATTTCCCCATAACCATTGCCATCGAGTTCATTTTGCATCTCTTGAGTGATGATTTGGCCTAGACTGTCTAGAGCAGGGGGATTATCCCCCGTTAAGGCTGTATGTGCTCTGACTCCAGCAGAAGCAATCCAATAGCCACATAAGCCCATGTTGAATCCGGCGTCATTGGGAATGACAGAAAGTGTAGCGTTTTCGGGGAGTTTTCGAGCGAGAATGTTTTTATATCCTTTTCCTGAACCTTCACCTAAAGGGTCGAAAAGGTAGTAATGATTGCCTTGGCCTTTAATTAACATGATCCAGTGGCCAGATTCTTGTGTAGGACTCACCCCGGTTAATATGGGCATCAATCCTTGTTGATTTAGTACATCTACTCGTATGTCAGGATTTCCATTATAAATAATACCGCTGGTAATGTCTTGTCCCATGCGTTCAAAAATGGCACGCATACCCTCTTGGGTTAACTCTACCCCTTTTACATACTTAGGCATATTGCTCTCTCTGTGATGCTGCTTTAAGAATAGCGTTTGCAGTTGTGCTGCATATTAACACAGTATGTAAATATATTATAATAATTTTGGTGTGATTGATCTTTAAGTGGACAAGGTGTAAGTTTACTTGAGTTTTATCTAGATCTAGGAAGCAATGATGAAAAGATTGTCGGGGTTTTGCTTGCGAATTTATGCGGATTAAACGCATAAACGCGCAAGCAATGACAGAGATTAAAATCCCACGATATTTTGTTGCGATGGTTCTTGATCAACTTGAGTAGGCTCAGGTTGTATGGATATTTTACCGAGTTCAACTAAGACCGCGTCGAGCAATTTTGAACGTTCTTCAATTTTAGCGACAAATGTTGTGCTGTGGCTTAGACTATTTAAAAGTGCATGTACTCTTTCAGCGTGTTCCGCAGAAAGTCCAATTGCTTCTTCTAATTCCTCGGGACTTTTCTTCGCTAATTTATTAATAAGTTTCTGTATGTCATACTTATCATTATTTAAATCTTCCTTAAATTTATCCAATACTTTCTCTTTATTAGCTAACGTCACCCGTTCGTCCGTTGTGAGGCGTATGAAATCAGTAAACCCTTGAAACATCCAACGATTTTTAGTAAGTTCTTCAGTTTTTGTTTTTCTTGATTTTGCGAAATTATTCTGGTGAGCATCACATAATTCACGTAATCGTATAATTAAAGCCTCACTCTTGAATTGCAGTTGTAGCATTGCAGGATAAGCTTTTTGTTTTTCTACGAAAAACTCATTTAATTTTACTATATCTGCTTTTTGCTTTTGCGCGGCATCAGAATCATCTAATGTAGTTGCAAGCTTCTCGAGGATTTGAAAATTGTGCTGCGCTTCTTTTGTCTGCTCATCAAATGTTTTTACCTCTAATTGATTTAAAGAAGTCCTCATTGTATTGATCATTGCTTTCACTAAAAATTGATTCATTGTTTGTAATTGATTTTTTAATTTATCAATATCGGACAGATCAAGAGGGTCTTTTGATGTGCCATGTTTTCTTATCTTTTCTTGATGCAATTGCTCTATTTCAGCAAGTCGCTCATTAAAGTTAGAAATCATTTCTTTCACAGCAGTCAGATTTTTAGGTTTTTCTTCCTCAAGCAAGTTGATTTCTTCTGCTATCTGGATGATATAGGCATCATATAATTTATTGTGAATTGTTCGTAGTTGCTCTTCTAATTTCTCGATATCAGCAAAGTCAACGGTACCGGTCTCAGAATACAGCCGAACTTTTTCATTGCGTAACAATTTTATTTCTTCTTGTAGGACATTAAAATTAGCGAGTTCCTTTTTAATACAAGTCACATCATCGAGCTCTGCTTTATCTAGAGTTGTAATGCGCTGTGTTATGCTGGCTATAAGCGCTTCATAACGTTTCCTTACTTGCTCAGGATTCGTGAGTACAGGAGTAATGACGGCGTGTTGTAAAGGCTCTAAATTTCCGATTAACTCTTGTTTTGCTCGTTGGATTTGCTCTTTTACGTTGTGACTAATGGATGATACTTGGTTCATCTCTTTATCAGACGGGATACTATTAAGTGCTTGTAACGCAGCAATAATGTCTTTTTTCGCCAAAGAACTCTCACATTGATGCACACCAGCGAGCGTTTGCTCGAGTAGTAATTTTCTTTCAACCATTTCCTTAATGACGACCATTTGTATTTTTATTTGTCTGGCTTCTGGAGTAGTAAAATCTGCCCATTGCTCGTATTTGGGGATGGAGGCAAGAGCCTTACTGAGGTTATTCCCTTCCAAGAGTGCATTAAGGCAATTTTCCAACGCAGGGCTTACTTGTTCATTAAGGAATGTTTTATACCTACCGTTAATGGATGATTGCGCCTGTCTGCTGATTCGCATTTGTAAATTAAATATTTGTTCTAAATCAGGTGCTTCTTGAGCTTTTTCAACGATATCTTTGATCAAGGCCAACGGTGCTGCTTGCATCTTCAGAAGAGTCTCAACCGCATAACCACTTTCGTGTCGTCGAGAAAAGTCAGGACTTTTAATCGTTGTAAACGTGATAATATATCGATCCATTCCTTTAGAATTTTTACCATCAAGAGTTACTTTAGTAGGGATTAAGGCAACATCATCCGGTAAATAAAATGAAAACTCATCTTCAGTTCCGGGCATATGAGTACCAACCTGTTTTGCTTGCAGTAAACGATCAGGATCATTGATTTCAAAGATGGTATTCGAATCAAAGGTTGTTCTTGGGACCTCAATATTTGTAGAGTTACTTGCATTCGTTTTGGCGGAGATATTACTAAAGTCATTTAATTTGATTTGCATAAAGTCTTGCGCAGACAAATCAGTAAAGAGATGTTTTGCCGAATTTGCAATGATCGCATTGGCTTGATTAATCAGTTTCTTTTGATACTCTTCAGAAAAACCTAAACCGCGGTACAACGTTTGTGGTGAAGAAGCTCTACCGTAGGTATCTACCAGTGATTTACTGGTTAATGGAGTCAGCAATGCAGTAATCACTACCTCTTTAAATGTTGATCCTTTATCTCTATTTTGGGCAATTGCATTGACGCGGGTGTAGTACCAACCGTCATTTTGCATGAGATAAACTAAATCATGTTTTATCTGATCTCTATATCTGCTGTCTTTTTGTCTAACTACTTTATCCCAAGTTTCTCCAAGTTTTTTTGCAGGATCTTTCGGATCGGTTGGATGAAATTCAGTATCATTCTCATGCTGCATTAACCTATCGATATTATTAATATCGGTATCATCCAATAAGGATCCAACAATGGCCATGTCACATTTAGCTAACAAGTCTCGGAAAAATTGTTCTTCCAATTTTTGGCCATTTAAAAGAACATGATCGTTTTGAATCACTTCAGGATTAGCCATGATTTGGTGGATAATCCGTGCTGCGGCAATTTCATCCACATTAGGTTGTCTTCTGATCTTGTTTGAAGGAGCTTGCAACGCTTCTTTTACTGCATCCATTTTTACTTGTTGGCGCGCTTCTTTGATGGCTCCTAGACATAGGGAGGGTTTCTGCTCACATGTTCTTGCAAAATCAGTTGCGGGGCTCTCTGCTAACTGTACATTATAACCAGGAAATTTTTCTTGGATTTCAGGAAGGCTATAATATTCTTTTATAGTTACAGGGCGTTCGTCTTCTGTCATGGGACTTTTCGATTTTGTAATGCGAATGTCACTCATGGAATTTACATCTTTGCCCTTTTGTATCACATATTTTTCACCACTATAAGGATTTTCATAAGCACCTCCTTCTTTAAATAATTTTCTAGCTTCCTCAGAATGAATATTATTTTCCTCAATCGCAGTATGTTCTCTTATCGTTACAAAACGCTCATTGTCCTTAAGCTTATAATAAGGAGCTACGCGTCGTGCCTCAGCTAATGTATTGATCACTTTATCTTTTTCTATAACGTATTTTTGAGAAACCATATTCTCGTAAGGCTCTTCCGCTCTGAGGTTTTCTTTTGCCTGAGGATTAAATGCGGGAACTGCGGATCCAGTAGCCAAGAAAAATTGTCGGTGCGTTCTGAGAACGACTTCGGCTCCTAGAGAACCTACCGACTTTTTAAGTGTATTGTAGGCGCGTTCTACCACTACTTCGGGAGGCGACTTGACTCTCATTAAGTCCACCATATGCCCTTGATGGATTAAAATATGTGCAGGGGTCCCATCCCAATTATGGGGATTGTCGCGAAGAATTTCAGCATAATGTTCTACTTCTTCTTGATCTTTGAAGATGTTGCCAATGAGCTTATTGTCTTCAACGTATTTCCTAAAAGCAGCTTCACTTTGCTCATGATATTCGTCATAAAAATCTCGGTCACACGTTTTATCATATCCTGAACGTTCATCATCTCTTCCTACCACAAAGAATGCTTGGGCGATGAGAATTTTTTTCAATTCTTCTGGTGTGACATCAGCTAAGCTCTGACCATTTTTCGCGGTTCCTAGTTCCTCTCCTCTGAATTTTGCTTTACGTGCTTCCTCGATCATTACTTCAGCACAAGCCATGGTTCGTACCGTATGAGCAAGGCCATGAGTTGTTCGATCAGGTCCTTCGTTTGGAGGAAGTCGTCCTTCAGTGGGATCTTTGGGATTTTTTAGTGGTCCAGGGTAGGGATGTCTTAAATATTCATTATGGACATATTCTACAACATTGCGGACATCGAGATCATTTTCCATTAAAGTGCTGTTTAGAATAGATGTAGGAGCGGTTTGTGATGCCGTTGGCTGTGTGGGTATTTCTTTAGGAGTTGATGTTTTTCCAGTTAAAATAAGCGCCGGGATTTCTATGCGTAACTCTTTTTCTGTAGCGCGTCTTAAAGCAGCTGCCTCGGTGTGTGCGCCACCATCTACGGGGAATTCGTTGGCAACAGCTCGTAGCCAACCAGTAATTTCTCCATAGCCATTGCCATCGAGTTCATTTTGCATTTCTTGAGTGATGGTTTGGCCTAAATTTTCCAGGGTTGGCGGATTATCGCCTGTTAATGCTGTATGCGCTCTTACCCCTGCAGAAGCAACCCAATAGCCGCATAAGCCCATGTTGAGTCCAGCGCCATTGGGTATCACAGAAAGGGTAGCGTCTTCGGGGAGTTTTCGAGATAGAATGTTCTTATATCCGTTTCCCGAACCTTCACCCAGAGGGTCGAAAAGGTAGTAGTTATTGCCTTGTCCTTTAATTAACATGATCCAGTGGCCAGATTCCTGTGTAGGACTCACTCCTGTTAATATGGGCATAAATCCTTGCTGATTTAGTACATCTACTCGTATGTCAGGATTTCCATTGTAAATGATACCGCTGGTAATATCTTGTCCCATGCGTTCAAAAATGGCACGCATACCATCTTGAGTTAGTTCTACATCTTTTACGTATTTCGGCATTGTGCTCTCTCTAATAAGAATAAATACTACTTTAATTATAGTTTTGGATTAAATATTGTCACTATGGTCAAACATTATAATTAATAAACTTTAAGAAAATATTAAGAACTTAAAGAAATCAATAAAGATTGAGTTGCTTGAAATGACCTGTCATTGATGTTTCATTTAGCTGGGAGGTATTGCATTTGTCTGCAGCACCTAGAAACAATAAAAACACGTATTTCCATCCATAGAGTATTACTTGGCAGGGCGTAACTAGTAACTGATGCTATAGTTTTGATAATTATTACATACACACAGCTCTCAAGGTATACGATCCTGAATAAGTGACTTGGGCTTTGGTACCGGTATCTGCGGTAAATGAGATTTGTTGCAAATTTTGAATGGTCCACACCATAAAATCACCTTGTTTAAATGTGGTGCCATTGAATACACCTTGTCCACTGATGATATTGATTCTGAGATTGTTTGTGTTTGAAGCAACATGGATTTCACATCGCATCGCTATTCTAGTATTGGGATTGGTTAAAATAGTGGGTTTATTAGGTTCAAGTATTATTTCGATAGGAGTCGAAACTGCAGAAAAAAGGGAGTTGCTCATTAAAGTAAAGATAAGAAATAATAATCTGTTTCTTAAGTGCTGCATAACCGTCCTATTTATTTGCATTAAATGAGCGTCATTATTGCGTAAAAAGGTTCATTCAAAAAGGATAATATAAAGCAACACATAACTTTTTTAAACCCAGTAGTATCTTATTTTGAGCTATGCTTAGTGAGTGGATCGATATGAGTGGTATAGAAAATTGTGATTTAGTAGCGGTGGATTAACCCAATATTGTGGTCTAAATTATTTAGGGAGAGTAGCAAAAGATGAGCTATTTTAATGTAAAAGACCCAGTATGTGAGACTAAAAGCTGCACGAAGCCGATAAAAATGGAACTTATTCCACGGACAGTTGATCTTGGTGGGTTTGAAGTCGGACGGGTACTGCCATCAAAAGAAAAAAGAACAGTGGGACCATTTGTTTTTTGGGATCAGGCAGGTCCTAATGAACTTCTGTCGGGTAAAGGCCTCGATGTACGACCTCATCCGCATATTGGTTTGTCCACGATGACTTATTTATTTTCTGGAAGGTTGGAGCATAGAGACACACTTGGGAGCCATCAACTTATTGTTCCTGGTGATGTTAATTTGATGACTGCTGGAAGAGGAATTGCCCATTCAGAACGCACACCACATCAAGATCGCTTTTATCCCCATCCTTTTTTTGGTATTCAGTGTTGGTTGGCCTTACCACTTACTAAGGAAGACGTAAGCCCGTCATTTACACATTATGACAAAAGTATTATTCCTACCAATAATGACAGTAAAAATATGAGCCTTCGCGTTGTTGCTGGCGAATGGGACGGGATAAAATCGCCTGTTTTCACGTTAAATGATGCTCTTTTTGTGGAGTGTCAGCTTAAGGCAAATGCGGCATTGATTATTCCTAAGACGATTGAGGAACGGGCGATTTTTATTTTGCAGGGTAAAATCATCATTGATAACACTTCTTATCCTTGTGTCAAAATGCTTATTCTCAAAACGGATACGGAAATTAAAGTAACTGCTGCTGATGATACTCATATTATTATTCTTGGTGGCACTGCGCTTGAAACACGACGCTACGTGTGGTGGAATTTTGTGGCCAGTTCTAAAGAACGAATCGAGCAAGCTAAGTTTGACTGGAAAACAGGAAAATTTGGAAAAATACCTGGAGATGAGGATGAATTCATCCCTTTGCCTGTATAAGCTGGTTTTATGAGGCAGTTCTGAGTTTGTTAAAAATTGAATGATATAAAAGGATCTTAAAATGGGTAAATTAACTCAAGAAACACAATACTTAGAAGATGGAAGCATCAAAACTAAATTAACAGGTTATGATCTTCTGAATAACTCTCGGTTAAACAAAGGGACTGCATTTACAAATAGTGAAAGAGATCTATTTGCGTTACACGGTTTATTACCACCCCAAGTGAGTACGTTGGAAGACCAACAAAAAAGACGTCATGCAGGGTTGCTCGAATTGCCGACTCCCTTAGAGAAATATAGTTTTTTGCGTGATCTTCAAGATAATAACGAAACATTGTTTTATTCCTTGATGGTTCACAATATTGAAGAAATGCTGCCTATTGTCTATACCCCAACTGTTGGAGAGGGTTGTCAAAAATTCAGTGAGATTTTTCGTAAAGCGCGGGGGCTTTTTCTAAGTTATCCTAATAAAGATCTGATCGAGAAAATTATCTCTCATCCACGTTATGATTTAATTAAATGTATCGTCGTAAGCGATGGTGAACGCATTCTTGGTCTTGGTGATCAGGGGGCTGGTGGTATGGGGATTCCCATTGGTAAAATGGCCCTTTATACGGCATTGGCTGGTATTCCTCCACAATATTGTTTACCGATTCTTTTGGATGTAGGTACAGATAATGAAGAAAGATTGGCAGATCCTCTCTACGTGGGTTGGAAGCACCATCGTATTCGTGGGGCTGAATATGATGAGTTTGTTGATGCATTTGTTTCTGCGGTTAAACGTCGTTGGCCCAATGTACTTTTGCAGTGGGAAGATTTTGCTGGAGCAAACGCAACTCGTTTGCTGGGACGTTATCGTAATCAACTTTGTACCTTTAATGATGATATCCAGGGTACTGCTGCTATGGCAACAGGCACTCTTCTTTCAGCAATTAATGTAACAGGGATTCCGTTAAAAGATCAGAAAATCGTTTTTCTCGGTTTTGGAGGAACAGGTCATGGTATCGCCCAATTGATTCATGCCGCTTTAAAAGATGGAGGTTTGAGCGATCAAGAGGCGAGCAAACGGATCTATGCCGTAGACCGATATGGCTTACTTGTGGAAGGGGGAAAGGGATTAAGTCCGGAGCAGGAGTTATTTGCGCGTAAGCGTTCTGAGGTAGAAGAGTGGCAAGTTAGTAACCCCATGGAAATAGATTTGCTTGATGTTGTTCGCAATGTAAAACCTACAGCACTCATAGGTGTTTCCACCCAGAAAGGTGCTTTTACTGAAGAAGTAGTCCGAACGATGGCAAAATATACAGAACGCCCGGTGATTTTTCCTCTCTCCAATCCTACATGGCATAGTGAGGCAGTGCCACAAGATCTATTTAATTGGACGGATGGTCGTGCATTGGTAGGAACTGGGAGTCCTTTCGAACCGGTGACCTTTAAGGGAAAAAAGTTTCTTATTGATCAAACAAATAACTCATATATTTTTCCAGGTTTAGCTTTAGGTATTATTTCTTCTCAAGCAAAAAGAGTCTCTGATGGGATGATTAAAGCGGCTGCGCTCGCTCTTGCCGGTTGCTCACCAGCAAGGAATGATAAGACGGCAAATCTGTTACCTCCCTTAGCGAATCTTCGGTCAATCAGCCTTGATGTGGCAAGAGCTGTGGGGACGCAGGCAATATTGGAAAATCTTGCGGGGATTAAGGAATCTGAATTAGAAAAGGAGCTTGCTGCTAATATTTGGGAGCCAGTTTATAAACTGTACACGCTTGCAGGGTAAGTCCTTAAAATTTTTAGTACCTTGGAACTCACATTGCCCTATCCCGTAAAAAGAATTTCAATAATAGAGCGGGATGGTGCTGATGCCTATTGTGCTGCGCTAATAACCGAGTAAGTTTCTTATCCGCTCAATATAATCCTTCAGTGGTGTTTGTAGGATAAAATTCTTCAATGGTGTTTCAATTTTAAAATATAAAATATTGGCTAAAAAAGCATAACAACAAGCATCCACAGAGTGAATTTTGTCTCCAAATAGATACAGATTATTTTGTAAAAGAAAATCAATTGATTGTAAATCATCAATTCCAGAGTGGTATATTTCTTCTTTGGAATATCTCCCTATACCCTGATAATAGTATTTTTCAATATTGTATTTCCTTACTGTTTCAAGTGTTGATTCTGATAATTCAGGTAATTGAGTTAAAAATGCCGTTTTGAATAAAGGCCAAAATTGTTCATCTTGCCAGCGAGAATAAGACATAACCCAATACAAATGATTATCTAACATTCTAGTGATTAAAAAATGAGTGTTCCTTTGTTTTTCAGTTAAATTTTTATCTAAGCTAATGTATTTTTGGGAAAGATAATTAAGAATAACGTTACTGTCAGCAATAATTGTTCCATTATCTTCGATGTATGGTAATTGTTTTCTTGGTGCATTTTGGGTATTAATGATGTGCTCGTGCTGATAATCTATTTTAGTTAATCTAAGAAAAGTATCGACTTTTAGACCGAAAGGATTATTGTCAGGAACACCAAAAAGCTCCGGATAAGAATATAAAATGATCATTGAAAGTCTCCGAAAAATAGTCTTAACCTCTGCATATAATAGCTGTCTTGAACATATTCTGTAGCAACATCAATCCGGATCTCTGTTGATATCCAGAGGCTGGCTGGTATAAATCCAAGTCGTTGATGAGTCATCCAAATTATAGCTTAAACTGACATTGTATTTGGGCATAAACCCAGTATTTTTTCAATTAAATCAACCTTAGTTTTTCTAAGGGGGCTATTACTTAATATTTGGTTAATAATTTCTCAGTATCATGTCAATTTAACTTTGACAGAGTAAATAATCTTGAGGGGGTGAGTTGATGACTATTTCGTTAAGTACAACAAGCCAAGAATTGATTTTCAAGTTGAGTCAGATCGACAAAAATTTTACTCAAATATTTAAACAAAAAACGGCAATTGATAGAGCTTCTTTATTGAAATGGCTTGAACAATCGCACTCGGTCACTGGGAGTGATGAGGTATTTTTTTTAATTGCATCGTTACAGACATCCTTGTTAAAAGACCTAAAGGAATCCTTAAATAATTCTTTAACGAAAAAAGAAAAGCCTAAAAAAAATAGCACCCTTTCAAAAGCAAAATTAGGGTTATTAGCTCTTGCGGGAACCATTTATTTTGGTTGTGAAGGTTTTGATGGTGTTACCGCGATTATGGGGATGTTTTCCTTTGTCCCTACTCTCGTTTTTTTTGTAGCAGGGACGTTATTTTCAATACTCTCCGTAATTGTATTTTACAGTTTTGATTTAGTTGAAATTTCTAAAAATTTGGGCGTCAAATCTTCTGATGCGCCAAAGTTGCTTGATGTTTTGCTGGATGAATTTAAACAAATAAAATTAATTCGTGCGCGCCTTTCAAAATCGGCTTCTAAAACATGGCAAGAACTTGAACAAGACCTTGCGATTGCAAAAATGTTATTAAAAAGACATGAAGACTTAAATGAAGCACGCTCCCAACTGAAGTTAGCATTAGAAAATCCTTATCTAAAGGCCGGAAAAATGATAACTGCAGGGCTTGCAGGAATTATTTTTTTTAGTGGTGGTTTTTTTGCAGGCCAAGCTGTTGCTTTGACCATCGCCGGGGCATTTTTACCGGTAGTAGCAGCTACAGCTTGGCCAATTATTGCTGTGGGTGTTGTTGTCGGTTTAGCTGCATTTAGTATTTATTGGTTTGTTGAGCGTCCTGGAATTGAAAACCTGATTCGTCGTTGGAAAGGATTAGACAAGGAAAAAATGGATCAATTATGTAAATCGAGTGTTGTGGATCGAGAGACAGAAAAATTGCAAAATGTAATTCAAGGAATTGAAGAAAAGATTGAATTGCACCGTATTAATAAAACCGCCCAATCGCAAGTGCAGACACTAGTAGAGGAAGTCTCTCGTTTAAAGCAACAATTAGTACAAAAAAACACACACAAAATTCAGTTTCATGTAGCTCAAGCTGGTAATGATGAACTCATTATGGATAAGCAACGCATGAGCGTTAAGAAGTTGAATCATATTCAAGAAAGAAATTTATCACTACATGCCCAATATTCTCTTTTTAAATCAAAAGAAATTAAGCCAGCTACAGAAAATGTGACTCCTGAAAAGATACAGGCGCATAAAACTCTTTAAAACGGTTATGAAATTCTATTGACTGTAAAATCCCTGGCTCTCTAAGTGTCGCGCTTTATGCGCGACGTGCCGATTTTATTTTGCACTATCTGTTCTTATTCTCTTGGCTGCTTGATGCGGTCTCTCTTTAATAGGTTTAATTTTCGAATATTTACAAATTTTCGAAAATAATTAATACTATGCTCAGTTTTTAAATGAAGCATAATAAAAATGATACGTATTCGTGAAAAACAATCAAAAGCAAGCATCGTTTTAGAAAAACTTCGTCAAGATCTTGTGAGTGGTTATTATAGTCCAGGTCAAAAGCTGCAAATGGAGCAGTTAAAAACAAGATATAATGTGGGATACAGTCCGTTAAGAGAGGCATTATCTCGATTAGTTGCGAATGGGTTCGTTAATCTAGAAGAGTTATGCGGTTTTTCTGTTCCTCTGCTGTCTCTAGAAGAATTATATGATCTCTATGCTTTGAGAATGGAGCTTGAAGCTCGGGCCTTAGAATTGTCAATGGTGCATGGCGATGCATTCTGGGAAGCTGAAGTGATTTCTTGTTGGCATCGCTATGCCAAATATCTTGATTCTCAGGCAGTAAATCCATTGGATCCAATAGAATGGAATGAGTTTCAAAAAGAATTTACTTTTACTTTGATCAAAGCCTGCCAGTCTCCTTGGTTACTTAAAATTCAAGACATGCTTTATGACCATTCTGCTCGTTATCGTTTTTTATGTATGGGATTTCACCACAATAATAAAAAAGTACTGGCAGAATTTAAACAAGAAAATGAGGACCTCGTGGCTGCTGTTTTAGCGAGAAATAAGGAACAAGTCATTGCGCTTTCCCAAATTGGCTGGCAAAACTCGCTTGAGCTTATGGCAGATCGTTTAAGGATAAAAATTACGGAGCAAATCAATGAGCGAAAATAAGAAAAATTATCTACTTATTCCATCGGTGCCTACACCGAATGGGCGCTTACATTTAGGACATATTGGGGGCCCTTTTCTAAGTGTTGACATTCTTGCTCGATACCTACGTACTCGTGGACATTGTGCCTGGATAATTTCTGGTACTGATAGCTATGAATCTTATGCAGCCGGGAAAGCTGAAGAAGAGAATAAAAGCCCAGAAGAAATAGGAAACTACTATCATCCATTAATCGCAGAAGATCTAAAGTTAATGAATATCGAAGTAGACCAATTCATTAATCCTCTGGCAGTACAGTGGAGTTTTTCTTATCAAGAGTGGCATGAGAAGATTTTTCAACAACTTTTAAATAATAAGTCAACATCCGTATTAAAGGAAAATATCCCTTGGAATGAAGAGAACAAACGTTATTTGACAGGCTATTGGTTGCATGGAAACTGTCCTGTTTGTTTTAACAGCACCACAAGTTATTTTTGTGAAAATTGCGGCGCACATTTTCGTCCGGAAGAAATAATCCAAGAAAATAATACCCCACAAAAAGCGGTAGAAAATATTTTTTTACACCTTCCTCATCAAGTGGATTTGCGGTCCAAAGGAATAAATGAATATATAGAAATGATGTTCGAAAACTATAGAATGCAACAAAATAATTTGTTTCGTCTAACAACTCATTGCGATTGGGGATTATCTGATCCTACTCATACGAATCATGATAGGACATTATTTAGTTATGGTTTTATATTTGCTTATTTTTTAATGTTTGGAGAACTTTCCGGGAAGTTAATGGGCATCAATAAAAATGCATTTGCACATGATGCAGATGTAGTTACTATTTGTAGTTTTGGTATTGATAATGCTTTGCCATTTTTAAGTAGTGTATTGGGAATTAGTCACGGATGCCCGCAATATAAGTCTTTTGATTATTACCTTGTTAATTATTTTTACTATCTTGAAGGCAGCAAATTTTCAACAAGTCGGCAACATATGATAGGTGTTGAGGATGCAATCCATAGAAAAAAACTCTCTAGCGATATAATTCGACTTTATCTTTCCTCTTTAGATGTTCGTCATCAAACAGGTAATTTTGTGATCAATGATTTTGTTTCTTATTACAATAAAACCAGTGATTGGATTGAAACATTCATCATTCAGGGAATAGAGCACTTAGCTGATGTGAAATCCTACTTTTGTGATGAATATTTAAAAACACAACTTTATGAGTTATTCGCGATTCAAGCAAATTCATTACAACCGAATTGCTTTTTACCCCATATGGCAGTTCATTCTATTGATGATTGGCTCTTATTAGGTAAAGGATTGAATCAGAAATCAGGTAATTACTTTTGGTGGTTAAAAGGATTGACTGTATTTATCTATCCATACATGCCCGAGTTAGGACAAACACTTTGGGGTGGTTTAGGATATGAGGATTTACCGGTGATGAATGATTTTTTTGTTCCCCCAACTCGTTCTTTACAAAAATTTAAACTGAGAATCCAGCACATTCATCAAGAGTTTCGAATATTCAAGGAGGAAGCCAATTATGAACCAAACGCATCATAATAAAATTTCCGATTTACTTGGCGTGGGCATTGGTCCATTTAACTTAAGTGTTGCCGCGTTACTGTCCACAACGGAAGCGATTTCCAGTATTTTTTTTGATGAGAATGAAGAGTTTGTCTGGCATCCAGGAATGCTTTTTTCTCATGCAGAAATCCAAGTCAGTTATTTAAATGATCTCGTTACTCTGGTTGATCCTACTAACCCGTATTCGTTTATTGCTTATTTAGCCAAGCATAAAAGATTGTATCGTTTTATTAATGCCCAATTTAAAAATATATTAAGAACAGAGTTTAGCCACTATTTAAATTGGGTAAGTAATTCGTTACCTAACTTATTTTTTAAAGAACAGGTTGAAGATATTAGTTTTAATCAATCGCATTTCGTGATGAGTACGAACCGAAGAACGATCCGAGGCAAGCATCTTTTATTGGGTAATGGGTTACAGGCAAAAATCCCTACTTGCGTAAAGAATTATATGGATAAAACTGTAGTGCATAATAAAGATTTTTTATTAAAACCGATGCATTGGCAGGGTAAAAGGGTCGCTATTGTTGGAGGTGGACAAAGTGGTGCTGAAATAGTCCATCATATTTTGTCTCAAGAAAATCAGCTGCCATTGGAATTGAATTGGATTTCAAGGCGAAGTCAATTGTTACCCATGGACACATCCTCATTTGTAAATGAGTTTTTTACACCAAATTATATGGAGTATTTTTTTCATCTACCTAAGAAGGAAAAAACCGTTTTATTACAGGAACAACTACTTGCTAGTGATGGTATTTCTTTTCATTTATTAAAAGCGATTTATCAAAAACTGTATAGTTTAGAGTTTTTGGAAAATAAGGGGCGATTTTTTAATTTTTGGCCTCGACATGAATTAATCCATATGAATAGGGAAGCTGATGGGCATCAGCTGTTGTTGCGTGATCTATCTACCATGGAAAGAAAATATATTCCCGCAGACATTGTGATTCTCTGTACGGGTTATCAATGGAGTTTTCCTTCTTATCTTTCTGCCCTTGCTGACAAGATACCCTTAGAGAATGGAAGGTTTTGTGTCAATCAGGATTTTTCTATTCTCTGGGATGGCCCTAGACAAAATCGCATTTATGTCCAAAATTCTGCCGCTCAGTCTCATGGAATTGCTGAACCAAATTTAAGTGTTATGGCATGGAGAAGCGCAAAAATTATTAATAGCATTGCCCAATTACCCATTTATGATCTAGAAAACGAAAGTACTGTATTAGATTGGGGGCGAAAATTATCTCATAACCATGAGGAGCAAAAATATGTCTCAATGGCTTGATTTAAAAAAAAGCAAAGGCGATCTGGCGATGTTTTTTTCAAATTCCAAAAACATAGCTCCTGGTGTCAATGTGCATCCTATTAATTTCACCTTATCTCGTGTGCCAGCTCCTTTTCATACTACTTATTTTGAGGTCTTAAGTCAGTGTGAAACGCCATTGGATTCGCATCAAGAAAATGAAATTTGGATCGTTTTACAAGGGTGTGGCATTTTAAATTATGAGGGATCGTGCCATTACATTAGTGCACATGATATTTTTTACTTTGCGGCGTTTAAAAAACATCAAGTGAAAAACCCTGGCAATGAGTTGCTTCTTATTTGCTCCATTTATTGGTAAGAGCTCATAGAATATTTTTGCTTCAGTAAGAGGAAGGTTTCATGAATCAATATACGGTTAGAGGATTACAATCTAATGATAAAAGGAGTTGGTTACGACTGTGGCAAGAATATTTAGAATTTTATCATGTGTTTTTGCTTCCTGCTGTAACGGATAATACCTTGGGTAAGCTGCTCTCAAATGATGGACATATGAGGTGTATTGTTTGCTGCGACGCCCAAGATGTTCCTGTAGGATTTCTGACATTAATACTCCATTTAAGTACCTGGAGTATCGCTCCAGAATGTTATGTACATGATTTATACGTTAACCCCGCTCATAGGAACAAAGGTGTGGCAAAAATGCTTATGGATGAATTAAAGCAAATGAGCAAGTTTCAAAAATGGAGTAAGATTTATTGGCTAACTCAGATTAGCAATAATACCGCGCAAAATTTTTACAATAAAATTGGAACGAGCGAACCTTGGATTGTCTATGTGATGTCAGAATCACCCGTGGCTATTTAGAGCCAATATTGAGAAATGATACAAGAGTTGATGAATCCAAAGACAAAATGGATGTTTCTCAACTCTGTACTGGACAAAAAACCCTATGGAGTGGTTCTCCAAGCTGGATCAGGAATTAATTGATTAATAATATGTCTAAACTCTTTGATTTTATTATTTTTGTAGTTTGGTCTGGTTATTAAATCTCTAATAAGATCCAATCCATATCGAAAGAAACTATACTGAGGCCGTTTTTGCTTTCGGATTTTTTAATGGGAATGGCTTTTCTAATAGCTCGCCATTCACCTACTTTGTGGGCCCATGCAAAGGCGATGGCAAGAAAGGCAATGATTTTTTCAATACGTATTATTTGAGTCACATGCGTTTCCTCAAATCGAAACCCACGTCCTTTTAAAGATTGAAACAAAGATTCAATTTCCCAGCGGCGCAAATAACATGCAATTGCATTTTTGGGATGTTGGTTTGTTACAACAATCAAGAGCTCTTCCCGAGAATTTTTACTCCCGGCCAAGTAAAGCGGTTGTCCGAATAAATGTACTCTCATGCCAAAAACCTGCTGTTGAAAAGGCTGAAGATGTGAAAATAGCTGGGCGGAGGTTTTAAATTTTTTACGTCTAATACAGATATCCATATTCCCTTTGATGCGTAAATAAAAGGGAATATTCTCTTCAATCAGCCATCCAATGAGCGTCTTATTAGTAAATTCTCTATCAGCCAGAACACCTTGTATACGTTCTTTGCCGAAGAGATTGATAAATCGCGAGATAAGAGCAATTTGTTCCTTTGCTGTCGTGTTGCCTGCTTTGTTTAATAGAGTCCAAAATAGTGGGATAGCAATCCCTTCATAGCAGACAGAAAGCATAAATATGTTTATTTTCGCTTTACCAAAAAACCAATTCGTTCGGTCAATGCTAATATACAGTTTCTCGTTATTTGTAAAAAACAAATAGAATAACCACCGCGCTATTGATGTAAAATCAAATGTATAACCAGAAAAAAAACGATAAATTCGTTTATAGCGCGAATCAATCTCCGTTTCAGATGGCATGCTTACCGCAATTTCTCTGAAATTTATCGTCCGACAGATAAATAAGCCAACTAATGCTTGAGCAAAAAAATCAATTCGTGACTTGTGCCAATTTAATTGCTGCTTTAATATCAACTTCAACTCGCTGATTTCATTCATGTATAACTCCTTTTTCGCGAATCGAAGTATACTTATTTAGTTTGATATCAGCGAGTTACCTTGCCTTCCTTCTGTATTCCCCTTTATTCCTTAATTTTTTGTCCAGTACAGAGGTTTCTCAAAAGTGTTTAAACTTGCATAAGATTCACTTAATTTTTATCAGTTATACTCTCTTTAATTTTATCTCCATCCGGTTTTTATATGGAAACCAATGAGCATAAAGATGCGGGTGATAAAATACGCATCGAAACTTTAAAAAATCCTTATTTGCAAGGCAGTAAAAGTTTAGCAACCGGTAGCAGCAATAATTTGCGGCTTAGAATCATGCAAAAAATTGATGATGTTCCGGTTCCTCTTGACTTAGAATTAAGTGCGGGTGACGTGATTGCTTTGGCAGGTGATTATTATACTAAACCAGGATGGTGGTCGGAATTGAGAATCCCGAACAAAGGTGGAGATAACCTCGAAGAAAATGATCAATTACTTAATGCGCCTGTTACTTCTATTGAAACGCATGCTTTTAGACAGGCCTATGATAATCTGGCCTCACCTTCGGTAACCCAACAGACTATTCATCGTATTTTCGCAATCGATGAATCACGATTTATCCCTGGTCTATTAAAACAATTGCTTTATACGATTAGTGTAAAAGATTATGGTACCAAGTTATCGAGCAATGAAGATCATTTTTCACCATGGTCACTTCGTGGATACATTGTTGGACATTATTCTGCTTTGCGTATGGCTGAAATAGCTTTTTACTGCCATAAAATTGCTCAAGGTGAAATTGGCAAGGAGAATGAACAAATCCCTAAAAATGTTCGTAGTACATTGACTCATGTATTGAAAAAGATTGAAAAAGATCCAAATAAATATGCGCTTCCAGAAAAAAATGAGAAGGAAATACTTTCTGAATTAGGACATCGTTACCATGCTTTGGCGGTTGCTCGTGATTTATTTGCCATGCATTTTTATTCCGATCATTTTGCGGGTGGTCATCTGAGCCGTTTGGGGAAGATGAGAGAGCAATTGCCTCAGCAATTTGGGGTATGGGGGAGTATTCTTGTCAATAACATGCATAATGAAGACAATGAAAAAGGGGTGATGGTTACTAATTCCTTCCAGCCCCCTCATCCGGAAGAAGGCCACTTCCAGATGCTTAGGGAAGATTGCAAAGCTTATGGCGATGGAACTTACTTTAATCATGGAAATGATGAAAATAGAAACTTGCTAATTAATGGCATGGATAACTCTTTAGGGGATATTGCACGTTTGCTGATAACTGGTGAAAGACGACGATCATTGGAATATGGTGGAATAACTTTTTTGCCCGCCATTGATTACAGTAAACGTCAAACGCAGCCTTTATTTATTTTAGGTCCCGATCGGCACATTTATTTTCGCTCCAATTTACGACACATTAAGATGTTATCTCCCAGCGAATATGAAAAAACAACCCAAGATCCGAGCCATCATGGTTATGAAAAATTAACTCCTTGGAAAGCATTTCTCTTGGTGCTTAAGCTTAGAATGCTTGCCCCTTTCTATAGATCTGAAGTGGAGCTTCTGACGCAAAAAAGAGGCCATGAAATTCAAGAGGATGAACAGCTTTGTACCGATAAAATACGCTGTCAACTGCTCCTAAGAAAGCAATCCAATATGAGTGCGGTACCTTCTTTTGACGCTAAGTCTTCTGCCGTACCTTTAAAGGTAGGCCAATGGCGCCAAAACGCTATTCCGATCCATGCTATTATTGCAGAACATGGCTTATTAGCGCAGGGAAACAAAAAACAACTTCTTGAAAAGCCTAAGGAGATTTCTCATCCAATGGACTTAAAACCTACTTCCCTTTTTTAGCTTTAATCACTACTATAAAAATTCAGCGGTTCTATTATTTGATCTAAATGCAAGTTTGATTTTTAAAAAGAACAAGGAAACTTTATCATGCATGATATCATGAAACCGGCTCTATTTAATGCTCAGTTAATCAGAAGCTTAGGAGCTACTACCTACCAAGGAGCGGAAATAGGAGAGTGTCTTGCCATAGCAAGTCAAATAGAACCTGGTAATAAAGAAAGCTGGTATTCACATTGGATTGCATTTGCTGACAAGAATTATAATCTGGCTGAAAGGTATCGTAACCAAGGACTTTGTTTTGACGCGAAATTGGCTTTTTTACGCGCTTGTACTTATTACCGAACCGCATTTTTTTTCCTAGAAGATGAGCCTACGGATCCCCGGATTGAACACGCATTACAATACAGCATTCAATCATTCCATCAGGCGCTTGAGTTTTTTGAAACCCCTGTAGAAGTAGTAGAAATTCCCTTTGCAAATGCTAAGTTGCCTGGTTATCTTTATCTGCATGAATCTTCTTCGAATCATCCCAGGCCCATTCTAATTGATACTGGAGGTGGGGATGGTACTAAAGAAGAATGCTATGGCACTGCTACTGAAGCATTAAAACGAGGATTTCATTGCTTAACTTTTGAAGGCCCTGGTCAAGGCAGTATATTGCGTTTCAATAAAATACCTTTTATTCCCAATTGGGAGCAAGTGATTGCTGCCGTTGTTGATTTTATTATCAGCCGCCCTGAAATCGATCCCAGTAAAATTTTCCTAATAGGTCGGAGCTTTGGTGGCTATCTCGCTGCGCGTGCAGTAACCCAAGAAACACGAATTGCCGCTTGTATTGTGGATCCAGGTATATTTGATGCGAGTGCTAATCTAGAAACAAAATTTAATTCGTTTAGGACACAATTTCCAGATTTAAAAAATGCTTCTTTAGAGCACGCTTTAATTCATCTTATGAAATCTGATGACAATTTACGATTCATGTTAGAAAGTAGGAAGTGGCGGTTTGGTGCTAAAACTATTGAGGAAATGCTCCATAAAACACGTGCCTACACATTAAAGGGCTTAGTTGAAAAGATTCAATGTCCCATGCTGGTTTGTGATAATACTTTAGAATACATCACCTTAGGACAGGCAAAAAAACTCTATGATCAGCTACAGTGTAAAAAAGAATATATTCTTTTTGATGCTAAAGAAGGGACAGGAGGTCATTGTGAACCACTCGCCCCGCGATTATTTAGCGCAAAAATCTATGCTTGGCTCAACAAATTGTAAATTGTATTCAAATGATAAAATGAACGATACAAATTGATGCAAGTCAGCACAATATAGGATGATAATATGGATTTGCAGTCGTTAATTACGTTGGATAAGCAAGCGGTACTCACTCAATTAAATAGTTCATTGGATGGTTTAACTCATTTAGAGGTACAAAAAAGGCAAGCGTTATCTGGATTTAATGAAATTGCTCAACGTCCTTATCGTCTCCTTATTTTAGAAGCAATTTCACATTCAACTAATCCGCTTGTTGCTATTTTGTTGATTGCAGCCGTGGTGTCGGCCTTTACTGGAAATGTTGTTAGTTCAATGATTATCATTATTATGGTTATAATGAGTATTGGCCTCGATTATTTCCAAAGCCATCGTTCACTTGTTGCCATCAAAAAGCTACAGCGACATATTGCTTCGACTGCAAATGTATTACGAGATCAACAATGGAACGAAATACCCTGTCGTGAATTAGTTCCAGGAGATATTATCCGTCTTATCGCTGGTGATTTGATACCCGCGGATGCTTTACTATTAAAAGCTAAAGATTTACATGTTCAACAAGCCGCTCTTACTGGCGAATCTTTGCCTGTAGAAAAAGAGGCGATTTATGAAAATAACACTTCTCAAAATATAGAAGATGCTCCAAATGCTGTTTTTTCAGGCTCGTCGGTAGTTAGCGGCACAGCAACAGCGATTGTAGTAGCAACCGGACAAGACACACAATTTGGCAATATCATAAAAGTATTTGCTAAAGTTGCGCCTCATACTGAGTTTGAAAAAGGCATTACACGCTTTGGTTTGTTCATCATGAAAGTAGTGTTCTTTCTTGTGATCTTTGTATTTGCCGTTAATATTTATCTGAAACGCTCTTTACTTGAATCACTCTTATTTGCTGTCGCTTTAGCAGTTGGACTTACACCCGAGTTATTGCCGATGATTACTACCGTGACTCTTGCGGCGGGGGCTGTGCATATGGCTAGAAAAAAAGTAATCGTCAAAAATTTGTCTGCAATACAGAACTTTGGGAGTATTGATATTCTGTGTAGCGATAAAACAGGAACTTTGACTCGTGGCGAAATGATTTTAGAACAACATTTAGATCCCTTTGGTAATAAATCAGAAAATGTAATGTTATTGGCTTATTTAAACAGTCTTTTTGGCACGGAAATCCCCAATCCATTTAATCTTGCTGTATTAAAAAATATCAATCTTAACCCTTTAGATGCTGCAATCTTAAAACACGATCATCCTGATCTGCAGCCTTACCATAAAATCGATGAAATTCCTTTTGATTTTGAACGTCGTCGCTCAAGCGTTGTAGTGGATAAAGGAGGAACTCATATTCTAATTATTAAAGGTGCGCCAGAATACGTAATACGAGATTGTACTCATTATCATATAGAGAATGAAATTCATCTACTGGATGAACTATGGTGTCAAAAAATTGAGACTACATTTTTATCTTTAAGTAAGCAGGGGTATCGAACTTTGGCTGTTGCTTATCGTGAAATAGAGCCCAAGTCTTCCTATGCTGCGAGCGATGAAAAGGGGATGGTGTTAGCTGGATTTCTTGCTTTTTTTGATCCAGCGCTTAAAGATACTCCTGAAGTGATCAGAAAATTATTTAGAGAAGGTGTCACGATAAAAATTTTAACGGGAGATAATGACTTAGTGACACAGCATGTGTGTCAACAAGTAGGAATCGATTCCAGTCAAATTTTGACCGGAGATCAATTAGAGCATATTAGTGATATGGCATTGGGCGAAATTGCAGAAAAAGTAAATGTATTTGCACGCATTTCTCCGATGCAAAAACAACGAATTATTAGTGTCCTTCGTGGACGTGGGCATGTAGTGGGTTATATTGGAGATGGAATTAATGATGTTCCTTCATTGCATAGCGCAGATGTAGGAATTTCAGTTGCCGGTGCTGTAGATGTAGCACGTGAGGCGGCTGATATTATTTTATTGAAACGTCATTTAAGCGTATTGCTAAGTGGAATTCTTGAGGGGAGAAAATCATTTGGGAACGTGATGAAATATCTTATGATGGGAACCAGCTCAAATTTTGGTAACATGTTAAGTATGGCAGGGGCAATTCTTCTTTTGCCATTTTTACCGATGTTACCCACGCAAATTCTTTTAAATAATCTTCTTTATGATATTTCTCAAATAGTGATTCCAACGGATAATGTAGATCTTAGCTTTGCACGTAAACCGAAACATTGGGATATAACAATTATCCGCAAGTTTATGTTTTACATAGGCCCTATAAGCTCTATTTTTGATTTTATAACTTTTTTTGTCATGCTGAAGATTTTTGCTGCAACAGAGCCTCTCTTTCAAACCGGTTGGTTTGTTGAGTCATTAGCGACTCAAACGTTGGTTGTGTTTGTAATTCGTACTGCGAAAAGTCCTTGGAAAAGTAAACCAAGCACTCCCTTAATCATCATGGTATTATTTATTGTTTTTTTTGCAGCGATGTTACCTTTTACTCCAATTGCGAAATTTTTGGGATTTGTTCCTTTACCGCCCACGTATTTTCTATTTCTTATCACGGCCACAGTAACTTATTTATTTTTAGTGGAATTCATTAAAAAGAAGCTCATGTGGAAATGGATTGCGGCCAAATAAAATAATAATCCATTATCCCAATGGATTAGAAAATTTTTGCAAATAAAGGGTGCCAAGCTGATATGAAGCATAATCAGTTATATGTCCTACGTCACGATAAACAGGGATCCCGTTGATGTCTGCTTTACATTTTTCTTGTATGCATTGTACTTTTTTAGGATCCAAAATGATTAGTTGAGGGTATTTACTTTTCATTTTCTGAAACAATTGGCTCAGTCTTTGATCCGTTGTAAGTAAATTAAAATTACATTCAGCAGGATTATAAGGCTTTCTTAGTTTTATATGTTTAAAGAAACAGTCATGGAAGTTCTTTTGCATCTGCGCTGTCGCTTTAATTAATACGGGTTTTGCCCCGGATCTTAAAATTGTTGCAATTGCATTATCTAATGCGGTTTCTAGCCGTTTTTGGCCTAATGCTAATGAACGTTTATCTCCTAAATGATTTATGACACTTGCAGATAAATAATTTTCCCATAGTTGCCCAATAATCACATAATCATAATGATTTTTTTCAATCATTTGATAATATTTTTGTGTGAGTTCATAACAGGATTGGTAAATTTGATTTCTAAAATGCCACCAGTCATAAAGATAAATTCCTGGTAAGGTGACGCAGGATGATACGCCTTGCATTAATATGGTGATGTTTGCATTTTTTCCAATCACATCCATAAATCCCCAATAATGATTGGAAAAGGAATCACCAATCATTAAGGCTTTTTTACTGTCGCTTTTTTTAGAACCAACGAGACATTGCCAATTGATTTCTTGTTGCTTATCACTGATGCACTTAGGTCTTAGTTTACTTTCGTATTGTTCGAGTTGTTGATAAATAGAAGCTAATTCGCCATCAAAGCGATTAGGGAAACCCTTATTGATGTTGACAAAATAAGAAGCAAGATGAATAACTAATATTGGAATAAACACCAAATACACCAAAGTATAGGGTAAAGGGGTATGCCTTAAATGTCTTGCAGGTTGTTCAATATATTTCCAAGAGACGTATGCTAATACAAAGGTAAGTATATAGGAAAAAAGTTGGATAAAAGGAGTCTCTACAATGCCTTGATATCTCAAGAGTGAAAAAATAACCCAATGCCAAATGTATAGAGAGTAAGATAATAATCCTAAAAAGACTATAGGTTTAGTGGAAAGTAATTTGGTCAAAAAGCACTCGGGAAAAAATCTTCCTAAAGCAATAAGTACTCCTGTTGCAAGACACACCGCAAGCGCAAGTTCGTCAGGGTATCCGGTTAAAACTGGATTAAGATTTGCGATATAAAATAGCGAGAATAATGCAATACCGCCAAGGAGATTTAAGAGATATCGATGCAATGTAAGAGTAATTGCTGGAATCAACGCAATGCACGCCCCAATTAAAAATTCATAGATTCTACTTAGCAATAAATAATAGGTATGAGCTGGTAAGGATTTAGCATTATGTAATGAATAGAGAAAAGCAATTAAAGTAAGAGTGTATACGGAAACAGGCAAATATTTTTTAGGTATAAAGCGATATAAACCATAAATAAGGCAAGGTAGAAGCAAGTAACATTGCCATTCTATGGAAAGAGACCAGGTGTGTAATAGCGGAAGCTGGTGTGTCTCTGGTGAAAAATAACCCGTAGTGGTTTTGTCAAAAAATAAATTGGATAAAAATAGAGATGTTTTACGCGCGCTTTTGCTGTACTGCATTAAATCATCAGGTAAAAAGAATAATGCAGTTAATATCATTGTCAAAAAGAGTAAACAAACAAATACAGGTTGTAATCGCCATAGCCGGCGATTGTAAAAATTTAAAAAGGAAAAAGAATGATTATTGAGTGACTCATGAATAATACTGGTGATAAGAAAACCAGATATAACGAAAAAAACATCAACACCTATAAATCCGGAAGGAAAAAAGTGGAGGCCGCCGTGATAAATTAGGACCAGTATAATAGCAATGGCTCTTAGCCCATCAATATCGGGACGGTATTTCATTCATTCTCGAATAAAAAGGGTAATGCTATCATTTTGGTTATGCTTTATCTATATAACGTAGGTCCAATGTCAAGCCATTTCCATGCATTGGCGCCACGACACGAACGTTATTCCATATCAAACTGTTCTTCCAGTGAAAGCAAAGATGCTTCGCATTCAGGGACTTAGTTCGATATAAAAAATGACATTATTTTCTATCCCATACGCCCATTATATAATATAAATTAAGCTCCACCCGGGACAAAACATTTATTAATGGATAAAGTGAATACGATGCGTGTCTTTTTCGCAATTGTACCTTCAAAAGAAATGCGCCTGCATTTACTGACTATTTTGCAATCTCTAAAGCAAGAAGTGCCAGAAGATTATATTCGTTGGGTTGATATTGATAACTTGCATATAACGCTGCACTTTATAGGCCAATTTCGATTAAAAGATTTGGTTTTAGTGAGCAAAAAAGTATCAAATGCATTAAAAAATATTCCATGCTTCCAATTAAAATTAGGGCCGGTTGAATGGTTCCCTTCGTTACGACATCCTAAAGTTCTTTCTTTGATTGTCGAACCACATGATCTTTTAGCTCAATTTGTAAGTACTATTACTCAATCATTTCACTGTTTAAATTATCCCATTGAATCTCGACCCTTTCGTGGTCACATGACTTTAGCCAGGGTGCATAATTTTCAGCATGAGCAACAGAAATTATTACCGCAAATTAAATTAGGGCATATCCCGCTGATGACTGTTAACACGATTTATTTTATTGAAAGTAAACTAGGCCACGAACGATCCACATATACCACATTGACTGAGTTTCAATTACTTAAAAACTAGAACAGTATCATTATATTTTGTTGTTGGCTTTGGTTGTTTTACCCTGATTTACTCAAAAGATTGGTAAATTCCTACCAGGTCCGAGCTTGCAATAACGTGTCCGGTGATTGCATTCAACAATGCATCTCGGCTTGTGTCATCCTTTAAGTCTATTACGGTGTTTAATGCGTATAATTTAAAATGATAAGTGTGGGCCCCAAGAGGTGGGCAGGGACCACGATAACCTAATTCGCCCCAACTGTTTTTTGCAGTTGTAGCACCAGGAGGAATTGGGCTTCCAGCATCTAATCGGTGTATCGTTGGAGGAATATTAAATAAAATCCAATGGGTCCAAACCCCACCAGGAGCATCTGGATCATCAACGAGTAATACAAGTGATTTTGTTTTTGAAGGTACATTATGCCATGCTAACGGGGGTGATTGGTCCGCTCCTTTGCAGGTATATTGAACAGGGATTATTGAGTTCATTTGAAATGCTGAACTTTCAAGAGTTAGGCCGTTAGCAAAGCTTTTATATTGAATCATATACAGTAATAAAAATAGAGAGTATTTTTTCATTTTGTTGATTCCAATTTATCTTTAAAAAAGCTGATAATAAAGTGTAGCATTGAAATCACCTACCCGGATGATTTCACTTGAGTACTACTATAAGGATATTTATTAAAAGATAATTAAAGTAACTCAGGATCTGAACTAATAACAGCAATGCTGTGTTAAAAGAAGTGTTAAATAAAATGGTTCGGTGTTCTCTAAATTACGCAAAAGTAGGAATATAGATGGCAAAGGAATGTATTTTTGATTTAATTGCTGCGAAAAAAGAAAAAGCGTTTTTTGTTTTTGAAGACGAGAGTTTTATTGCATTCTTGGACTCTCGCCCATTATTTCCAGGCCATACTTTATTAGTACCTAAAGTACATGTTAAAACACTTTATGAATTACCTGAATCTTTGGTATCGTCTCTTTTTTTATTAACGCAAAAAATCGGTAAAGCAGTTGAAAATGCCATGGACGCTGCTGGAAGCTTTATTGCCATAAATAATACAATTAGCCAAAGTGTTCCTCATCTTCATATTCATATTGTACCAAGAAACAAGCACGATGGATTAAAGGGATTTTTTTGGCCTCGAACTCATTACGAGAACGAAGTACATGCATCTGAAATACAACAAAAAATCATACATCAGATAGAGATGACTTAAAGAGAGCAAGCCCCCCCAATTGTATCGTTGCCTTCGCTTTAAACTGGATAACACAATTCATCATTTGTACTCTCATAGTGGACTATTTTTCTTTCTACGGATTGGTTTTTTAGCCTGTGAGTCAGTTCTTTATTTTGATTAAAAGTGGTTACCCATTCTTTGATTTTTGCAACGAGCCATCTGTGTTTGCATATCACTTCACCTTGAGTATTTAATTCTTTTACAACAATGACTCTGGGTAATTTAAAAGGTAAAATTGTTTCATTTAAAACAAGTATGGCCAAAAATATACGCAGTGAATAAAAAGAAGGTTGAAAATCACCGCTTCTATGATTAATGCTTTTTAAAACACGACATTTTGAATTGGTAAATTTTATATTTCCAGCGGTGAGACATTTGGCCTTATTTTGAGATTCTCCAGTCATTTGGAAATGTTTAGGGGCACTAATACCTGGTTGGTTTTCTCGAGCAAACCATGCAACACCATGTGTATCAACTAAAAAACGTAAGATAGGTTCTTCTTTTCGTAAACGCTTTTCGGTGAGTAACTTTTCTAAAGTGGATAATGATTCAATAAAATGAGTGCATTCTTTATGATAAACTTTATTGATTAAATGATAAATAGAGATAAAGTCTGGGGCTGCTGAAAAGAAATCTTGATGCAGTTTAGAATAAAATAACATAAAAGTGTCTCTTGTTTCCTTGGGTAATGCAAATTGACCATCCTAAATTGTTGATAATTTTTTCATTCTTGCTTTACAAGGTCAATAGTATATTATTAATTCATGTTCCGGGCGGATTTAGTTCTGGACTTAAATAACAGTAGGGCTTGTTGAAAAGTGCTTCCATATATAATACTAGGATGGTGGATGATGACCCATATCGCTTCAGCTGATACGCCGCATTATGATAATGCGTATGATTATTCATTTCATACTTTACGAGGACACGAGCCATTACCTCTTTCCTCTTTTCAAGGAAAAGTTTTAATGGTAGTTAATACTGCTTCTAAATGTGGATTTACTCCGCAATATGCTCGCCTAGAGGAACTCTATGAAAAATATAAAGACCGGGGTTTGGTTATACTAGGAGTTCCTTCAAATGATTTTGGTGGGCAAGAACCAGGAACAGAACAAGAAATTTCTAACTTTTGCCAATTAAATTATGGTGTTAGCTTTCCAATGACGGCCAAGGAAGTGGTTTCAGGAAAAAATGCACATCCATTTTATCTTTGGGCAAGAAAGGAGTTGGGATTTGGTACCGCACCAAAGTGGAATTTCCATAAATATCTTATCGACCGGAAGGGTAAGCTGATTGATTATTTTTATTCGACCACTTCTCCAGATGCAGGAAAAGTTATTAAGGTTATTGAGAAAGCATTAGACGAACATGTTTAAGGAAATAGTTTTAGCAGTTAAGGTTTGTTGTTTCTTTGCAATTACTTAGGTGGCATCATAGCCACCTGCAACTGCGTTATAAACTTGTACCATACCGTCGAGTAATTGGGCTTTTTCTTGTACTAAATTAAGCTTGCTGCGATCTAAATTTATCTTTGCATTCACTACATTGCGGTAATCTTTTGCTCCTGCTTTGTATTGTGCTAATGCAATAGCATATCCTTTTTTGGCAGCTAAGTATCCTCTACGTGTTTGCAGATAAGATAATCTGCTTTTTTGCTCTGTCATTAGCGCATTATCTACATCAGCAAATGCAGCATGTAGTGTTTCTAGATAATCATAGTAAGTCGCCTTGAAGTTCGCTTTAGCGGATTTGATATTCTGATAGGAGCTGGCATTAAATATTTTCATTGACGCTGCAGCCTGGGCAATCCAAATATTAGTACTTAATTTTAAAAGATGGGTTAAATCAACAGAAGTGCCTCCAACTAAGCCTGTTAATGAAATTGTTGGGAAAAAAACTGAATAAGCCACGCCAATTTGTGAGTAGGCGATTTTAACATTGTTTAAGGCAATCATAATGTCTGGACGGTTTTTTAAAACGGATGAGGGCAAGCGTTTGGGAATGATGTTATCTAAATTAAGCGAAAGCAAAGTACGGCTTGTGCTAACTGGTCCAGGATTTCCATTCAATAAGAAATGAATGGTGTTCTCGCTTTGTGCTACCACATTTTCGATTTGCGGAATTTTTGTTTCTTCTTGTGCAAGCTGTTGATCAAGGTTTGTTAATGTTTCAAGGTTACTCGCCCCTTTCTGAAACCGAACTTGCTCTAGTTGGCGTAGTTTTTTTAAATCATGGCACAGTGCTCTTTCTATCGCTAATTGCTCACGCTGACTCAAGAGCATGAAATAAGCACCACTCATCTGACTAATAATCCCTAGTTTTGTTGCCTGAGTTTGAGCTTTTTGGAGGTCTAAAGAAGCTTGGGCGGCTTTAATGTTATTAATGTTGCTCAATAGATTAACCGTATATCCCGGTACAAAACCAGCATTGTATTCTTTAAATCTCAAATTGGATAAGCTTGAAAATAAAGGAGTTTTTGCCAATTTTCCTTGAGGTGTAATATGTGAATTCCACGTCCTGCCAGCAAAGCCACTTGCAGATCCATCAAGAGTTGGAATCCATGCATATTGAGCTGCTTTAAGCTGAGCTTGTGCTTGCTCAATCGTTGCATAAGAACTTTGAATCTGATAGTTAGAAGTAAGCGCCTGATGTATTAGTTGATCGAGTTCAGGATCTTTTAACTTTTTCCACCATGCAATTTGACTTAAAATAGTTTCGTCGTTGGCATACTTTATCCCACTACGAGTGCTTTTAGGATAATTAACTTTTTCAGGAGCGATACAATTTTTGCAGCATGCTCCCAGCAACGTCGTGAAGAAATAGAGCACGATAATTTTTAGTTTCATTATTCTTTCACTTTATTTAATCGAGTTTTGTTCTAAATATTTTTCCTGTCAAAAGCACCAGGATCAAGGCAATAAATAAAATAGGTAAAATATTAGGAATTATTTGGCTAACAGTATTACCTTTGAGTAAAATTCCACGTGTAATACGAATAAAATAAGTCATTGGAATGCAATATCCTATCATTTGAGCCCATACTGGCATGCCATAGAAAGAAAAAATATAACCCGATAGAAACATGGACGGAAGTTGATAAAACACACTAAGTTGCATTGCTTGCATAGGAGTACGTGCGATTGTGGAATAAATCATCCCCACCATTAAATTGGCAACAATAAATGGTGCTGATGCAACATAAAGTAAAAGTAAACTTCCTTCAGTAGGGATATTAATTAATAGTTTGCCAAAAATTAAAATACTTGTGAGCTGTAAATAACCCAAAACAATATAAGGAATCACCTTACCTAAAATAATCTCAGTAGGTTTTAATGGCGTACTGAGTAGCATCTCCATCGTACCGGATTCTTTTTCTGAAGTAATCGCCGTTGAGGTGAGCATGACCATGGTTAGTGTCAGTAATACGCCAATTAAACCGGGAACAATATTATAAGAGCTTGTATTTGATTCATTATAAAGTCGATGAATCGTAAGATTCACATTCCGTTGCGAATTTCCCGGTGTTGGAGCACCTAAACCTTGTTTATTAAAACTATTTAGAGTTTGATTCAAAATCGGCAATGCATTTCCAAGCGCACTGGCGCTACTGCCTGGATCAGAGCCATCAATTTCTACTAATAGCTGAGGATTTTCATCACGTATGTATTTGCGGGTAAAATTAGGTGGAATAGTAAAGGCAAAGCTTATTTTTCCATTAGCAAGGTCTTGATTTTTTTGATTTTCGCTAGATGCTTCATGAGTTACTTTAAAATAGCCTGAAGCTTCGAGGGCACTGACATAACTGCGGGTTAAAGGAGAATTATCATAACTTACAATGGTAGTGGGCAGATGTTTGGGATCAAATTCAATAGCAAAACCAAAGAGAATAAGTAGCATAATGGGTAGAATAACCAACATGGCGATGGTACCGCGATCGCGGGTAATGAGAATAAATTCTTTACGGATTAAGCCTGCGATGCGAGCAATTGATATTCCTTGTACAAGATTTTTATAGTTCTTCATTGCATTAACCCAATAAAAACTTCCTCAAAAGATGGAGTAACCTCTTTAAAGGATAAATTTTGGTTTTCTTGAATTAACTTATTCAATTCTTGATGATTTCGTGATGAAATTCGCAATTCATTATTTACAATAGAAGCCAGTAGTTCAGGGTACGCTTGGGTTACTTTTTTAATTAATAAATTTTGCTCATTTCTAGCGGCATCTAAGTTAATGGTTTTGACTTTTGATGAGGGTATTAAGTTTTTTGTAGTACCTGTATAGAGTAGCTTTCCTAAATTGATATAGGCAAGATCGGTGCATTTTTCAGCTTCATCCATATAGTGGGTAGTTACTAAAATTGTAGTCCCATCTCGTGCAGTAAGCAGATGCAAATAATCCCAAAATTCTTTGCGAGCTTTAGGATCAACACCAGCAGTAGGTTCATCTAAAAAAAGTAGTCTTGGTCTATGGAGTATGCTACAAGCCAAGGCCAGACGTTGTTTCCATCCTCCTGATAACCGACCTGCTTGGGTTTTGCGGTATTTTTCAAGCCCAAGATCTTTGAGCATGTCATTTATTTCTTGGGCTGAGTTTTTAATTTGGAAAATATCGGCAATAAAGCGAAGATTTTCATAAACCGTTAGTCCGATATAAAAACTGAATTTTTGTGGCATGTATCCAGTATGTTGCTTTATCTGGTTACTTTGCGTACGGATATTGTAACCAAGACAAAAACCTTCACCATCTGTAGGAGTTAAGAGGCCACAAATCATGCGAATGGTTGTGGTCTTGCCACTACCATTAGAGCCAAGAAAACCGAATATGGAACCTTTTTCTACTTGAAGAGAGATATGATCGACCGCAGTTTTTTCATCGAATTTTTTAGTTAACTCTTTAACATCAATAGCGAGATCACTCATCAGGCTAGCTCCAAAGTTACAGGCTGGCCTAGATGTATTTTTTCTAAATCAGGTGAATTAATCTGGACTTCAACTCGAAAAACAAGTCGTTGACGCTCTTCGCGGGAATAAATGATGGGGGGAGTATATTCAGCAATATTAGAAATATAGGAAATATGTCCTGTAGCAAAATGAGGATCTTGCTCTGTTTTAATTTGAATGTGTTCATTAAGTCGTAATTGACTTAACTTTTCCTCAGGAGCAAAAAAAATAGCTTTAATATTCTGTTTGGTGATTAATGAAAGAACAGGGATACCTGCTTGAACAAATTCGCCTTGAGTATAATAGGTATCAAATATAATTCCATATTCTGGTGCAAAGTTTTCTTTACGGCTCACTAGCCATTTTTTATCTGCAACATCTACCTGATTACTTTTGATTTTAGTGTTAATGTCATCAAGTTGTTGTTTGGAGATATTTAAATCTCTTTGTGCTGCATCAAGATCATTTTGACTTGCAGCATTTTGTTGACGCATGTCTACAATGCGGCGATAGTTAATTTCATTATAATTGAGTTGAGTTAGAATTTGTTGTCGTTGAGCAAGAAGTTCTTTAGTGCCTAATTGGCTTGTTTTAACATTATAAAGTTCATTGGTTTGTTCAAGCTTGAATAGAAATTGATTTTTTTCAACCATTTGCCCTTTTGATACAGGCAAATGAGTCAAACGCCCGCCAAAATCGGCAGATAAATAAACAAGATTTGCATCAATGTAACCACTAAACGATTTATTCTCTTTTTTAGTGCAGGAAATTAAAAATAAAGTAATCAATCCTATGAATAGCAAATTGCGCATTTCACACCCATCCTGAGCTTTTTGCTTACCACGAATACCGCGGAGAGCGATTTTGATGCATTTTGTTTGGAGAGGTATATTAAGCATAAAGAACATGCAGTGTCAAAATAGACTCTATAGACAGGCGGGATGAGTTGTTAAGCTATAGCACTTCTCTGAGAGCTTATTGACCGCCATCGAGTAACATGTCAAATAGCCGGCGTCTACAATAAAGAACACAAAAACAACAACAGAGGTGTTTCATGAATTTTAAATCATGTATTTGTGCCATAATAGCACTTTATTCGCTGTTCGCACAATCTGCTTTTGCTACTGAGAAGAGTATTACCTTTAAAAACGAAAGAGGGTCAATTTTGGAGCTCAATATTTTATCCGATAATAAAATTGAGGGCTATTTCACCACAGCAGTAGCCTCTAAAACTTGCCCTCAAGCAATTGATCAAAAAAGACCTATTACGGGTTATATGACGGGGAATGCATTATCTTTTAGTGTGGTTTACCCCATGTGTGAATCAGTTTTAAGTGTCAGTGGGCATTTTGATAAAGATCAAAAAATCATAGATACAATCTCAATACTTAATAAGCAAGCAAATGATATTACTCGTGAAGGGCCAGGGGCTCGTTTCATTGGTCACGATTCTTATAAAAGAATGGGATAATGATTGGGAGTCTGAAGGTCGATTGACCTAAATAGCTTGTAGTTGTCCTTGCGAAAGCACACAGGCGTCAGTTTTTCCTTAAGTTGATGTCTGTGTGCGCCAGCAGGGATCTAGGTAGATGCAGACTCAACACTGCCTAGCCCCTTAAGTCAATGGCAATGGGGCTAAGCCTGTCACCGGCTTTTTGTCGGCACGCATTTAATGTTCAAACAATTGTTCTCCATTTATGAATAGGTTGGGCGATGTTGTTTGATGTTTTGAAAACTTCCTTGAGTAATTCCCACCACTAATAAGAATTGCGCCAAGTAATAAAGAAACATAATCAAAACAGCGAACGACTTACTGGGTGTCAGGACAAATAGATCTAATGACAGTGTGAAATCTGAGAGCAAAAAGAGACAAGCACCCAGACGAATCAAAAGTGATTGCTGCTTTACTTGAAAAGAACAAAAAACCATAAAAGTAAGAAGAAATAAATAAAGTGACACCGGCTTTTTCATTTCGCCTAAATAGGGCCAAAGAAAATATCCGCCAATAAGAACGAATACAAGTATCGGTAAAAACGAAAAGAAATTTTTCTTGTGAAATTGTCCTTCTTTTAAAAAGAGAGAAATATAAGTACAGTGTGTGGCCATAAATGCTAAGATTCCTGCCTGGAGCGCAGCTTTTATGGGTAATGTTAAAACTATGTCACCCATGAATGAAAAGCTCAATGCTCCAATTAGTAAGCGCTTTATTGGTTGTTCTAAAGTGGTTTGCGAGGTATACAACAGAAGTAAAATAATTGGAATGGGTTTAAGTAATGTGGTTATAGGATATTGAATAAAGGGGAGCAATATAAGATAGAAAATCATACTTCCCAAAATAAGTGGTAGGGGGATTTTAAAAGGCTGTCCTGGCATAAAATTTCCTCACGGTACATCGAGATATTTGATGTCTCTCCAGTATACACTAATGACGTTAAGTTACGTGTGTTTTGACTAAATTCTACTTATCGCCATATTCCAGGATAAACTTTGAAAGTTGCACATAGCTCATATTGATTATTTTTGACACTCGAAAAGTTTAATAATTTTCCTTGTTGATTGTTTTTTGTATTTAAATCTAATCCTATCCTACAATAACATTATGACCAATATCTTGTTGTGACTAACCGTAAGGATGCAGCATGAGACAGTTGATAATGACAATTTCTCTACTAGGATTAGTTTCATCTACCTATGCAAATATTGCGAGTGATATTTTGTCGAGTAGAACGTCAGATCAACAGGTTCAGATTTTGGGTAATATTATTAATTCAGCTGGATTGCCATGCACTCCTACTAGATCCTTTTTTCAAGGACTTGATATGTCGGGTGCAGCATATTGGGATATCGCTTGTAGTGATGGCCGATCTTTTGTAATCCAAATCATGAATAATGCGGCAGCTACAACTACAATAATACAATGCAGCGCCATGCAATCATTAGGAGCCACATGTTTTAAAGGTTTTGGTCAATAAATAGGAACTCTAGATGTAAGAATCCGTGATTATTTGCAAATATAGCTATGTGATTTTTAATCATTTTGATATTTCTTAAGCATTTGATTCTAAAAAAATAATCTTTCTGGGTAACTATTTTTTTTATAATGCAAATTTTGAGCAAACAAATATTGTCATTGATTTCAATAAAATTTAGAATGAATTTTTTTAATCAAGGATAAAAGCAAAAATGGCATCAGTATTTGAATTTTTAGGGATTAAAGCACAATCTGTTTCTACCTCAGTACCTGTACTTGGTATAAACACTGATCCTTATAAGCTACAAAGAGAATCAGAAAATTATTTTGTGATTCCTAGAACAGCTCAAGCCGCAAATGGTAATGCACTTGCTGTTGAAATTAAAGAGGGACAGAGTTTTCTTTCTACAAATTCCGCACATATCGAGTTTTTAAATAAATGCATCGCATTGTTTAAAGATAAATCCGCACAACTCCATAGTACCGATCAAAAAATCTTAGGAAGTATTGCTTTTGGTGTAGTAGCGACTGCGTTGTCATTTTTACCTGTAGTTGGTTTCCTGGGTTGGATAGGTTGGGGGGCTACAGTTTATTATATTAATCAACGTGCGACAGCATATACAGAATACTATGAATCATTAACTCTATTGGTTGGGGCATGTAATTGGAGCCTTGGACAAGGCCCTGGCAAACGTAAAGATCGTTCTATTGAGCAGTTAACCAAGAACGAGACGGTGCGGCATATGATGGCAACACTGTATCCTGTTCTTACAGAAGCCCAGGTAGAACATCTTATCGCAGATGATATCGAAGGTATTTTTGCTCAGGAATTAAAAGATTATGATACTAAGTTTCAATTGGGCTTTAATCCACATCAATTCTTTTCTAAAAAGGACGATATCATTGCTTTAAGTAAAAAAGGCGCTGAATTTAATCGTTGTATTTATGGTTTTAATAAAGGTGGTTTTACTGATTTTTTTGATGCTGTTGTTTCTGTTCTTCCCGATTTATACAAAGCGACGCTCCATGGATTTCAACAGTTAAAATATTGGTGGCAAGGAAGAATCCACTCATCAGAGAATCCAGAGGAATTGCGTGCTTCTGAAGTTGGATTAACTCACTAAAGAAAATAATCCTTTATTATTTTCTGGAGTAAGTATATTGATTTCTTACTAAATGATTCCTAATTAAACTCCAAATGTTATTATTGTGCATTTTTCTCATTGTTTATCCTTTGTGATCAATGTAAAATCACCTTTTTAATTTTTATAGATAGTCTTCTGAGCAAAGAAGGCTATTTAGATTTTATGGGGAGAGAAAATGCAATCTAAACTAGAAGAAGCTGATATTTTCATCTATGGTAAAATGGGGCCTAAAGAAACAAATCAAATTCTTGTGAGTAAAGTCAAACTGCTCAAAAATCAGCCTTCCTTTTCTTCCAAGGTCGATGAATTAGAAGCAAATGGGGGTAAATTATGGTTGATTCGTGAGAGTCGAGTAGAAGGATTACTCACAGTTCAATCAATAAGTTATAACAAATCATCATCCAAATGGAAAATGAATACGCCTGAACGTTACTTGTTATCCAATGACAGGGGATGGATACGTAATAACGAAAGTCCGGGAAGCGACTTGTTTGAGACCATTGCTGAGTCTGCAGGTGGTATCATCAAGTTGACAGAGGAAAATACAACACCCCATCTTCCTGGGTTATTAAATCTTTTATCCGAAAATGGTTATGAGCCAGATAATAGAATAAATCCAAAAGTGGGAGAAGAAACACAAACAACAGCATACACGACTTACGTGACTACGGGTAAGTCCAGATCGTCACCTTTGGAATCAACAATTATTTCTTTGCCAGAAGGAATACTTATGGCTCTTTCATGCCCTCTTGCTACTAAAAAAACTGGAGAAGCAAAATTGATGAAAGATCCTGTGACGCTTGTTTCGAATGGTATTACATACGAACGAGTTCATTTACTGGAAGAGGAGCCAACTTTACAAGAAGGTAGTGACTTTTATCCCAATACAAAGCTGAAAACGATTATTAATTATGTTGCTGCAAACTCACTTCAACCCGATGAGTATTTAGCTAAATTAGCGAAAGTAGAAGAGGATATACAAGATCCTATACAATTTGGAATTATGGAAAATCCTGTTTTAAGCCCTAGTGGATATTCCTATGAGAAAAGCTCAATAGAACAATGGGTACGCTCCAAACAAAGTGATCTTCCCGTGTGGAGCAATATTCAGCCTATTCCTGATCCAGTTACTCGGATGGATATTAGAGGTAAAATACTTGTTCCCAATGTTAATTTAAGGTTATTTATTAATGCATGGCCTGATTTTTACGAAGAAAAGCGACACAGTTGTCAGCAATCCTCTTTGAATTCCTGACAAAGAAAATCTTTACTAGGAAAATAAGCTTTAGTGTTGAAGCTTATTTTCTTTTGTTACCATTTAGGAGTGAAAATAAGCATGCGCAAGTTGAGCCCCAAGAAGAGCATTGTTTTTAATCAAACCAATATTTGCATGTAAGCTTTTTCCTTGAGTAAGCTTCGAAACCTCAGCTAATAAAAATGGAGTTAACGCTTTTCCATTAATGTTATTTCTCTCTGCTTGCTGTAACGCGTTGATGATAATTGGTTCAATCTCATTACTGGGAATATTGAATTCTGCTGGAATTGGATTTGCGATTAATACCCCAGTGGCTGCATCTATGCACCAATGGGTTTTTAGTATTTTAACAAGTGATGGAATATCATTTATTGATGTTGGCAATTGATAAGGGGTTGAGTCACTATAAAAAGCAGGTAAAACTTGAGTTTGGTAACCAATGATCGGAACACTCATTGTTTCTAAAAACTCTAATGTTCGGGGTAAATCAAGAATTGCTTTTGCTCCTGCACAAATTGTTGCAATCGGCGTTCTTGCAATTTCGATTAAGTCAGCAGAAATATCCTGGGCATCGCCGCGATGTACGCCACCTATTCCTCCTGTAGCAAATAATTTAATACCTGCTTTAGCCGCACAAAATAAGGTTGCAGCAACAGTAGTACCCGCAGAATATTCGTTGGCTATTATAAATGACAAATCACGACGACTCGCTTTATATAATTCGTTGTTGCATGAAAAGAGTTGTAGTTCTTGAGCTGTTAAGCCGATTTTTATTTTTCCATCAAGCACAGCAATTGTTGCGGGAGTTACATTTTGTTCACGGACAATTTGTTCTACTCCTTGTGCTGTTTCATAATTTTCAGGATAAGGCATTCCATGGGAAATGATAGTAGATTCCAATGCTAATATCGGTTTTTTATGTTCCATAGCAAATTTAACTTCGGGGGAATAATCAAAAAATTGCAGCATGATTTGTTTCTCTTAGTCTATATGTGAATTGAATTTGTTGAAGCATTTCAAGATTGATCTGCTCATTTACAGTGTAGGGTGATTGTATCGTTAGCGCAGCCATTGCTGCTCCAGTGCGGCATGCCTCTACTATGGGAGTTCCTTGTTTTAACTCATAGAGAACTCCAGCAAGAAAAGCATCACCAGCTCCACTGACATCAACTACTGATTCAATAAAAAATGTTGGAAAATGTTGTTGAATTTTTTCATTAACGAGTACATAACCAAATTTTCCTAAACTAATTATGCAATTTTTCACTCCTTTATCGAGTAATATTTTTCCTGCTTTGATGCAATCAGGGATTGAGTGAATGGAACTATTCGTTAATGTCTCTGCTTCAAAACGATCAGGTTTTAATAAAAAAACGTGTTCGAGAGTGGAGGATAATTTTTTTGCTTTGATTACAGAGACGGGATCAATACATAGCTTAATATTTTGGATACGGCTTATGTTTATGGCATGCTCAATAATAGGCTCTGGTAAATTGGTATCCAAAAATACAATATCCCCATGAGACCATTCTTCCCAGGGTTGAGTAAATTTCTGAAAAGGTATATGCTCAAAATTTCCATGTCTGCTAAAGCAATATATAATTCACCCTCGTGATCAAGAAGGACGTCGTAATGTGCGGTTTTTTGCTGAGGGATAGTAAGAATATTTTTGATTGCTATGCCTAGGCTTTTTAAATGTTTTTGGATATCTATTCCTTCTGGATCGTCACCTACGACACTGCATAATTGAATGTTATTGGTCAACAGAGCAAGATTTTTAGCTACATTATGCGCAACGCCACCAAATGTGGACAACGCTGCAACCGGGTTCGACGTTCCCAATTGTAATTGATGGGTAGGGGTTAATTTTCGATCGACGGTTATCCCCCCAAGGCAAATTATTTTTGTCATGAAACGATTAAAAATAACTTAAATAATATGCATCATATCATGGGTGCTGGAAATTAAAATGAAAGATTGATTCCTTTAATAAGATGAGGGATCATCATTTCCAGATTACCATGGATAATTACCAAGCTCCTGGCATCCACGAACCATGTAATCCGTGAGGAATACGGCGTGGCATTTTAATCCGTGCCAGTGGTTCATCTTGAAAGTTCTCGGCATCTAAAATAAGGAATTCACTTTGATTTGTGGCAGCATCATACACAAATAAAAGCAAATAGCCATCGTCTTCTGCTTGATTGGATAAGGTAGGCGCGAAAACTGCTTCATCAATTTCTGCGTGAGTGCCGAAATCATGGGTCCATGATTTTTGGTGGATTACATCATACTTGATTAATGTATTAAATGCTCCTTTATGATTCCCAGTTTTTGATGGTGTATAAATAAATTGATGAGGCAACGTATCATAATCTTCTCTAATACGTGGAAATTCAACAAGGCGTTCATCTAACGCACTGTTTTTTATTGTTCCAGTTTTTAAGTTAAGGCAGATACGATTTAATCGCGGTGGAGTTAATTGATTTTCTTGGGCTGGCAGTGCTATTTTCTCATGCCTCACATAGTCGATTATGATTTTATGATCTTGCTCGTATGCATTAGCAAAATGAAAAACAAAAAAAGGTTCAGTATGAAACCATTTCATTTCCCCACTGATCGCTGCATGATGCCAATGCGCACACCAAGCTCTGGTTTCCAGCTCAATACAGCGCCACCACCCATAATTTGTTGTAGATCAAAGACTACAGGACAGTCAAAAACAAGTACGTAATTCGGGGTTAAAATAAAATCATGCACCATAGAGCAATAAGATTTTTCAATGTCTCTTTTTTGAATTAATGTACCTTGTTTATCAAAGCGATAAAAAGTTAAATAAGGTGGCGCTAATGTATAATTGACAAACCATAATTCACCGGTTACGGGCTCCCTGCGGGTGTGGGCGCATACATCTATAGGGGGGTGATTTTTATAAGGCTGCCATTCTCCAAGGGTATCTAGGTGCTTATTCATCTCGTATGCGGAGGAGCCTTCATTGAGTGCGAGGTATGTATTGTGGTGACGAATGATATGAATGCTCCATTTTTAATCGCAATGTGCTGATCCCCTGGATCAGTCCATAAAGGATCTATGGGTTTAGGCTTTAAAACACTAGGGTCTGTTGACAATTCACCTGCCGCCTATGTGCCGCTTCTTGTCCGCGGCATCCATTCGATCTAAATCATTGGCACATTTCTTCATACAGGTCACGCGATTGAGGGTTTAGTTTCTCTATTAAATTTATTTTCCATTGTCTTGGCCAATTTTTGAAACGTTTTTCACGTCGTGCTGCTTCAACGTATAATTCATATGCTTCATAATAGAACATCATATGTACGTTATACTGAGCAGTGAAACCAGGACTGACTTTATTTTTGTGTTCCCAAGTCCGTTTAATGATGTCTGACGTAGAGCCTACGTAAAGAGTACCATGATGCTGACTCGCAAGAATAGAAACATAAGCCAGACTCATCGTACTTCCTTGACTGTTGTACAAACACTGAGATAATACCGGAAGCTGCGCTACATAGGTAGCCATAAAAATGCGCATGCCATAGCAACAACAGAAGCATCGTTTCGCTTTAATTTATCAACTCTTGTGGCGATTGCACGAACGTGTTTTATTCTGACAAAAAAATTTTCAACTCGATGTCTGTATTTATAAATACCCCAATCCATATCTGCATTACCAGTTTTAGAATTGCTCTTTCCTTGAATCACGGGAATGGATGATTTTTTTCGAATGGTATCTCGAACCTCTTCGCTATCATAACCCTTATCTGCAATAGTATGTTCTGCAGCATGATCTCCCTCAGCTTTGACCAACGCTCGTCATCGAGCATAAGTCTAAGCATTGCAAACTCGTTTTATACTTGGTATCTGAGCCGTTATATTATGAGTGTGCTTCCATTAATCAATCAATTAGGTTGTTCAGCTTTTAATTTGACCATCTACTGGATGCCGAGGACAAGCCGCGGCACGTAGGCGGCAGGTGAATTGTCAACAGACCCTACTATAAAGTGCTTTTCCTGCTTTTCGTTCTTTAGCTAATCCTTTCGTTTCAACAAATCGATTTTTATAGGCTGCTTGGCCCTGGGCAATATAGATCGCATGAATCATCCCATCTCCATCATAAGGATAAGTGTATGAAATAGGCGGGAATGCAGGATTAGGCCCATTACGCATATATATTCCCAGTAGATCGTGAGGGACTTCCCCAATGACCTCTAATTTTTTTATGTCTAATTCATCCAGAACAGGAGCAAAATTTCCTAAAAGAAAAGGATTCGTTGAGTTATTCATACATTCCTTAATTGGGTTCACTCTTAACTATAGGACATAATCTATAATTGCTTAAAGGAAAATTCATAAGGACAAATTATGGGATTGATGATTGATGGGCACTGGCATGATGTTTGGTACGATACGTCAAAGACTGGTGGGAAGTTCAGGCGAGAGCCTGCCCAATTCCACTTTACAATTAGTAATGAATCAAACGCTCGTTTTGCGGCAGAAAAAGGACGCTATCATTTGTACGTATCACTTGCCTGCCCATGGGCGCACCGCACACTCATTTTTAGAAAGCTGAAACAATTAGATGATTATATTGAGGTCTCTATAGTGCATCCGCACATGCTTGAAAAGGGCTGGGAGTTTAAAAAAGGGATGGGTGCCACTGGAGATATCCTTTATGGATTTAATTATTTGTATGAGCTGTATGCCAAAGCAAACAGTCAATATACCGGTAGAGTTACTGTGCCTGTTTTGTGGGATAAAAAAGAAAAAACGATTGTTAGTAATGAATCAGCAGAAATTATTCGTCAGTTTAATCATGCATTTAATCATTTAACAGGTGATTTACAAGATTTTTACCCTGAATCTTTGCGGCCAGAAATAGATTACTTAAATGACCGAATTTATAATTCAATTAATAATGGGGTATATCGTTGTGGGTTTGCAACAACGCAAAATGCATATGAAGAAGCGTACGTCGAACTATTTGCTTTACTTGATGAGCTGGATAAACGTTTGTGCCATCAAAAATATTTATTAGGTGATCAACTTACAGAAGCGGACTGGCGCTTGTTTACAACATTAATACGTTTTGATGTTGTTTATTATGGTCATTTTAAAACAAATCAACAACGAATTAGTGATTATCACGCGTTGCAACCTTATTTAAAACGTCTGTATCATCATCCCGGAATTCATGAAACTGTAGATTTTTTACATATTAAGCAGCATTATTATTACAGTCATAAAACGATTAATCCAACACAGATTGTTCCTTTAGGACCGCAACTCTCTTTCGATTAATTATTATCATGGGCCGCGAACCCAGAGAGATATGCTGTGGGGGACGCGGCAAAATACTTGTATGTTGGCTCGTCCTGCGTTTTTTATGCCTCGCATACACCATTTTTCCCAGGGTTCGATTCTTAAAACGAACGAAGGCTATTTTGTTTTTTGTTTCTTTTTCAAATCTTCTTTAACCCAGTTAATTAAACCTCCTTTCAAAAGTAATTCAATTTGACGTTTGGAAAGGGTATGTTCGACTTCAATTTCTTTATCATTAATTTTTATCTTAAATGACTCCTTATCTAAGATATTAGGAAAGTCATTGATTTCAATCGTATCATTTAAATGGATCTCATCGTAATCTTTGGTATTTTTAAATACTAAAGGCAAGATACCGAAATTAATTAAATTTTGCCAATGTATACGCGCAAAGCTTTTTGCAACTACAGCTCTTAAGCCTAAATAACGAGGTGCTAAAGCGGCATGCTCTCGGCTTGAGCCTTGACCGTAATTATCTCCGCCTACAATAACGTGACCTTTTTTATATTTTTTCGTACGACTTGCATAGTCTGAATCAACATGTTGATAAGTAAATTCACTGATTTTAGGAATATTGCTACGGTAGGGGAGCACTTTGGCACCAGCAGGAGAAATTTCATCGGTTGATATATTATCTCCCACTATAAGTAATACAGGTATTTTCAATGAAGTAGGGAAAGGATCAAAATCCGGCAAGGTGACAATATTAGGACCTTTTACCAATTTAATATATTTAGCCTCTTCTAAAGGCAATGGACTTTCAAAACATCCAGGATTGAGTATTCTTTTATGGGGTAATTTTATTTCAGGATAAGACATGTCTAAAGTCCTGGGATCAGTAATAACACCTGTTAAGGAGGAGGCTGCTGCTGTTTCAGGGCTGCATAAAAAAACTTTATCTTCATCTGTTCCTGAGCGCCCAGGAAAATTTCTTGGCACAGTGCGTAAACTGTTTCTCTCTGTTGCAGGTGCTTGACCCATACCAATACAGCCGTTGCATCCAGCCTGATGAATGCGAGCACCAGCATGAATTAAATTTCCTAAATGTCCATCACGAACTAACTCTTCTAAAATAGTTCGTGAAGTTGGATTAATATCCAAGGACACATTCGGATGTACAGTACGACCTTTTACGATTTCTGCGGCAATCGCAAAATCACGATAACCTGGATTTGCCGATGAACCTATATAAGCCTGATAAATTTCTTCTCCAGCAATTTCTGCAACAGGCACTACATTTCCAGGGCTGGTTGGTTTTGCAATAAGGGGTTCAAGCTTGGATAAATCAATTTCTTCATCTTTATCATAAGATGCATTTTTATCTGCTTTTAATTCTATCCAATCTTTTTCACGATCTTGACTTTGCAAAAACTCTCTAGTGATTTCATCTGAAGGAAATACAGTGGTTGTTGCTCCTAATTCAGCCCCCATATTGGCGATGACGTGTCTATCCATAGCACTTAAATGCTTTAATCCTTCACCATAGTATTCTATGATGTAACCTACCCCTCCTTTAACATCATATCGGCGCAACATTTCCAGAATAACATCTTTAGCACTAACCCATTTGGGTAATTTTCCCGTTAAATGGACGCCAAGAACTTTCGGCATTTTTATATAAAGCGGATAGCCTGCAATAGCCATGGCTACCTCTAGCCCTCCAGAACCAATAGCTATCATGCCTAGTGAACCAGCAGCACAGGAATGGCTATCTGAACCTGTTAAAGTTTTTCCTGGTTTCCCGAAGTTTTGCATGTGTACTGCATGACTAATTCCATTTCCAGGGCGACTAAAGTAGAGGCCAAAACGTTTTGCTGCACTTGCAAGAAAGAGGTGATCATCTGGATTTTTGTTATCTTCTTGAATTAAGTTGTGATCGACGTATTGGACCGAAATTTCAGCTTGCGTACGTTCAAGTTCAATTGCTTCTAATTCAAGCATGACTAATGTGCCTGTTGCATCTTGACAAAGAGTTTGATCTATCTTTAGTGCAATCTCTTTTCCAGCGTTCATTTCACCATCAAGCAAGTGAGCTTTGATGATTTTTTCTGTAACATTCATGGCTATTTCCTCCGTGAGAATAGCTAATTGTTAAAATATAGCACAGCAAAACAAATAGGCTAAACTTCAGAATAAGGATTGTTTGGGAGAATTGGCATGAACTATAGTGATCGCTATCAAGCAGGTATTGTTCTGGCTGATTTGTTAAAAGATTACGCAAAAAGGACTGATGTAATTATTTTAGCGCTACCTAGGGGTGGGGTCCCCGTTGCTTATGAAATTGCAAAGAAACTGTCATTAAAGCTAGATGTTTTTATTGTACGAAAATTAGGTGTCCCCGGCCATGAAGAATTTGCTATGGGCGCTATAGCTTCTGGAGGTATCGTCGTTTTAAATGAAGAAGTTTTAAGTACTCTCCATTTAAACAAAGACGCTATTAATCAAGTGATACAATCAGAACAGGATGAATTATCACGTCGCGAGTTCGTTTATCGTGGCAAGCAATACGTTCCAGAAGTTATGGAAAAAACGGTAATTCTTGTGGATGATGGTATTGCCACGGGTTATACAATGCGCGCGGCTATTGCAGCTTTGAGACAGAAACATCCTGCAAAAATTATTATTGCAGTTCCTGTTGCGGCACGTTCAACTTGTGATGAGCTAGCTCCTTTAGTTGAGACAATCATCTGTCCACTTAAACCAGCTAATTTTTATGCTGTAGGATTGTGGTACAATGATTTTTCACAAACAACAGATGAGGAAGTCATAAAGTTGTTGGCAAGTTCAAATTAAATAATTACCTCATTAGAATCTGTTTATTTATATTTGCGACTGGATACTAAATTGTATTTTTTATGAATTTAAGTGATAAAACTTGAGATAATTTAATGACCTCGTTTGAGTCAGTATATCTTGATTTTCGAGCCGTGAAATAGAAAATTAAGGTCTTTCACCAAGAGAGTAGAATTGTAAATAGTTTTTTAATTAATTTTGTTGTTGAAAATAAAGGTGTAAACGATGAATGATTTAATGGATAAAATTATTTTAATCACTGGTGCCTCAAGTGGAATTGGCCAAGCTTGTGCCCGGTTGTGTGCTAAATATGGTGCGCGTCTCATATTATGTGCGCGGCGCGTAGAACGTCTCGAACAATTAGCTAAGGAATTGCATCACCGTTATGGCAAGGAACATTACATTTTGCCTTTAGATGTGCGTGAGCATGAGCAAGTCAAGAAACAACTTGATTCCTTGCCAAGCCAATGGCAGTCGATTGAGATTTTAATTAATAATGCTGGATTGGCTTTAGATACACTTCCTGTACAACAAGGTATTGAAGAGCATTGGGATATTATGATTGATACGAATATTAAAGGATTGCTTTATGTGAGTCGGGCTTTGATTCCTGGTATGCTTGAACGGGGGTATGGTCATGTTGTTAATATTGGATCAATTGCAGGCCATGAATGTTATCCAAATGGCAATGTTTATTGTGCAACCAAGTACGCAGTACATGCGCTTTCAAAGACAATGAGATTAGACATGCTTGGTAGTCCTGTTCGTGTTACTGAAATTGCTCCGGGGGCGGTAGAAACTGAGTTTAGCGAGGTGCGGTGGAAAGACAAGGAAAAAGCAAAGGAATTCTATAGTGATTTTCAACCTCTGTTGGCGGAAGACATAGCTGATGCAATAGTGTATTGTATTACTCGCCCTCTGCACGTAGATATTGAAGAAATGATCATAATGCCTACAGTGCAAGCTTCTGCTAACCACTTATCGAAAATTAAAAATAAATAAAGGTTGAGCAAAAAATTCACACAACGGGTCTTTTAGTCTATTATTTATACATATAGGAAATGACTTATCCTGCCTGAACCATTCAATAGTGTCAGATAGGGGGGTTGTTTTGGAGAGTGGTGCGCAAGCCTATGTACCTGGTAGGAAGCCTTAAGCTCTGCATAAACCTCCATTGTAAATTCAGTTACGGGCTCAGAGTACAGAAAGTCATTTCCTGTATTTTCAAAATCTTTCAAAAAATCAATCGCATCATTTTGTATAAAAATTAATCATAATATATAATTAACTTACATGCATTGGATTAAAATCTCTAGGAGGTAGGATGGAAAAACTAATTGTTTTTTTAGTTTTAAGCACGCCATTTTTTTTAACCGTGATGCCGAGATTTTTGCACCGACTTCAACTTTTGATGAGCCAGTGTCAGGATTGAATGCTATCACAGTAACTTATGTGCTTGAGGCAGGAACTAATGATGTTTATTGGGTAGAGATGACACCATGAGCATCTTTGGTAATTATCAGCAGGATCTTTTCAACAATTAGGATGGATTATGAACAGATTGATTCTTGCTTTAATGATGGTTGGGTCCCTACTGTTAGTAGCAGGTTGTGCTACTGAAAGAGTATATTACACCCCAACTTATACTCCACAATATGCTTATTCTGTTGGTTATTATCATACTAGCCCTTATTGGGATATTGATTATTTTAGTAATGATAATGATGCCTATTACTATGGCTATGATGATCTAGGGGATGTAGGATATTGGGGTATGTATAATTCCTATCAAGTTTATTAGGATCTGTTTAAAATGTTACTATATTGGCTAAAATGTCTTAATATTCTTCAATAAGATGCTTGCACACATGTTTGTTGCTCGAATATTAAGTAGACTGCGAATTAGAAACAGACCGGTGGATCTTCATAGTTGGACTATGAAGATTCAACATTTGATAAGGCTTGTGGGCTATTAGATTTTAAAATATTGGCCAAAAGAGTTTTGAATTTTAAAATCTCACTTTGGGTTTGGTTTAGGAAATGTTTTAACCCTGAAGTTGATTCTAAAAATAACTATCATTATTCCTTAGCTCGAGATACATATTCCCCTTTGCGTGTATCGACTTTGATTAACTCACCTGTTTGTACAAATAAAGGTACTCGTACTACAGCCCCTGTTTCTAGTTTTGCGGGTTTTCCACCACCTCCAGAAGTATCTCCGCGTACACCAGGATCTGTTTCTACGATTGCCAAAATAACAAAGTTAGGTGGGGTTACCTGTATGGGATCATTATTCCATAGAGTGACAATGCAAATGTCTTGCTCTTTCAACCATTGTTCGGCATCAGCAAGTACTTCTTTGCTCAACGCATATTGTTCAAAACTATCCGGAACCATAAAATGCCATTGTTCACCATCGTTATAGAGATATTGCATTTCTACATCAGCAACATCGGCAGAAGGTAAGGATTCTCCCGATTTAAAAGTACGTTCTACAACTCGGCCTGTTTTTAAGTTTCGAATTTTAATACGAGTAAATGCCTGACCTTTTCCTGGCTTAACGAATTCACAATCAAGAATGGTGCAAGGTGCGTCATCAACCATTACCTTTAAACCGTTTTTAAATTCATTGGTGCTATAGATTGCCATTAGTGCTCCACAGTTGAGATTTTGTTTGGTTTTAGTTAAAGTTCGCACAGTTTATCAAGTCTGTGTTATTAATGCGAGATACCTCTTTAAGTTGGCAAAAAAAATTAGCCCAGGGATTTACTTCAGTTAATGAATTATTAACTTATCTGGAGTTACCCTTATTAACTGGGAATGTAGATGCTGAAAAGCAATTTCCTAGTCGTATTCCTTTGGGATTTGCAAACCGTATGCAAAAAAGGAATCCTCTTGATCCCTTGTTACTTCAGGTCTTGGCTTCTGGATATGAGCTCCAAGGGAGTGACGAATACAGTAGTGATCCATTGGATGAGCATAGTAAGAATTCAGTGCGAGGACTTATGCATAAATATCATGGTCGTGTTTTATTAACAACGACTGGTGTATGTGCAGTGAACTGTCGTTATTGTTTTCGCAGACATTTTCCGTATCAGGCTAACAACCCTGGGCGAGCAGGATTGAAACATATTTGTGACTATATTGCCCAAGATACGAGTATCACAGAGGTGATTTTAAGTGGGGGTGATCCTTTATTAGCATCTGATGTTGTTCTTGGAGAGCTGATAGAGCAGTTAGAGCAGATTCCTCATTTGCATACTTTACGTATCCATACACGTATTCCCGTAGTTTTTCCAGAACGGATCGATTTGAACTTACTTTCATTATTAAAAAAGGTTAAATTAAATAAGGTTATTGTATTACATTGTAATCATGCGCAAGAACTTGATGATTCCGTACGACCAGTACTTCATGAGCTACGGCTTATAGATTGCCATTTGTTAAATCAAACAGTTTTATTGGCGGGCATTAATGACAATGCTCATGTTTTAGCTGATTTGAGTCAAACCTTATTTTCATTTGGTGTCTTGCCCTATTATTTACATGTACTAGATAAAGTCAAAGGAGCAGCGCATTTTGATTTGCCTTTTAATACGGTACAAGGTATTTATAAACAATTACAAAATTTATTGCCTGGGTATCTGCTACCTCGTTTAGTGCGTGAAGAACCTGGAAAATCAAGTAAAACTTTATTAATTTAATGAGTTCGAGGATAAGAAGGCAAATTATTCCACATTACGGTCAGGCTAAAAAGGTGGTTATGCTGACTCGAAGTTCTAGATGATGCTCGTGTATCTTCTTGATCTGTATAGAGCCAGATAGACGCTGGATCTAACAACATCGCTATCCCGAATTGAGGTTAATTGAACAGGCGTGAAATAAAGCAAAGAAACATTTATTTAAAGAAGAGACCAGATGAGAAAGCTACCTGTTTTAAGTGTTGGCGATTGGATTGAAATTATTGCGCCATCTTCTCGTAGTACTGACAAGCAGTTATTTGAATTAAAAGAATTGTTGGAATCTTGGGGACTAAACTGTATGGTGCAGGAAGATATTTTTGCCAAGGATTTATTATGCGCTAATACGGATGAAATGCGTTTGCAGCACCTAAAAAACGCCTTGCAAAACACACAGACTAAAGCGGTAATTTGTGTACGGGGTGGCTATGGTTCTGCGCGTTTGATTTCGAAATTACTTAATACCCATCCTCCAAAAAATAACAAAATATTTATTGGTATGAGTGATGTGACTTGTCTTCATCTTTATTTACAGCAGCATTGGGGATGGCCTACCATTCATGGGGCTGCAGCGCCTGATAAGTTTTCTCAGGAGTCGATTGCTTCTGTAAAGTCAATTTTGTTTGATGACGTACCAGTCAGTTTCAATGGATTAATCCCACTTAACACGCACGCACAAAAAAATGGGTTTATTCAATCTCATATTACCGGAGGTAATTTAACGATCATTCAATCAGGAATTGGCACATATTGGCAAATTGATGCCAAAAATAAGATTGTTTTACTCGAAGAGGTTGGAGAGCGAGGATATCGCGTTGATCGCATGCTGGAGCATTTAAATCAAGCATCAATTTTTACAAATGCTGCTGCGATTTTATTGGGTGATTTTCTTGAGGGCTACGAACCTAATGGCAGCTCTCTCATCGAGCCTGTTTTGCAGCGTTTTGCGGACAGTAGCGACATTCCAGTGTTCAAAATCAGCGGTATAGGACATGGCTCAATTAATTTCCCTATTCCTTTGGGAACAAACGCGTCGTTGCAATTAGGCAAAAACGCCCAATTAACTTGCTTTCGATAGAAAACTTGGTGTCTATAGTGTCAGGTCATCTACTAAGTTCTACCTATGCTGCAAGCAAAGAGTGGAACGCATTAGCAACGATATATAGCACCCGATGGATGATGCGCGACATATGATCAAATTGAAGTTTCTTCATCTTGATACAACGCAATGAGTTTTTCTTGGGCGCAGTTATTTCCTTGAGTGATGGACTTATAACTACCATCGCTTTGCATCTCCCAGGTGTTGCTATTATCTTTAAGGTAGTTTTTAATAATCTCCTGCTTTATACGTTTTTTGCAACTGTCATCAAGAATGGGGAACATAATTTCAATCCGATGATATAAATTCCTTTCCATGAGATCCGCACTGGAACAAAAATAAAATTCTTCCTCATCACTTCGGAAATAAAATATTCGATGATGTTCTAAAAATCGGCCTATGTAGGAAAGTACACGTATATTTTCTGAGACACCCGGCAATCCTGGTTTTAAACAGCAAACCCCGCGTACAAGCAAATTTATTTTGACTCCGGCTTGGGACGCCTTATATAAGGCCTGGATAATGGTTTTATCTGCCAATCCATTTACTTTAAGAAGGATTTCGCTATCTCCTTTTTTTAAGGCAGTAGCAGTGCATTGTTCTATATATTGCAATAGAGTTTTTTGTAGCGTAAACGGGGAATGACTTAATGATTTGAGTTTAACTACTTTACCTAAGCCGGTTAATTGTTGAAAAATAATTTGGGTATCTGAAGCAATGGTTGGTTCACAGGTTAATAATCCAAAATCAGTATATCGTTTTGCAGTGTATTCATGATAGTTTCCAGTGCTTAAATGCACATAACGTTTCAATTTTCCATGAGCTCTGCGAACAACTAAGGTCATTTTGGCATGGGTTTTAAATCCTACAACGCCATAAAGCACCAGAATTCCTGCAGCATGCAAACGGTTTGCTAATTTCAGATTGGACTCTTCATCAAAACGAGCTCGCAATTCGATGACTGCGGTAACCTCTTTACCTGAATGAGCTGCATCAACTAAAGCATCAACCATAACTGATTCCGACCGTGTTCGATATAGAGTTTGGCTAATTGCTAAAACATTAGGGTCATTTGCTGCTTGTCTTACAAAATCAATCACTACATCAAAGCTTTGGTAGGGGTGATGTAATAAAATATCTTGTTCGTCAAGTACGTTAAATAAATTACGTTCAGCTTTTGGAAATTGGGGATATTGAGCTGTAAAACGAGGATAATTCAGCTCAGGTCTATTAATACTGTTAATGGCGGTTAATTGACGCTGAATATTTACTGGACCATCACAATAATAAGTGTCTTCATGGCGAAGATGATATTTTTGCAGTAAAAAATCAACTATTTTTTCAGGACAGTTTTTTTCAATCTCAAGTCGAACTACATGACCATAATGGCGTGAAAAAATTTCACGTTGTACCGCTTTGGCTAAATCATCAATTTCCTCTTCACGCAAAAATAAGTCACTATTGCGCGTAAGACGAAAAGAATAACAACCACTAATTTCCATTCCTGGGAATAAACTATCCACATGTGTGGTAATAATAGAAGAGAGGTATACAAAATAATGGGCGTCACCGCATAGTTCAGAAGGTAAATGAATGACTCTGGGAATGGAGCGAGGTGCATGCACTACTGCATAGTTAATTTTACGATTAAAGGCGTCTTTTCCACTTAGAGAAATAATAAAGTTTAAACTTTTATTAATCAATTGTGGTAGGGGGTGAGCTAAGTCCAAAGCTATTGGGCTAATTATAGGTTGAATTTCATGTTTAAAATAATGTTTTGCCCACAAGTGAATGTCATCAGTCCATTGCTCTGTTTCAAGAAAGTGAATCTTTTCTTTGTTCAACGCTGGAAGAAGTTGCTTGTTAAATATAGAGTAAAGTTGTTCAATGAGTTTATGAGTTTTTTGACTAATCTGACTGAATGCTTCATCAGGACGCAAACCATCAATTGTTAATTTTCCTGAAGACATGGCAATTTTTTCTTTAAGGCCTGCAACACGAATTTCAAAAAACTCATCGAGATTACTGCTGCATATACTGAGAAAGCGCATTCTTTCCAACAAAGGAACGCGCTCATCATTAGCCAACATAAGGACTCTCTGATTAAAAGCAATAATAGAAAACTCTCTATTAATATAGTACTCCGGATTATCCAGTTTCGTTTCCAAAAGTAACTCCATTGATTTTTAAAAATCCTAGCTCCGTTTACAGATCCTATTCAGCGCACTAGAAAAAAACAAACTCCAATAAATAATATGAAACCATAAAATGGTGACAAATTCCAAAAGGTTAAAGCAAGAAAAAATAGGATGCAGCACAAAGCAATGGGAATGGAAAAATACATACCCACAACCCCTTGGGCAACGGAGTAGCTTGCTGCTGCGAGTAAAGCAAGCGCCCCGTATTGTACTCCAATCATGATTTTACGCATCCCAGGGCCATTATGGCTGGTCAACCAATGGTATCCGGCCACAGCCATAAGTAATCCTGGTAAATTCAGACTAAGGATGGCAATAATTAATCCAGTGATTCCAGCTGCTTTATATCCTATAAGCGCAGATAATTTAACCCCCGTTAGTCCAGGGAAAATAAAGGTCGAGCCAACCATCGCAACAAATTCTTCTTGGCCTATCCAATGCCGGTACTCAACAGCCTCATACTCCATGAGTTTTAACATAGAGTTACCACCTCCTAAGGATATGAGTCCGATTTTTCCAAAACTTAGGATGATATCAAATAGAGTCCTTAGCATAATTTCAATAGACTTTTTAGGAAAGTTACATATTCGCAGGAAACTTGTTCTCCTAGCAAGTGTTTGGAAATAGTTTCTACCAAATGAAGAGATCTTCCTTCAATACATACGCTAAAATAAATTTTGTTAAGGACCTCGAGACGCGCAAGTTCCATTTTTATTTTAGGTTTAGTTGGAAAGGTGTAAATCAAGGCTTCTTTTTTAACAGAAACCACTATGCTTTCTTTTGCAATTAGTTGTGTTATTTCCAGCAACTGAGGGTCGGTTAATTCAGTTTGATGTGGCGAGTTTTGAGGCGAACTTAAAAGGACTTTGCTGCCAAAACCAAAAGCAGAATCTTTTTTTGGAGTAGCGGTTTATAAAGTAATTGGTTACGTCTCTTTTTAATATTATAGTTTTGGCCTGGAAGTAAATAATAATCGTCTTCTTTATATTTTTGTTGGTAATGCGTAATGTTTCGTAATGACGGGTCAATTGTGTTTAGAATTATTGATTTATTCTCTGGCCAAAAATAACGAATTTCCCATTTTAGATGCTCATCTTTTATATCCACAAAGGTTGCTAAGGGTAGGTTTTTTTCCGGAGCAAATTCAAAATTCCAAATTAGGCGTTGTTTCATGCGCGATTGCTACTTATAAAGTAAAGAGTATATACTACACTTTTATCGTCCAAAGCAAGGGAAGGTATTGATATTATGGCCATTTTGTTTTTTGTGCTCTACCTGATATTTACGCTAGTGGTGCTCTATAGAGCAATGAATCCATTAGTTTGGGAATTAGGCAGCGTTTTTTATTTAGTCATAGCAACATTTGCTATTGGTTTGCCTTGGATTATTGGTTTTCTGCTTTGGTTAATAATTATCACGGCATTGCTTGTAGTTTATCTCGAACCTTTGCGTGCAGCTATTGCAGATTATCTTTATAAAACAGCTGGAAAATCAATTCCTAAATTGTCAAAAACAGAAGAGGAAGCGCTTAATGCCGGTGATACTTGGTTGGAACAAGATATTTTTACAGGAAAGCCAGATTGGGATAGATTATCTAATGTAAGCACCGCTCTTTCAACAGAGGAGCAGGCATTCCTCGATAATGAAACTCAAACGCTCTGTGGTATGTTAGATGAATGGGAAATCAGTCAATCTCATGATTTACCTAAAAAAGTTTGGACTTATATCAAAGAGAATGGCTTTTTAGGATTGGTAATTCCTAAAGAGTACGGAGGCAAAGGTTTTTCTGCGCGCACGCATTCTGATGTAGTGATGAAAATTGCCAGTCGGTCTGGGGTAGCGGCGGTGACGGTAATGGTACCTAATTCGTTAGGTCCAGGAGAGTTAATAAATTATTATGGGACAGAAGAACAAAAAACTTATTATTTGCCACGTTTAGCAAAAGGCATTGATATTCCTTGTTTTGCTTTAACTGAACCTGGTGCAGGTAGTGATGCAACCTCAATCCAGTCTGATGCTATTGTTGTACACAAGTCTGTTGATGGCGAAATGGTATTAGGCTTAAACATTACTTTAGATAAGCGCTGGATTACTTTAGCTCCAATTGCTACGTTGATTGGTTTAGCAGTGAATGTTAAGGATCCCAATGGTTTATTGCAAGGTGAAGGAGTAGAGGGGATCACTTGTTTACTCATTTCTCGTGATACTCCTAATCTGGAAATTGGAAATCGGCATTTACCTGCGGATCAACCGTTTATGAATGGTACTATCCGTGGAAAAGATATTTTTGTGCCTCTATCTACCGTAATTGGAGGACAAAAAAGAATAGGAAGTGGATGGCAGATGCTGGTTGAGTGTTTATCAATCGGTCGCTCTATTTCTCTGCCTGCATTAGGTGCCGCTTCTTCTTCTGTTTGTTATTTGGCAACGAGTGCTTTTGCGCGTATTCGCTGCCAGTTTAACGTGGAAATTGGTCAGTTTGAAGGAGTCGTCGAAAAACTTGCAGAGATTGCTGGATTAAATTATTTGATTAATTCAACCCGCTTACTCACAGTAGCAGCTGTAAATGAACATAAAAAACCTTCGGTTGCTTCTGCAATTACTAAGTACTTTAATACTGAACTGGCCCGAATTGTCGTGAATTCAGCTATGGACGTGCATGCAGGGCGTGGGGTTGTTGTGGGGCCTCGCAATTACTTGACTAATTTTTATCAAGGGGTTCCAATTTCCATTACCGTGGAAGGGGCAAATATAATGTCTCGGAATTTATTAATTTTTGGGCAAGGTTCAATGGCATGTCATCCTTATATTCGTGATGAGTTCTATGCTATTTCCAATCAGGATAAAGAAGCATTTAGAAAAATTATTTGGAAACATATTCAATATTTTTTACAAAATTTTGCTAAAACCGTATGTTCTGCATGGACAGGAGGCTTATTTATTAGTGTACCGAAACAAAAAATGAAACGTGAGTACAAGAGATTAGCCCGCTTAAGTCATGCTTATGCTTGGCTTGCAGATTTGTCTTTGATTAAATTAGGTGGTGATTTAAAGCGTAAAGAACGATTGTCTGCTCGTCTTGCTGATGGAATGTCCTATCTCTATATGGCGATGGCCGTTTTGCGTAACGTACAACTCAATGGAGATCATCCCGATGATCAATTATATGCTCAATGGGCGGTTTCCTACTGTTTTTATCATGCACAAAAGGCGATGATTAATTTATGTAATAATTTTCCCTCCAGAGTTCTGGGAGTTATAGTACGATTCTTGGCATTTCCATTGGGGCAAACTATGCGTTATCCAAGTGATAAGCTGGATTATAGATTAGCAAAATTGGCAGCCCAGAATAACCTATATCGGGATCGAGTGAAAAACTCGATTTATTTAAGTGGTGACCCACAACAACCGGTTGATCGAGTCGAGCATGCTTTGCAATTAATTCTCAAGACAGAAGGAATTACTCAAAAACTGGGAGACTTGAAACGAGTTAAATTTGGTAAATTAAAAGCACGATTAGAAGATAAAGTTGCAAAGAGTGAAATTAATCAACAGGAAATGGATGCCTTGCTCGCAGTGGAGGCTGCTCGTTGGGACGCGATTTTAGTGGATGAATTTACTTTTGATTCAATGAAAAATCGTTCATTTAAATCGGTAATTGATGAGATTAAATCACCATTTATGCAGGATTTAAAATCTGATACCAATATATAAGGCGGGCCAGTGCTATTAATTTAAAGAGCTTGTTGACGTCATTACAAAAGTGAAAGACCCATTTTGTTGTAATTAATGCTACAATAGAAATGGGGTTTCCGCTTTCATGAAAATATAACAAACCCATTAAGCCATTGGCAGTGATGTTCAGGGTAGTGAAGAGAATAGCGAACTTTTATAAAAAGCGAATTTCTTTTTGTGAACCTATAGTATAGGTTATATTTTTACAAATTTTTAACAGACTAGTAAAACTAGAAATTCTGTAACTTAGATGATTTTGCTATAATTAGGTCAATACGATAATAGAATCCGCCAGAGAGATGATTTATGTCCGCAAATGCACCTTCAATAAGCACTACTAAAGATTTTACATTACCTCCCAAAGCAGAGCTATTAAAGGCAATGCAAAATGCAGAAAAATCTCCCGAACTAGCTCACTATTTAAGAGATCGAATTCATGAGATTGTTCAAAAATCAAGATTCTATAATAAATCACCCGAAGCAAAAGCGGCTGCCGAAGAAATAGAAAAAGCAGTAGATGAGTTTGTGAAATTTGTTGAATATAAGTTTTCTCAAAGGGCGAATATTTGGCTTGGTGATCTTCCTGAGACTTCGAACTTTAAGAATATGCAGACAGGTATTGCTGAAAAAGCAGTAAGCAATTTAGCAGATAAAAATTATGAAGGAATTCGATTTGACTTTGCAATTAGTCAAGATGGTCATTTTGTTCGTGGTTATGCGGTTCCCGGATCAGATGCGCCACTAGATGAGAGTACAGTAGTCGACTTAGATCAGTTATTTAACGCATGGTTAGCAAAAAAACATGAAATTGCCACAGAAAATGGCTATTTGTTTCATGTTGATAAAGATGGTAATCATATTCGAAAACTTACTGTGGAGGAAGTGGAACAATTACTGGCTGACTCAGCAAAAGACTTTCGAGACTATGTTCGAGAGAACAACGTATCTACGGAGCTTATTACTCGTCAACGTGAATATCCAGGTGAGCAACGATTGGAAGAACAACGCAGAAAAGCGGCTGCCGCAAAAGCAGTTGAAAAAGTTATCGAATCTGAGGAACTAGAGGCTGTATCTCGGAAAAAAGAAGAACCAGAATCCGGGGTGGAACCACAAGGTCCTGGGCATGCGTGACGGGCTGAACAATATATACAGCTTGAGTTAGGCCTTATTTCTCGCTTCTAAAAGACCTGACTCACGAGACTGAGTTAATTCTGATTCGCTGCATATAACCTTGATAGGGAGCCTATGTCAAACCATATCCCTTTATAAACATGGGCAGTGGCCTCATGTTGTTCGGCGCGATGTCGAATTAATGGGGTTACGGAGTAGCGACCTTGTTTGCAATTTGTGAATATCTGGGGATGGTAGCAGCAGATACCTGCAAGAGTGTATTCACGAGCAGTGTTGCTTAATTTGTTTTCATTAATGATCCCAAAGTCTCCATGATGATTAAGTGCTGGATTTTTAGGAACCAAAATGACGTGGATGGAATCAACATTTTCTGGTTGCAATAAAGAATAATCAAAATGGGTATAGATGTCTGCATTTACTGTAATGAAGGGTTGATTGCCTAATAATGGTAGTGCATTTACAATGCCACCACCTGTTTCAAGCCCGCCTGGAGGTTCTGCGGAATAACAAATTTCAACATTCCAATGTTCCCCATTCCCTAAATATTGTCGAATTTTTCCCCCAAGGTAGGCATGATTGATTACAATTCGTTTAAATCCAGCTTTTGCCAAATTAATTACATGATGCTCGATTAAAGGTTTCCCTTTAACGATGCAAAGTGCTTTTGGTATTACCTCGGTGATTGGTTTTAATCGTTCTCCTCGACCGGCAGCGAGTATCATTGCTGTTTTCATGGTAAATAAACTCTCATTTGTAGAAAGTGAAAAAATGGATGTAATTCTTCATAAATTTCTGTACATTCAAGAACATACTTTAATGTTAAAGGCAAATCCTTAAGATATCCTGGTTTATTATCGCGTAAATATAAACGACAAAAGATTCCTAAAACCTTTAAGTGTCTTTGCAATCCGCAAAGATCAAAGGCGCGAATGAACTCAGATAACGAGTAATGATTGGCTGCTGCACTCTGATGAGTATAAAAGAAACTCATCCATTCGAGGATTTGTTTACGTGGCCAAGAAATATAACAATCTTTGAGTAACGAAACTAAATCATAAGTTAATGGGCCGCACATGGCATCTTGGAAATCAATAACAGCCAATCCAATTTCAGTTTGCTCCTTGATGAGCATTAAATTACGTGAATGGTAGTCTCGATGAATAAAAGTAAGCGGTTGTTGAGCTAGTTGTGTAGCAATCCAATCCATTGTTTTTTGCACTAGATTTAATTCATCTTGATTGAGATCCAAGGCAAGATAAGCTTTAAAAAACCATTCATTGCACAGATCCATTTCCTTAAGCATATGGGGCTTATCAAAAGGGAGTAACCTAGAATCGTAAATAGAACAAGATTGAATTTTAATTAAAGTTTCTATAGCTTCATGATAGTACTTGTTAGCAGTTTCAGGTCGCAGATCATTCAATAAAAGTTGATCCCCTAAGTCACTTAATAAGAGAAATCCTTGCTCAAGATCTACCGCAAGAATTTCAGGAGTAAGTATTCCAGCTTTCTTAAGCGTTTGGGCAATGTGTATAAATGGTTCAAGATCTTCTTTGCCTGGGGGGGCATCCATCACCACGTACGTTAAGTTATTATGGTGAAGACGAAAATATCTTCTAAAACTGGCATCTCCTGCTAAAGATGCTAAGTGAAAGTCTTGATTTTTTAACGTGTAAATCAGCCATTCTTTCAGTGCGTTTTCTCGTGTATGCATGGTATACTTTCCCCTCGATTTTTGGCTGTAACTTATAATTTGATCTCTTCTTTTCCATAAATGGGGTAGGTTTTACATGAAAAACAACTCACCGACTGATCAAAAGCAATTTAGTTACATGTTTTTTGGCGCATGATAAGGCATTTTATTACTCGTGAACAAGATTTCATTCAAATGGTTCTTGATGAGCATGCTGGCTATGGTGCTTATTGTGTTTATGGTACTTTATCATACTTTCGCCTATTCTGCTCCCTTAATTAATGAACCAGTACAAGCATGTGTCATAGCCCGCGATGTTGATTTAACGAATGCGATAAGAGCCAAGTTTGCTCAATGTCTTGGTTGGCAAACGGATCAAAACTCACCCATTTGTCATGGTTCTTATCAACCCATCACTGTTATGCCTCTTGCCTCATCTGATGAAATACGGATCATGGCGGATCGCGTTTCTTTTTACCAAGATAAGCCTTCTACTTTGAGCGGTCATGTAGAAGTACAACAAAATCTGCGAATCGTTAATGCACAAACAGCTTATGTATTCCGTGATCCTAAAAGCAATCAAATTACAAAAATTGAGTTTTTAGGCAATGTGCATTACCTTGAACCGGATAAACTATTGATTGCTCGCAAAGCATCAATTAATCCTCAAGATAAGTCAGGTCAAATAGAGGATGTACTTTATCGATTTAATACCAATAAGCGTGAGACAATATTACCTGCATGGGGAAGAGCAAGTTTAATGCAGCGTTTTGCCAATTCTGATTATCTATTACGTCAGGCTACTTATACAACTTGCGCCCCACAGGACAAAGCGTGGGATGTTGAAGCTAAGTCTATTGTTATTGATAATAAAAAAAAGATAGGAATTGCTCGAAATGCTAAATTACGGATCCGTGAGTGGCCTATTCTTTATGTCCCTTATTTAAGCTTTCCAACAACTAAAGAAAGAAAGTCGGGGTTTCTAATGCCTTTGGCAGGATATTCTAATGTCGGTGGTTTTGATTTTGGAGTCCCTTACTATTGGAATATCGCTCCTAATTATGATTTGACTCTTACCCCTCATCTTTACACAGAACGTAATGTAATGATTGGAGGTGAGTTTCGATATTTAACATCAAAAAGTATGGGTATCATTACTGGTGATTTTCTACCAAATGATGCTGCGTACCGCAATTTTTTAAATAGTCATGTGGATGAGTTCCCTTGGTTCAGAAATGAGTCAACTAATCGTTGGTTTTGGGGAATTCGTAATACGACGCAATTTAATCCTGATTTACGATTAAATGTGAATGTTCAACAGGTTTCTGATGATTACTATTTCCAGGACTTTAGTACGAATTTGGCGCTTATTACCGAGAGGCAATTATTACGCCAAGCAGATTTAACCTATGCCACAGAGCATTGGACTTTTAGAGGCATGGCACAAAGTTTTCAAACCTTACATCCAATTAATGAAACGCCCATAGCAGATCAGTATGAACGTCTCCCACAACTATATGCACATGGCTATTATTATGATTTACCACTGCAGGCTAATTTAAATGTGACTGGACAATATGACCAGTTTTTTTGGCCGACATCAATACCGCAAGAAGTTCCGATATTAATGCCTCAAGGTATTCCCATAGAAATGCCTCAAGGGCCTAGATTTCATCTTAATCCAGGGCTTTCATTACCACAAAGAACTAATTGGGGATATGTTACTCCATCCGTAGAATTTGTAGAAAACTATTATCAGGTTCAAAATAATTGGAACAATATGCATACGGATTACAATCGCTTTATTCCGCGTTTCAGCACTCAAGGTGGTTTGTTTTTTGAGCGTAATTTTAATTGGAGTGGAGACTCTTATACACAAACCTTAGAGCCAAGTTTATTTTATTTATATGTACCTTTTTATAATCAAAGCCAGCTGCCCATATACGATACTGCGAACATGATTTTTAATTTTGATCAACTTTTTAGAACAAATCGTTTTTCAGGTTTTGATCGAATTGGTGATGCGAATCAACTAAGTTATGCATTGACTACTCGGTGGTTATCTGAGGAAACTGGCTCTGAGTTAGCTGTTTTTTCTATCGGACAAGTTAAGTACTTTTCGGATAGAAAAGTACAGCTTTGTCGCAGCCCTTCTGGTGTATGCATCGCGAATCCTCTGGAAATAGGACAATTATCACCGTTTTATGGGTTTTCTCCTATTGCGAGTCGTGCCATGTATTCTTTAGGCCCGTCTTGGAAGTTGTTAGGCGACTATGTTTGGGATCCTGCTACTTCTGCTACGAACAATGCAGATTTAAATATCCATTATCAGCCAAAGCCAAATGCAGTTGTTAATTTGGGGTATAGTTATTTAGTGAATGGCGATGTTACTGCAGTAAGAAATAATTTAGGAGTTGATAATGCTTTGCATCAAGTCTTGGGTTCTATTTCTTGGCCATTAACTGATAGGTGGAGCGCGATAGGGGCTTACAGTCACAATATTAGTAAAGATTATAGTATGATGTCGTTGTTGGGAATGCAATATGACAATTGTTGTTGGGCAGTACGAATTTTAGGTGGAAGAACATTTAAAAACTTAGACGCAAATTATTCACCTCGATATAATAATAATATTTATTTGCAAATTTTATTAAAAGGCTTAGGATCAGTAGCCAATAGTGATCCAGGCAGTGTATTGAATACCTATATCCCAGGATATAGTGATCCATTTCGTCGTTAAACAATGGAATGGTAAAAATTGAACAAATCTGCTTGAGTTTTGGATAAAAATAACCTAAATTGCTCGAAAAAAGTAAATAAGGATTCAGTTATGTATAAGAAAATAGCACTGATATGCATCTTCTTTTCTGTAGTTGTAAGTATTGCACAAGCAAAACAAATGCTGGATAAAGTAGTTGCCGTTGTCAATGATGGTGTTATTACTGAGAGTGAGCTAAATAAGCAAGTTGAATTATCTAAAAAGCAAATTCTTGCACAAAAAATGCAACTACCAGAAGAATCGGTATTACGTAAACAGGTGTTACAGCATCTGATTGATGTAGACTTACAACTGCAAATGGCGAAAAAGAATGGACTTGCTGTAGATGATGCGGAATTAAATCAGGCAATTGAGAAAATTGCATCGGCGAATCATGCTACCTTAACTCAGCTACGTGAAGAAATTGTCCGACAGGGTATGACTTGGAATGAATATAGGGAAAATATTCGTAAAGAAATACTCTTAAGCCATTTGCAGCAAAAAGCAGTTGGTAGAGATGCAATGGTTACCAGCGAACAAGTCGACCAATATTTAAAGGCTGAGGGTGGAATTGTCGATCGTTCAACACTCACATACCGCATTCAAAATATAGTCATTCCTTTGAGCGAAGAGCCTACATCAGAACAAGTAAAAAAAGCTAAAAACAAAGCAGAGCTTTTGTTAACAAAAATCAAGAAAGGAGATGATTTTAGTCGTCTTGCTATAGAGAACTCAAGTGGAGAGTTTGCATTAGAGGGTGGTGATTTAGGCGAGCGGCATCTTGCTGAGTTACCAGAACTATTTGCAAAAGAAGTTGTAAAAATGAAAGTTGGCCAAGTTGTTGGTCCTCTACGCGCTGGAAACGGTTTTCAACTTATAAAACTGGTTTCTATAGGTGGTGAAAATCAACACCATATTATTACTAAGACTCATGTTCGTCACATTCTTTTAAAGCCTGATCCAAGTATGCTTCCAGAGGATGCAAAGAAGCAGGTTCAGAATATTTATCAGCAAATAAAAGCAGGAAAGGATTTTGCCCTGATGGCAAAACAATATTCGTTAGATTCCGCAAGTGCTGTGAAAGGTGGTGATTTGGGTTGGGTTACACCCGGAGTATTAGTCCCTGAATTTGAAAAAGCAATGGATAAGTTAGCCATTAATGAAATAAGCCCTCCAGTTAAATCGCAATTTGGCTGGCACCTTATTCAAGTTCTTGGGCGTAAGCAAGAAGATGATTCAGAAGCGTTTAAGGTACAACAAGTAAGGCAATTTTTACAACAAAGAAAATTTGCTGAAGCGGTACAAAATTGGCAGCAACATATACGAACAGATGCATATGTTAATATTCTTGATAAGGAATTAGCATGAAGCCGCTCCTTATTAGTAGTGGGGAACCAGCAGGTATTGGTCCAGACTTATGTTTGGCTCTTGCAGGTTATGATTTTCCATTAGTAATTCTAGGAGATCGAGATGTTTTGGAGGCTAGGGCAAAGGAATTAAAACTAGATGTTCGTTTCACTTCATATAAAAGTGGGGACGTGGTAGAGCCAAGGCCTGGTAATTTACCGGTGCTGTCTATTTCTTGTCCTGCTCCTGTGCAAAGTGGATGCCTTAATCCTGATAATGCAGGTTATGTTGTGGAAATACTAAATCATGCGGCACGTTTATGTGGCAGAGGAGATTTTTCTGCATTAGTGACTGCACCTGTTCATAAGGCCAATATTAATAGTGCGGGTATCCCATTCAGTGGGCATACTGAGTTTTTTGCACAATTTTATAATGTGGAAATAGTGGTGATGATGCTGGCTTGTCCACAGATGAAAGTGGCTTTAGTTACAACGCATCTTCCTTTGCGACAAGTAGCAGATTCGATTACCTCCAATTTAATTATTAAAATAGTAAGTCAAGTACA
>NZ_LR134388.1:3965000-4160933 GCF_900637685.1 Legionella sainthelensi
TTGCATAGATACTTTTACTATTTGGCATATAAAAATCCTGACTTTATTCAATAATCCACAAAAATGGTTTGCAAATAATAAAAATAGTCTTCCAGGTATCGGGGGAATTGGAAGTGTTCGAGGAACATTGGAAAAGGCGTTTCCTGAATTAAGGAATTCAAAAGACTTAGTAGATAATATTTGGACTGACTTATACATTAAAGGATTTGTGAGCAGCGATAAAACCTTATTGCAAACTACAATGACTGGTCAGGGAAGTTTAGAGAAAAGAACTACTCAACTCGGTAATCAATTTATTTCATATATTGAAGATGAGTAGACATATAATAACTTATTTAAGATTGCGTTTTATTCGATCAATATCCTCTATCAATGTGCTTAACTTCATCTGTAATAACTCTAGATTTTTCATATAATCTTCGAAAGGACCGGGATTTGATAACTTATCTCTTACTGAGTTTTCGCGCTCAATTTCCTCTTCTGTTCTGATAACCTCTTTGATATCTTCCATAATTTCTTTTAAAAGCAACAGTAAATGATTGTTTCTCATGATTCTTCCTTGGCTGGCCTTTTACTAATTGTAGACCAATGAATATCCTTAATCTAGAAATGAAATATTAGTAGAAAAACATTGAAGCAGTATAGGTAAATATATATGTCCTAACTGGAATTTCGTTACAAAGTATTTGCCCTGTTCTGAGTTTAGTGTTGGTCGAGCGGCTCTCTCAAAGTTGAAACCCAGCAATGCTGCGTAGCTCGAAGTTGGGACAAATCAACCATTATATGGCAAACGGTATCGCCTGTTTACAGCTATTTTTTAATTAGCTACCTCCTATATTTTTTAAATTGAGCAAACAATTATTATAAATTGTTACCTTTACTTACCCTACTAAACGTCCAGCCACAAGTTAAGGGTTAAAGTGGCTTTGCATAAGACGTCAATAACGTTTCGCCTGTGCGGCTCATCAGTTATGCTTCATTCCAAAATAGCAAATAGATAGATGCTAAACAACCAATTCGAGATAAGAGTTTTGTCCTGACGCCAGACGGGCGTCAGGACAAAATCTCTGGATACCTTGATTTTATTGAGCCTAATCAGGGTGATTTTCCTGCGTCACTGCACAGAATTTGCAGTGACGCAGAGGATTAACAGCCTACAAGAACACTTGCCTATAGTTTAGCTATACTAAAATTACGTTATTATTTTTTGTTGAGCTATAGATTACATGGACAAACATATTGAATCGATATACTTGAAGGAACTAATGAGACAAATTAGGCGCGCCACACATTGTATTCAACAGATGGATCAATTTATGAAAACCCAATCAATTGAAGATTTTTTTCGAGAAGGAGAACATTTTTTACATCATGCTGCAGCAATTTCCTTTTTATTATGGCCAGCAAACAACTCAAAGAAACAAGCCAAAACTCGTGCTACACATCTCAAAACGCAACTTGGAATTGACGAGGCTAATATTTTGAATAATCGTGACCTAAGAAATCATATTACTCACTTTGACGAAAGGTTAGATACATGGGCAATAAGCTCCTTGGGGCATAACGTAGTGGATCAAAATATCGGCAACATGCAAAGAGCTATATCCGGAGTCTCTACAACAGCCTTTTTAAGAAACTACAATCCTCAAACTTTAGAATATACATTTCTTAACCAATCATTCAACCTTCAAAATATACTAACTGCCATCAATGATTTATCACAATCTATTCAAACTTATCAATTAGATCAACAACGAAAATAGCCTTGATCTAACATAGTGAAAAACGGTTATCTAAACTAAAGCATTAATTAAAAAATTATTTATCCTGTTTTGAGTTTAGTGGTTAATAAGAATTTATCATGTAAATGATGTCCAATCCCGAGCAGCGTGATCGGACAAAAGGGCTACTGGTCTTGATTTTACTGGCTAAGATTGAATTCTTAATTCTGCGTCACTGCTGGAAAATTGCAGTGACGCAGAAAATAATAATAGATGATAAAGAAATTATTCTTCTCTCTCAAAGTGCAGAACCTTACCAGTTATCGAGTTTCCCACATCGCTGAAATTAAGTATGATCTAGATTGCAGTCCTCTTGAAGACCTATCTGTTCATTTTCCAAGTAATGTGCAACTGGTAATGAATGCTCAAAAACGTACGGATCTGCTTGCCAACATTTTCTGGCCAACCAGTTGGCCGGATACTTCCATTTAGGTACCCATGCACCTATCATTGCCAGAAGATTATAACTTTCAATTTGCTCATGTAGTCCCGTCATCATCTTTTCAAATAACTTATCATCAGGATTAAGCTCTCTAAATTGATAAAAAGCTGCTTCCCTATCAACGGGATGTGGATAACTTTTCCAAAATTTTTCAAATTTGCTACACACATATATATAATTATTATCTTCTGACTTCTGAGGTGGGTCGGCCTCAGAGTTATTGCCTATGTTGGGTTTGTGTCTTAATGTACATGACTCCCCTGATTCCACAGCATCTTCCTGTGTCGGGTTTGTGTCGGGATTACGGTTCGGCTTCGATACTGCCTTATTTGGAGCAGGGTTATCCAATTCAGCGTAAATACACTTCACGATTAAGTGCCTTTCAGTGGACTGAATCTCAATAAGTCCAGCACGCTCTAATGATTTAACGGCCCGCTTCATTTGCTGAAGGCTTGGACTGCCCGTTTTAACGCCTGCAATCGGTCCCACATAAAGGGTTTCACGCAATGATTGATAACTGATTCTGCGCTTTATGCCTACGATGCAACTTTGTCTGTCCATATATGGACGAATACCCATCAGGTAAACTAATCTTTGTATATAAGGCAATTCAAGTAACGCCGCTAATTCATGTGCATTGGCAAATAAAAAATTCATGCCTCTTATCATCCATTTTAAGCGAATTAATAGTCTTTATGGTTTCATTGTAGGGAGGAAATTTCATCGATCAATAGCTTTTCTGATGCTGATATTGATTGATATCAAATAATATTGATAATTTTTGTATACGTTATTTTTAAATAAATTGTTTTGTGTATGGTAGAGCGTACACAAGCAGGATTGTGTACAGTAAAATCAGAAAAATCGTACGCAAAGTATTTTGTGTATGAGATAGAAAAGATATTTCGGTCTGCCGCCTTAATGCTGCAAATTAACCATATTATCTGCTAAAATTACATCGCCTCATCTACCTCAGTGTAGAAGGAGTACTCAAGGTCGCTACGGCGGCCTTAGCTTTTTAAAATTCTAATTGATAAACCAATATCAGAAGTCATGGCCATAGTTTTTTAATAACCGCGCCACTTCATTCCAAGGTAACCGGCTACCGGAGTGTTTCATTTTTAGAAAAGCTATTTTGGCTACGTCAGCAGTTATCAATTGATTATTGATCATTTGTTCTACAAGCCAAATTGTACCGTGCACTTCAACTTGATGAACTTTTGCAACCGCTCTTAACGCTCTATCTCCTGTCAGTAATATGGCTGTTTCATCAACTGCTAAAATTAAAGCCAAGAGATCATTTAAGCTAGGACGACTGTACTGCTGTCTTAAGTTATAAGCTTTTTCGATTAACTCACTGCGCATCGATTTTGATATTAAACCAAAATTTTGTAAGTCCGCATGCCGTTCAGATAACTCCTCCTCAAATAGGATATCAGGTACTGCAAACTGATATGGTAAACTGAACATAGAGCTGGTTAACTCGCCTTGCTCAATATCAATTAATACACAAGAGTCACTGATTAATAACAGCATCATGGCACTCCATTGACCGCATAGCTCTTAATTGTTCGACATTCAAGTTTAAAAGCTCCGCAGCTTTGGATTCGCCAAGATACTCTTCTGCAAGTGCTCGAAAAATCATTTGTTCAAATAAATAGGTTTTTTGTTTTGGATACTGCTCTCCGGGTTCCTTTTTAGTCCAACCATTCTCATTAAAGGTACTTCGAATTTTACGATAAACGCTATTGGTGATAATGCCAACATCTTCTGCTCTGTGAAGAATAGCTAACATGCTAATTCCAAACTCTTGTTTTAAAATACTAAGTTCACGAGGCTCAATAAAAGTTCTTTTTTCACCCATAATTAAAACAAGAGACTCTTTGGGTAATAAAAATGCTCCGGCAAAATGATTACAACATCGTTCTTCATCTAAATCCGGGTGCATAAAACCATTTAACACAAGATGCCCTAATTCATGAGCAAGAGTAAATCGTTGCCTATCACCCGGCCAATTACTTCCAATTACTATAATAGGATGATCATTAATGTGTGCGGAAAATCCATCAAATTTCGGGTATAGCTGATTATCAATTTCAAAAACTCTTATGCCGTTTTCCTCAAAAGTATCGATTAAATTAGCTATCGGTTCTAACCCTAAATTCCACTGCTTTCTTACTTCGTTGGCGATTCTTTCGATATCGTCATAACCACGTAATTTTTTTTCCCCTAACTTGAAATTCTGAATAGGAGAAATAGGAAACAGACTTTCAAGCTCAATTCTCCGCTCAATTTGATCCAGAATTTTAGCTTTTATTTCCTCTAAATCTTGCTCCGGCATATCAGCATGTTTTCTATATTGAATATTTTTGAGGGTGAACCGTTCTGGTCTAAAAAAATACTCAACCTTTACATCAAGTGCTTTTGCCAATTTGATAAGCATGTCAGACGCAGGAGTAATTTCATTATTTTCATATTTTTGGATTGCAGTGTGACTTAGAGATACCTTTTCAGCCAACTCTCTCAAAGTTAACCGTGCCGCTTTGCGTGCCCGATATATCCGATTACCCAACATTTTAATATCCTCTCTATAGTTTACAAATTAATTATAGTTTTTATTTTTGTAAACCTCAAATCAGCCGGCTCGTGTTCTCAAAAATACCAATTTTTCAGTAGTAATATGTTCAATACAATCCGCCCAACGCTCCAGAGCCTCTTGTCGCTGAGGTAACATTTCGTTACGGTTATAAGTTGCCATGATTCTTGGCATCTTGTGCCCTAGACATTTCTCAATAACAACTGGGTCGATTTGTAACGTTTCTCCAAGTTGGGTGGCAAATGTACGTCTTAAATCGTGGGCTGTCCATTCTGGAATGCCCAAACGTTCTTGAATACGCTTAATAGCTCTTGGCAAAGCATTTTCCGTCAATGGTTGACGATAGTCTGCGCCTGTTAAAACATAATCTGATCGGCTAATTGATTTCAGTTGCTGTAATAATTGTTTGGTCAAATCGCTAAGATATACTTTATGAACAATACTAGCCTTGGAATGAATAGCTGGAATAATCCAAAGTGACTCGTCAAAATTGACTTCACTCCATTGCGCCAAACGAAGTTCAGCAGTACGAACACCTGTCAATAAAATAATCTTAATGGCCAATCGGGTTTGAGGTGCCATTTGCGAATCGCTACCATCTAGAAATAGCCACAAGGATTTAATTTCATCCAGACTTAAAACACGCTCTCTTGGTTTTTCATGACCGCCTATATCTCTTGCACGAATGTTAGAGGCTGGATTGGTGCTCATAGCGCCGCGACTTACCGCATAGCCAAACATCTGCTTGAGCGAGCTTAAAACGCGGTTTGCGTGCACACTTGCTCCTCTTTTGACGATCTTATCCAGCGCTTGTGTAATATGTCTGGTTTCCAACTCATCCAAAACCCAATCACCAAGAAGTATAGTAATATCACCATCTATTTGTTTTTTAACCGTTAAAGGACGCTTTAAATGCTTTTCGACATAATGAGTATACCAACTTAAAGCAAGCTTCTTTACTGTGTTGTCCGATTTGGCTTGCTGTTGCTTAGCATGCTCTATAGGATTAGTCCCTTGTTCTTTTAAATGCTCCGCATCCAACATTAGCTCACGTGCTTCCTTCAAGCCAATTCCCGGATACTTGCCCAAAGTCATCTTGTAACGCTTGCCATCAAAAGTGAACCTAAAGATCCATGATTTACCGCCCCCTGGCATGACTCGAATTCCAAGCCCACTAAACTCGATTTGTTCAAACCATTTTTGCTGGGGTTTTAAATTGCGGATATACGCGTCAGTAAATTTCATAACTGGTACCAAGATGATTTTTGGTACCGATTTTGGTACCACTAAATATGAATTGAGATAATATTAAATGATATTAAAATAAAGTCAAATTTCAATTAAAACATAGTATTTACAAGTAGTTATGATGTTTTTTGATATTATTTGAAATTAATTGATATTGAATAATAAATGACTGTTAATCATTAGGTCACAAGTTCGAGTCTTGTCCGGGGAGCCACTCCCAGTCTGGGTTTTGGCATCTTAATTCGATAACTTTTCATATCAATTTTAAAAAACGTTCCTTTCGATCTCTTGCTAGGAAAAAAACTCAATAAGCGATTGCTTTCTTTATTTGATAAATTAGGTAACTCACCTAATTTGAGCATTCCTGCAGCATGTGGCGGTTGGCATGAAACAAAAGCTGCTTATCGTTTCTTTGATCATGAGCAAGTCACTACAGAAAGCATCTTAGCCCCACATATAGAATCGACCCTTGCTCGTATGAAGCAGCATTCAGTTGTTCTTTTGCTACAAGATACAACAACACTTAATTTTACAGGGAAAAAAGAACGGGAAGATATCGGCCCGATTAATCATGAAAAGCATTTAGGGTTACTTCTGCACCCCATCCTGGCAGTTACACCGGAACGACTATGTTTAGGTGTTTTAGATACTTATCATTGGGCAAGAGAAAAGGTACGTCATCGAACTGCTCGAGAAAAAAGTCGAGATAACCATAAAATTCCTTTGGAAGAAAAGGAAAGCTATCGATGGTTAAAGGCTTACCGAAAAGCAAATGAAGTCGCTTTGCAAGTTCCTGATACGATGTTAATCACGGTTGCGGATAGAGAAGCGGACATTTATGATTTATATCATGAAGCACAGCATGCCCAATCTTCCCAAGAAAATACTGCAGCCTATTGGCTCATTCGAGCCTCTTCTAATCGGAGAATTTTGAATGATAATGGAAGACCTGACCAGGAAAAACTAATCGAAAAGACTAAAAGTACCCCACCACTTTGCACTATTACTTTTGAAATACCTGCAAAAGAAAAACAAGTAGGTCGGGACGTAACACAAAATTTATATGCAACAGAGATTACTCTATGCCCACCCGATAGAAAACGAAAAATATCGACAAAATATGGTGACAAAACAGTAATCGTGACGGTGGTAATTGCAACAGAAATCGACTCACCTGAAGGACAAGAGCCACTAGAGTGGGTCTTACTAACGAACGTCAAAATCCATGATGCTACTGGAGCACATAATATACTGAAATGGTATTTATGCCGTTGGCAAATTGAAGTGTACTTTCGTATTTTAAAAAGCGGTTGCCGAGTTGAGAAATTACAGCTTAATGACAAGAGTCGTTTTGACCCCTGCCTAACTTTATACATGATTATTGCATGGAGAATTCTCTATTTAACTATATTGGGGCGAGAATGTCCTGATATAAGTTGGGAGTTAATCTTCTCGACCGAAGAGTGGAAAATGGCTCATCTCATCGTTAAAAAAGAAGCACCTCCTGCTGAACCTCCGCCATTAAAAATAATGATCAAAATAATTGCTTCTATGGGAGGATACATGAATAGAAATAATGACCCAGAGCCAGGACCTACTACACTTTGGATTGGTTTGCAACGTCTCAAGGACTTTCTTTTAGCACAACAAACTCTCGGAGAGATAACTTATGGGTAATGATGTGCTTATTTGGGGTAGAGCCACTTAGCATCGTTTTATTAATTATAACTTTTTTGGGTGTTTGGAGAGCACTGAATTTAGTAAGTTTATTCTCACCAGGTTTGGATGCTTATCGTTTTAATCTAGCGACAGAGATGCTTCGTATTACATTCCCTTATTTAATGCTCATTTCATTAACTTCATTTGTGGGTTCTATCTTAAATTGCTCAAGCGTGTCGCTACCTCGTTATAAATTCTGGGACATGTATGGACTCCGCCTTTTTTGCAAGAGGTAATTTATAAATTTTTAGCAATTTAGGTTGAGATGCAGTCATGTATTCGGTCTCTTACTTGAGTGATATACGTTCACTCGGACCCTGATAGTATCTGCGTTCTTTCTCCTCATCATCCCAACGGTCTTACTAGAAACCCTTGTCCCAAATAGGTTTTGAAAGAACTGGTCTTACCGGTTTTGCTATCAATCTTGGTTTACCTTAAGCAACTCCTGAACGGTTTGTCGCTCTTAACTCATTTTTAATCGCCTAATTTTGTCGGATGTCTTTTTTACATCCAACAAAATTAGGCGAAACAATGTAATTTAATCATTGCGCTATATTTGCTCATACCATTTGTGCCTCTGTTGTTGGTGCTGCTTTTCGATAACATTCGCCTGTTGCTAATAGTGCCCACGCATTCTTGTTGGCAAGAGCCACTGTTGCCTTTTTATAACCACAACGCTGCTTTTTGTTTGTCACCCACTGGCTTTTTCTATCTGTTTTATTATCACAGGTATTCACAACAGAGCGCGCACCATGAACAAGTAATTTTCTTATATAACGATCGCCTCGCTTGGTAATGCTCCCTAAAACTATTTTATTCCCGCTCGAGTGCTGCTTTGGTATCAAACCCAGCCAAGCTGAGACTTCACGCCCATTTTTAAAAGCATTTGCATCACCAATTGTAGCTACTATAGCTGACGCAGTTATTGGCCCAACACCTTCTATTTCCTGGACTGCTTCACAGCGTGGATCGGTAGCAGCATGGTTGTGAATTTTCTTCTCATAATAATCAACTTGTTCAGAGTACATTTTTAATTGTTAATATAACTGTAAAAAAACTCTTTTGAATCAATGCTTAATTTGTTTCCTTCTTGCTCTAAAATTGATGGCAACTGATTAAGATAAGATAGTCCCTTTGCTACAACAATGCCATATTCACCCAATAATCCACGAGGCTGATTGCCATGCGCTGTTCTTTGTTTTATTGCTAATTCTCTAGCCCTATCAAGTAACAAGATGTCTTGTTGTGCCTTCGTTTTTTAGGAACAAATCGCATGTTGGGTCTTGTTACCGCCTCAGCAATTGCTTCTGCATCTAGAGCATCATTTTTAATCGATTTTACGTAGGGTTTTACAAAATGTATCATTTTCATTCTGGCTCATAACGAAGCCTAGTTAAAGTGGCAGGGTCCATACTATTATCCCAGTCCCCAGAATTCACTCACCAACGTGACAGGTTAAAGGCCTTGAGCGTCCTGTCTACGGTACGTTTGCTCTGAACAAGAAAAACGGATACCTGCGCCAATGACTTAACGGTTGCAGAAAGATTTACTACGCATCCCTGTCGGGCTGTCTGCGTAAATCGCAACCTATCCCGGACTACACGCCTCGGCGTTCCGCCTTCCTTGGCGCGCAGCGAATGAATTCGAAAAACCAATTTCTTGCAACCCATATTGTTCTAAATACCGGTTCGTACTGTGATCCTAAGTCCAAAAAACCGATAAGGCAAAGAGGGAGACTCATGAATAGTTAGTCTGTCAATGAAAATAGAATCTTCTTGTTTGATTTTAGTTTGTAATGCACGCACAGCATAAACAACACCAGCAATACCTCCACCAATAATATCAATAGGAGGACAATTGGATATATTGTCCGTTTTGGATTGAAAAAGAACCCTCTATGGCACTATTATCTACTTTCAATAGAATGATTAAATGGGCATGTTGAACACACTTGATTTTTGATAGTGAATCAACAATTATTTTGCTCTTAGGAAAATGGTCTTTAAGTAAATGTATTACAAATGAAGAATAATTTGTGCTCGGTAAGTTACTAGTATGGAATTCCATTCAGGTATCCTATTTTTTGTTTGATTGTCTCTAATTTTTTTCTTCTTGAGCAAGAATCGCATTGTATTCTTCTGTTGGAACACAAGTGGTTGCTGCAGAATACTGCAACTGATAGTTATTAAAAATAAACTGAACCTGAGACATATGGAAATCAGAGGTTACTATTATTATTTTTTCAGTAGAATGTTTATCAATAACTTCCTTAGACAATAAAGCATATTCTAAAGCATAGGTACTTCCTACCTCGCCTAAAATATCATCTCCTGATATCTTATTTTCTATAAGAAAAAGTTTTTGCATAAAAGGTATGACGCTTATCTGTGCGATTAAAATGATCGCCATAACCACCAGTTAATAGTATTTTAGAATTTCCATGTTCGTTATAATCTGATATGCCTTTCATTAATCGATCAGTAGCAATGTGAGATAACTTACCTTGATCATTGTTATAAGAACCAAGTATTAAAATTATATGTTCCATATGTTTAACTATATTATAACCCTATGCTAGAATCAAAATTTAATCTTATGAGGGATCTGCATTATGTGTATTGTAACGCTTCTCGAACAACTAGCCAGCACAACTCACCATAGAATAAATCTTGATAAGTTATTAAAAGAAAAAAATGCAGACATACAGCAAGTATTTGCAAATAATGATGCTTCATATCTAAAAGCTCTTTTCAATAAAACGGAGAGACTTGCTGATCGAACTACAATTTTTGATCTTTAGATTTTCAAGATGCTTTAACATTAGATATGCAAATAAATCCAAATACGTCTTCACTGGTTGTTGTTGGGTGCGGAATTAAGTTCTTTGCCCATTTAACCACAGAGACAATTGCTTATATACAACAGTCTGATATCGTTCTTTATTTAGTAAATGATCCCATTCTGAAGTCATGGATACAAAAACAAAATCAAAATACAGAATCATTGGACTTTTTATATAGTTCCTGTTCTCTACGCACAGAAACCTATCAGCGTATTACTAATTATGTTTTAGAACATCTATATCAAAAAAAGCATGTATGCTTTGCACTATATGGTCATCCCAGTGTTTTTTCCAAACCAGGATTAGAGGCAGTTAAGCAAGCGCAAAAAAAGGGTTATTTTGTAAAAATCTTACCTGCTATTTCTGCTGAGGCTTGTCTTTTTGCTGATCTATTAATAGATCCTGGTTCTTTAGGGTGTCAATCGTTCGAAGCATCGGATTTTTTAATTTACCAGCGACAATTAGATCCTTCGTCACACTTAATTTTGTGGCAAATTGATGCAGTAGGCATTATTGATCACGGCTCAACAAATAATAAAAAAACAGGTATTTTGCTCTTATTGGATTATTTGAAGCATTTTTATCAGCCTGTAGATGAAATTATTATTTATGAAGCCGCACAATATCCTGGTTTAGAGCCTAGAATAACCCGTACGCAGTTACAGCATTTACCGGATATCCAATTATCGACTCTTTCAACCTTATATATTCCCCCTGTAAAAAAAGCTAATTGTAATAAGGCAATATTAAGTGCACTTGGATTAATTTAAAAATGACGGATTATTTAACAACTTTCGCTAAAAAATATACAGCAAATTATGAAGGATTACCTAAGCTTTGCTGGCAGGGTATTATGCTAATTTGTATTAATACGCTTACTATTGGTATTTGTTTTTTCCTATCGCTCTACTTTGTTACTATTAGGCACTTTACTCCATCCATAGCTGGATTATTACTTTCTTGTTACGGTTTGGGTACAGTATTGGGTGGACTTATTACTGGTAAATTGTCAGATATGTTTTCACCTCGTCTTATTTCAATCTTTAGCCTTTTAGTGCAATCTACAACGTTTTTTCTTTTAACTAACTTACATTCAGCCTTTGCACTAATGGCTAATATGTTCTTGCTTGGATTTGCAGCCTATGGATTTAAAACCTCCAATAATGTATGGATGCTTAGCTTGTGTCGAAATGATACAAAGTTACATTATAAAGCGATTAGTATTTCCCATGTTGCTGCTAATTTTGGGTTAGGATTATCAGGGGTCCTTATTGCTAGCATGACCACTTATGGATTTCAGTCAATTTTTTGTTTATCAAGCTTATTGCTTTTGTGCTCCGCACTTTATCTTTTATTTCAGAAAAATACGAGCACTACTGTACCATTACGAATCAAAGGACAGCATCACTACGATCATTCAAATACATCTCAACTAATTTTATTATTGGTTATTGTGTGTGTTTTTCTTGTTGGGTTAATTATTGCCCAGTTAAGCACTACTTATCCTCTCTATATTCAAAAGTCATTTCCACATTTAGGTATTAGGGCCGTAAGTATTTTATTTATCTTAGATACATTTCTAATTGTCTTTTTCCAAGCTCCATTGACTACATTAGTAGATGAGCAAAATAAATTATTGGTGACAGGACTTGGTGCTTTATTAATGGGAATAGGGATGTTGGTTTTAAGCTATTCTTCTGTATTTGTGCTGGCTCTTTTCTCCTGCATTATTTGGACAACTGGTGAAATGCTCTTTATCTCTACAGCCCAACTTCTATGTTATGAGCTAAGTAGCAATCAGAAAAAAGGACAAAGCTTAGGGTTATTTCAAACTGCATTTGCAGTAAGCAATGTCATTGGGCCAACCCTAGGAGGTATCATATATCAAAATTGGGGTGGCAATTTACTCTGGTATTGCAGCATGTTCATTGGGACAATGTGTTTTTTGCTGTGTTGGTATTGCAGCAGAACCTATACTAACACACCCCCTTAAGAAAGATGCATCTGCCGCAAATAATGCTTCAGATGTATGTAGGAATAAAGTATCATTAAACCGCTTATCACTATTTAACAACTCGAGAGAGTTTCTAAGTATGTTATGAGTATCTAAAGCATTATGAAAATAGCTGAATTTAACAAATTTTGCTATTTGCCCGACAACAGTATCAGAAGACAGCGCGCCATCTTTTGATAATTCTTCGATAAAAATATTCATGATATGTTCTAGTTCGCGCACTTCATTTATTGTACTGGAGGCAAGCCTTGATCTTGGCGAGAATATACGAGTAGCTGGATGCTGTAATGAATAATATATTGGAAAATAATCTGTTTGAAAATTAAAATGTTTAGGTTGCATCACTGTTGGCCTATATTTTTTTAAGCCATAAGATTCCACAAAAGCTTGCTGCAAAATATCAACCGGTAAAGCATTATTATCTGTTGCAGGAACATAGCCGGGAGCAGCACCCAAAGCAGTAGCAAATAAATGTTTTGCTGTATCAACAAGGTAAGGATTGGGTTTTAAATTACGATTTTTTTGTATGATTGAAAAAGTGATGTCATAATAAATTCTGTTTCGCTCATACTCATATCGATACCATGCCAATTCATGCAAATATTGCTTCAAAGTTTTCCAACTAACATCATTATGCAAACTAATTAACCAACTCTCCGAGAAATAAACGATACAACAACGCCAATCAGTACTAATTACACTACTATTGACTACCTCTCTAAAAACTTGCCAATGTTCATATAGTGATTTTGCTGGTCGACTTCTAATATTAAAATCTCGCTGTAAATTCGAATGATTTAGAGTCGCTCCAATATTAGGCAACATAAATGTTGAGCGTGCTCCTGCTGTTGAAGACAACAATCCATTGGGCGTATAAACATGACTTTTTCTTTTATTTAGAATGGTTGATAGAGGGAAAATATCCCCTGGTTTATAAACAAGCCAAGGAATTGTGATTTGTTCATTTTTCAAATCGATAAAACATTCGAGCTCTTTTTCGAGAACCATGCCTAAAGGAGTGCCATTTACACTATATCCAAGATGCTGAAGAATATCTTGTGGAAGGTTAGGATCCGTAATTCGATAGTAGTCTCCATTTATATTAGGAAATAAGGAACTGCGTGTGTCAGCATCAGTATCACCATAAAGATAATAAGCTATATAAAGAGGGTAAGATTGATTTGGCGATAACTGATCTACAATATTAGTAAATACAGGCTCTACCTTTTCAAAACGGTGACGAATATCTGACCAAAAACATTTAACCAATCCCTTTCTTTCATCAAACTCTGTAAACATCAATGCAACATCCTGTACTTTAGAGTGTGTCTTTAATTTTTTGATTTAAAAAACAAATGAAGACACTCTCTAGTAAAATCCAATAAAAAGCCACGATTTTAGTTCTACAAAAAGAGACCTGTCAATAAATTGGATTTGTTTTAAGTTAAATTGTTCATTATTCAATTCTGAAATTTACATGAAAATATAGTAATTTTTTCTTTTATATTCAATGTTCAAATTAATCAAGTTCAACCTATAAGGAAAAAATATTTTGTAAATTTAGATATGAAGTTTACCAGCTAAAGATAACCTAAAAAAGACTGATTTTTTTTAATCAGAAGTACAGGATTTAAATATGGAATTACCATGGATGAAAAAAGTATTATTGAAATCACTCTGAGTTCTGAAAAGAAACAAAAACTAGTACAGGAGTTTAACGAAATTGTATATGACCCTTTAGGGAGAGAGCACTATATCCAATTGCTGCGGCAAAAAATATATAATGTGCTACCCGAAACATTAATTAATACGCTTACAAATCAACGCAGCACCGATAGCTTGGTCTCTGCAATAGTGATTAACAATGCTCCCATCGATGAAGAAATCTATGGAAGTCCCAGTTTCGAACAAACAGGTAAACTGTTTAAATCAGGCACCTTGAGTGAAAACATTATTACCGCTTTTGCTTCTCTAGTAGGCGAACCCTACTCCATCTATTTTGAGGGGCAAGAGCTTGTTAATAATTTAACACCACAAGCCCAAAATAAATTTGATTATACAGGATTGGGTTCTGAAGTAGAGCTTGATTTTCACATTGAAAATGCGGCATTGCAGTATGTTGCTGAGGATGATTATTCGCCATCGGGACTATTCTTTTTAGGTATCCGAATTGATGAAACCATTGAACCCACCAAAACATTCATTGCTGATACTCGCAAGGCTTTAAAATTATTAAATCCCTTTGATTTGAAGATTTTATATGGAGAAAACTTTTATTTAAACCTCCCCTATCGGTGGCGAGAAATTTTCTCTCAGGAAGCAATGGTTAAATGTTCGGTCTTGAGAGGAGCATTAAATAAGCCGCGAGTGTCTGTTGCTTTTTACTCAAATATGATGCTTCCCATCAATCAAGCAGCCAAAATGGCCTTGGCTCATTTCCATCAAGCAATCAAAGAAACAGCTGAAGTCATTCAGATTACTCCAGAGAAATTAGTGTATGTGGACAATCGGTTTACGCTGCATGCTCGAGAACGATTTACGCCAACCTACGACAATCAAGGTTATCCTTATCGCTGGATTCAACGCGTCTTTGTAAGCCCCAGTCTATGGGCATTTAGAAATTTTCAAACTATGGGTGGACGAGTCTTTCTTCCCCATTCGAATCAAGGAATCGATCATGTTTTTTCACACATCCCAGAAGTTGCCTAAAGGACTCTTTAAAGCCTGTGTTGTTCCAAGGCCCATTGCTTGGATAAGCAGCAAAGATACCGAGGGCAATCCTAATTTAGCGCCTTTTAGTTATTTTAATATTGTCTGTGAAGACCCACCAATGATTATGTTTGCAACAACCGGTTCACATGACAGCGGTGGCCCCAAAGATACTTTAAAAAACGCTGAGGAGACTAAAGAATTTACCGTCAATTTAGTGAATTACAGCAATAAGGAAGCAATGAATATCACCTCTCTAGATTTTTCACGAGGAATTAACGAATTTGCTATGGCTGAGGTGGACCATTTACCGGGAGAAATTATTCAAACCTATCGTGTTAAAGGTGCACCTATTAGTTTGGAATGTGTTTATCACCAATCGATTCAATTGCCGACACCCGTTGATTTGAGTTTAATCAACCGCATGGTCATCGCAAAAGTTGTCGGCATTCATATTAATCCTGACATTTTAACTAAGGATAAACGAATCGATACCAACAAGCTTAATCTCATCGCACGAGTCGGCTACAACGCTTATACAAAAGTCAAAGCGCATTTTGAGTTAAACAGACCGTGTGGGTGCTGTGATAAATTAATGGATTAACAAGAATGAATAAAAAAACAATCAAAGTAGGTATTATCGGCGGAATGGGGCCTTTAGCTTCCGCATCATTTGTGGAGACTCTTTATACGACTTATCTCAACAAGAGTGATTTAAAAGAAGTGTATCATTCTCCTTCTGTATATCTGTATTCTGAGCCATTGCAGTCTCAATCAACAGCGCTGATGTCTGTCAATCAAAGTAAAGCGGAGCTCTTAGCAAAACTAGAAAAAAATATAGCTTATCTCTTGCAGCACGAAGTAGATTGCATTGTAATTTGCTGCTTTACTGCTCATGCATTACTGCCCCAATTATTGCTTGAGCACCAAGCTAAAATTTATTCGCTGGTTACACCAGTTTTGGTGCACGTACTGACACAAAACACTCAATTTCTCGTTCTTTGTGCCTCCTCAGCAAAAGAAGCTCAGGTTTTGGAACATCATCCTCTATGGGCAAAGGTAGCTCAGCACCTTGCTTATTCTGGAACTGAGGTGCAAACACAACTTAATATGCTGATTAAGGCCGTCAAGGATAATCAAGTAGACTCGCAGTTATTGGATGACTTTTTAGAATTGATGAATCAATTTCCAGAGCACCACTTTATTATTGCTTGTGCAGAACTTCATATCCTCTATAAAAAACTCCAGAACTACTCTCAAACACAATTCGATAACGTGTTTGACCCCTTTTTTCACGTGACACAACATATCTGGGGTTAGTATGAAAGAACTTGACTCATTTCCTATTACCAAAGCAATGGAAACCATTTGTCCTGGTGTTATTAGTGATTTAAAAATACATTGGGACGATACTTTATCGTCCTATATCAAACAAGTGTGGCAAAGGCTTATTTCTTGCGAAAGTACCATAGCAGTTCAATCCAGAACAAAATTCTATAACGCATTGAAACTGTTTTTTAGGTCACAATCGATTGACGTTGAACGCGCTATTTCAGAGTTTGAGGGATACCCCATTGTTCAAACCGGACCTCATTGTCAGTTGTACACCAACGAGGTTGATTTTAATGCCATATTGATGAGCTGGATGGGAAGCAAAATCCATCGACTAAACCATATGTTTGTCTTAAACAGCGTGACACGAACGCTACAATGGAGCAAGAAGCAAGGTCCGGGATGGCTTAACCTAAAACATGAGGTGATTAATTTATTTGACTTGACTCCGAAACAGATGTCAAAGCTCAGTGTGTGTTCATCCTACCCTCGATTGACTTATTTTAAGGGTAATTTTATCCAGTCTTTGAATCAATCCAATTATTTTGAACAAAAAGGACTAGAAAAATTACTAACAGCAATTGATTTTAAAGAATATGAAGGGTTTATTCCTGCATTCACATTATCAAATCAACGTTTACTGGCTCATTGTGCTCAAGACCAAGAAATACAGCCATTAATCATGAACGACTACTTCACCTCACTTTTAGTTGCAGAACATTTACGTGAGCCTGAAGGAATTATTTATCAACTTATTTTTTCCCCGAAACAACGCAACAAGTTGAACCATTCAATCGCCTCAATGATGCATGAAAAAAATCATGTGTTCTTAAAACAAGGTACCGAGTTTTTCTGGGGTGTCAGAGACAATAAAATACGTGCATTAACCATTGAAGATAATGTTCTTAAAGAAGAGACAACTAATCTCAGCAAGCAATTAACAATACCTTTAGACCATCAATCGATTCGAACAGCACTTATCGATGGGTTACTTATCCCTAATATTTTTTTAAGCTTTCTTGTTTTATGCCTCATGCCTCAAATTAGGGTCTTGGGTGGAACAAGGCAAATTGCTTATCTTCCTTTAATCCAAAAAATCTTTTGCAGACTCTTAAATCCTGATAGTCAAGAAGAGCGCGAACTTCTTGAAGAGCTGTTAAGCAATGATTTAAGTGCCTGGGGAACCAACTTCATTCAGGATAAGTTAACGCCACTTGAATGGCTTGGCCGTTTACCAGCTGGAAAGGAGTTCTCTTCATTGAGCACTTATTATCTCAATAAATCAGTTGCAGATATTACCCAAGAATTCGTCATTTTTAAGGAACATCCAACATGGAAGCATATGATATAAACCCATCGCCTTGTTTACTAGTCATCGGTGCACGAGAACATACATTACAAAAACTAAAAACAATGAATATCCGATTTGTGCTGATTCAATCACAACATGATTCTTTGAATATCTCTTTGGATGCACAAATCGTATTCGTTGAAACTTATGAGAATCTTTCTGAACTAAGTCGAATAGCGAAACAATTACATCAAGTACATCATTTTAGATCCGTTGTTTCGTTTACTGAATTTGGCTTATATCCCGCATCCTTAATCGCTGAACAATTGAACATTAAAGGCAATACTGTATTTCCAGTAGAACATACTCGGGATAAATTTAAAATGCGTCGTTTACTCGAGAGTCATCAGCTTGACTCTATTGCCTATCAACGCTGCACCACTTTAGAAGAAGTAACTGTTTTTTATACAAAAATACAGGCTCCTTTTATTCTAAAACCCGTTCATGGCGCAGGAAGTCAAGGCGTGTGCTATGTGGATTCACTCGAAAACCTCCCTAATGCATGGGACTGGGCGATACAGCATGGCAATCTTGAACTTATTGCTGAAGAATACCTTTCAGGTAAAGAATACAGTGTGGAATCCTTAAGTTTGGATGGACAACATCAGGTAATTGCTATTACTGAAAAGCTTACAACCGGATTCCCTCATTTTATTGAATTGGGGCATAATTCTCCTGCTCGCCTGACTCCAGAAATACAACAAAAAATACAGCAACTCATTCTTCGTTTTTTAGAGGTAATTCAGCACCAAAATGGCCCTGCGCATACTGAAATTAAAGTGCATCAGGATGAAATTAAAATCATTGAATCACAAACTCGAATGGGAGGAGACCAAATTTGGGAGTTGACCGAATTAACTACAGGAGTAGATGTTATTTCTGAAACCGTTTTGCATTTATTAGGATTAAGTCAAAATACAAAAATGAAGAAAGCAAATGCCGCAACTGTTTTATTTTTTGCTCGAGAATTTGAAGAGATTCTTGAGATTCATGGACTTGATTCTGCAAACAATTTACCCGGAATCGTTCGTATTGATTGTACTTTGCAAAAGGGGCAGAAACTTGGGAAACTAAGCTCATCTTTATCCAGACAAGGATATATTTTAGGAACAGGAAGCACCATTGATGAGGCTATTTCTTCGGTGAGTTTCGCCATGGAACACGTGTACATCACCACAAAAGCTCACCTTAATTAGGGGAATATCATGTCAGAATCGATGTATCTTAGTTCCGCTCGCACCAGTAGCGCTTATTTTAACATGTCACTTTTTATGCTCTCTTTTTTTATCATGAAATTAGGGCAGTTTTTAATCATCCCTTTTTTAGCCATTTATTTGAATCATTTTTCACTATCACCTATTGGCATAGGAGCGATTATTGCATCTGGGCAATTAAGTCACAGCTTAACAAGCTTATTCATAGGACATTTATCAGACCGCTACCCTTCTCAGCACTTATTCATCATGACTTTATTGGGTTCGGCCATTGCTTATGAGTGTCTTTATCAAAACCAGTCATTAATGTGTTTTATTGTATTAAACACCATCATTGGTGTATTCCGAGCCATTTTTGATATTGCATCAAAAACGTTTCTAGCGTCCAACCCCCATGAGCAACAGAGAACTATTGCTTTTGGTGTGCGTTATGCCATTTTAAATTTAGCAGCCGCTTTAGGTCCACTGATTGGGGCACGTTATGCTGTAGAACACTCCACTCAACTGTTTCAGCTCATTGCATATTGTTATCTTGCTACTGGTCTTTTGTTATTGATTTTTTGGTCAAAAAAGAAAAATAGGCAAACAAAAAAAGAACCACTTTTCTCAATGATGAATACATTTCGATTCATCAAAGCCAATTCTTCTTTAAAAATACTCTTTTTGATTAATTTTATTTGTTACAGTTTATACGCCCAAATAACCTCTTCGTTAGCTCAGTATATGGTGCAGCAATTTGATGATGGGATAGTGATGTACAGCAACATGCTCATCGTCAATGCAATAACCTGCGTTTTGTTGCAGATAGGTATTGGCCCTCTCCTCAGAAAAGTCAATTATATGGTGCTTGCCGCTACCGGGCTATCATTATTCGCCCTAGGCTTTTTGGGATTTTGTTTCGCCCAGAATAGCGTAACAATGAATTGCTCCATGCTGATTTTATCTCTAGGTGAAGTTATTTTCTTCCCCTTGAATGATGTCTTTCTTGCTAAAATTGCACCACCAGATGTGATAGGTAGTTGTTATGGTGTTCTTAATGGTGCCGCTATGGGTTTAGCTGTTGGTCCTGTTTTAGGAGGCGTAATCTATCAATTAGTTGATTATTACTATTTATTTTTAATCTGCTCGCTAGGTTCTCTTCTTACAATTCTTCTTTATAGAAAATTAGTTGCATAAAATGATACTGAGTGAAACAATAAAACTAATAAACGAAAATGTGCTCCATACCCCGCCATGAAGATTCAGAAGAGTGGGGCGGTTTTAGCTCCGTATTGACACGGCGCCACACTTGTCCCATACATTCTTGAAATATACGTAGAGTTCGTTTGATTACCCTGAAAATTTATTAACTGTCTTTTACCGACTCATTTAATTCAGCTTAAAATTTTTCAACTGTCGGTAAGCTGTCTTTCAAATCAGTGGGAATTGATTTGGATAAGGTATATTCTGAAACACCTATAGGTGCACTAATGTTTCGTAACGCATATTCTGCAATGACTTTATTTTTGATTTGCATAGCAAGATTCCAATAGTTTGGTTATCTCCGGGCTTTCGTAATTGATCATCAACAGCTGCAAGGTAAAAACCCAACTGTCCTGTGTGCTCCGGTTTAAATTTCGTATTTTTCAATTCGATGTAGTAAAAGAGTAGATCAACAAAAAATGCTTGATCATCAGACGTCAAGGACACTTGATAACCAACAAAGGCAAAACCTTGGCCGAGCTCAATAAGAAAGTAGCATACCATTCACGACTGTATCATCTTTAACCATTTGCATTAAGCGGCAATACGGCTCCAAGGCAATTACGACACAGCTTGTGTCGTAATTTAAATATCAGAGCAAATTGCTTCATCCGTTACAGGTTTCGCATTTAAAGCTCCTGCATTTCAGGGAATGCTTCGCGCATGTTATGCGAAAACTATTCTGAAAACCCAGTACCCCATTGATGCTGTATGCAAAGAAAGTTCTGATTGGCAGAGCCAAGCTACCTTATTCACATGGCTTAAAACAATGAGGACTTTTCAGAGCAATACACGCAAGCAAAAAGGCGTCAAATTGAGTTATGGGTTGATGAAATATTGGAAATTGCTGATGACTCATCTAAAGACAGCATGTTCAATGAACAAGGAGTACATGTATTTAGTAATGCTGTAGTAACCAGAGCAAAACTACAAATCGACACACGCAATGGCTCGCTTGTAAATTGTTACCTAAAGTTTATGGCAATAGGATTGAAAACACTCATGCTTTATCCGATGCAAACCAAAAGGAAATAACTTTAATTCTCAATAATGTAGCTACTCTTGAAGCCCAATTTTAAAGAGATTATTAAACCTAGATTGAATGTTTTTATTCAATTGTTATTGTGAATAAGAACAAAATTATTGTAACCAACATTAAAGCGAGAAACTAGCAAGCGTAGGCTGAGCTTTTAAGCCCAGCATGCCTAATCTACTCACCAAACCAGTATTTCTTAAAACAATCACCACAAGCCTACTGAGAGATCAATATTCCTTCACGAATAAATCGATGGATACTGGAGTAAGACCAATCTGAAGGATTTTTGACATAGCCATGCTTCACTGGATTAAAATGAATATAAATGACGATTTCTGGGCTTATCAGCTACCCGAAGAAATTCTGGCAGCGCGGGTACTTAACATTTTTGCTCGCAGCAATGTGTCCGCCGTCGCTCGAGCCATATAATCAAGAATTAAGTAATTTCCTTCTTATCAGCTAGGTTAGGCGTAAAACAGGCTCCACTTGCGCCAGGTTATGGCAATAATTACATAGTACTGTTGGATTTAAATGATTAGATTAAGGTATATTGTCTACTTACTTAGTGCATATCAAAAAATTGATGCAACCTGAGTAATTTATGGAAATATTTTTACAAATTTTCAAAGGAAAATCATGAAATTAAAAATTATAAATGCAATTCTATTCTTATCACTATCCCAATTCAGTTTTGCTGCAACACCTGAGAAGCCTAGTCAATGTCCGTCAGTATCTATACTGAAAACCGTAGGTGTTACAGAGGTCATAAAAGAAAACGGTTTTTGGTATGGGGCAGTAAGATCCCACAATTACGATACTAATGATCACTGGACTTTTGCTATCGGACCGTTCCGAACCACTAATGAAAACGATGCAAAACAACAAGCATTGCGTGCATTAGATTCTTTAAGTTTTGAAAAAGGCCCTCTCGGGATTAATATTGAAGGTCAAGACAGTTGGGTATGCCTTTATAAGAACAACTCTGGACACTCTGCTGCTACCATAACACCTGCATTGTCTTATTTACGTTCCTGGATAGCCCATCATTAAATTTTAACGCTAATAGCACTATGCGAGCATTATTTAATAATACTCGCATAAATCAGACAACCACTTAAAATGTATTAATAATCATTAGGGAAGAGTTTTTTCCAAGTCAGTAACTCTTCTTCTGCTGCCAAAATTGATTTAGGCTTAAACAGAGAAAGCGCGGGATTAAAAACAGGCTCATAAAGCTTATCTACACTATCAAAGGATTTTTCCAAAGAAAGCAAATCCTCTTCTGCTACCAGAATGGGTTGCGGCTTAAACAGAGAAAACCTAGGATTAAAAGTAGATTCATAAAGTTTATCGACACGTTCAAAAGGCTGCTCTTGCAATGAGTGACGTACATCAAACAATAATTTTTGTTCCTTAGCAGGTGGAACAACATGCATAACTGCCGAATATACCCCACGATTTTTAGGTGCCAGAACCGGATCGGAACTTTTACCAAGATCATCATCAAGATTATAAATGTTTTCTTTTGTTAGATCACTTATCTCATGCCCATGCACAAAATTAATACGATAACCGGAATGAGTAGCAGGTCTATTGAGAACATCATAATTTCTGTTCATCATTATAAATTCAATCGGTGAATCAATGACATACTCTCGACTGCACTTATAAGCAGCCGTCATTGTCTCACGTGAATACAGCGTGTTTAAGGTATTTGTGCTTGCATACCCTTGAAATACCCGATTAATATTATCTATAGTGCCCGCTAACTCTTTAGCAGAGCTGTCTAAATAAGACACACCCAAGTCTTTCGCAAGCTTTTCAATAGTTTCTAGCCCAATACCAGCATGGCTGTAAATCGTAATTTCTGATAGATCCTCATTAAGTGAGTATGAAAGCGCTCGCAGTGCTGGTTTATAACCCACATTTGCCAGCTCAAGGACCTCTTCCCTGGATATAACTTCTTTATCAACCAACCGTTGTAAACTTTCTAGTGAATGACAAATACCTTCATAAGGTACCATGGTTGTATGAAAGCGATCTTCTTTTTCATAGGACTCAATAAATTCAACGCTATGATTGGACAGTAATATTTCGAATGGAACTTTATTAAGTTGTAATTTTTCTAACAACTTTAATGTGAAGTAATCATTAGCGCCTCGATCAGCTAACTCATCCCCGAGGAGCCTTATCATCCTTCCTTTTTCGAAAACGATTCTATCTAGAATTGTATTAAATTGAATAAGACATTCTTTATCTATATTCTCAAGGGGAGTTTGATAAATTTTTACCAACTTCTCATAGTCTTCTACACTGATATTTGCAATGCCATACCGAACTAAAAAATATAAAAGTTTTATCATATTTCCATGGAGATCACCGACCGTAACTTCCGCTAATTTCCCGTCTAATCCCGTGTCATGAATTTCCGGTTTAACATAAATATCGACTTCTTCTCGCAACAGAGTTGGCATTACATTTCTCCAATAATTTATCATCTGCAGAATATAGGTATGGCTTTTCTGGCATAATCAGATGAAGTAGGCAATAAATATGATTTAGTCGTTTTCTAATTGATCTCTTTGCAAGCTGATTTACAGCATAAGTATCTCAATAAAAGAAAATATTGTTTTTTACTATTAATAAAAATTTTTTAACCTGTTCGAGTAAATCTTCTAGCCTATCTTCCTCCTCTTTTTTTCATATCTTATTCTCATCGTCGATATTGTACTAAAAAAGAAGCAAAAGTAAAAGAAGTAATCAAAAAATATAGGTTTTAGTCATAAACTGAACCTCAAATTTTTTGATTAACAATCCAGCATAAAGGACTCTGAAAAATACACCCTTTACTGTAGGCACTCATATCCTTCTATTCCATAGTGCCTGCAGGTTCTGTGTATTATTGGTAATACAATCGTATTATGTTAATGTCAGAACTGATTTTAGTTCTATGCATTAATAAATAATATTTTTACTGAGCGAGCACTATGAGTCTTTTCTTGGAAACTAAAAATTTAATGATTACAACACCTGAATTGGCAGATTTTAATAACTTATATGCCTTACAAACTGATGCTGATGTGATGAAATATATTGGTCAAGGAATTCGTACCGACGCTGAAATAAGGACTGGATTAGAGAAAGCCATTGCCCATTATGAGAAATATGGTTTCAGCCTGGGTTGTGTCTTTGAAAAGGAAAGTGCTCAATTTGTGGGTCGTGCCGGATTAATCTATGTCGCCTACAATGATAATCAACCTGATATTGAAGTTGCATATGCATTGCATAAAACCGCTTGGAATAAAGGATATGGTCTTGAACTCGCAAAAGCACTTATTACTTGGGGATTTCAAAACCTTGCCATAGAGAGGCTTGTTGCCGATATTAATCCGAGCAATGAACGCTCACGCCGCGTATTGGAAAAAGCGGGGATGAGTTATGCAGGTATAGGAAGATATGAAAATAATAATGTAGTCTGGTACACCATTTCCAATTCCTTTGTCGCTCTCGATAAAATAGAGCTCATCCCCGCGACCCTGGAAGATTATCCGGTTATTCAAAACTTAGGCAGATTCTATGTTTATGATATGAGCGAATACATAGGTAATGAAGAAGGATGGGAAATTCCCGAAGATGGCTTGTACGAATGTATTGATTTTAAAAAATATTGGGAAGATCAAAACTCTTTCCCATTCATCATCCGCTATAAAAATGAGCTAGCTGGCTTTGCTATAGTCGATAAAAAGGGAAGTGACGCTGGCGTTGAGTTTAATATGGCACAATTTTTTATCGCACGAAAATTCAAAAGCAAGGGTATTGGCCGTTATGTTGCGGCGCAATGTTTTAAAAATTTTCCAGGCGAATGGGAAGTGATGGTTCTGCCTGGCAACGAGGGCGCTTATCGTTTTTGGCGGTCGACCATTAGACAGTATAGTGGGAATAACTTTACTGAGTATACTCGTGAAGTCTTGCATTTGAACAACTGCAAGAAAAATATTTTTAGATTTAACTCCGATATTTTAGGGACTGGCTTGTAATATCATGGCGCTCCCCACTTGATTTTTTGCTTTATTCATGTCAAACATAAATACGAATTTTTTATTGCATCAAATTGTAACTTATGGAAAATAGAGTGTATTAGTACTTGAATTGTACTATTTATTTTTTTACAGGATAAGCTGAGTATCGCTTAATCGTTCTTGAATTTTGCCGCACAAAAGGATAAATCTACATGAGTCAGGGAATGATTAAAAAAATTGTATTAGACCTTTTGCATTCAGCCGGAATTTCACCCAACGGTCCTAACCCTTGTGATATTCAAATCCATAATGATGAATTTTATCAACGTGTTTTTAATCATGGTGCTTTAGGGCTTGGTGAAACATATATGGAGGAATGGTGGGATTGTAAAAGCCTCGATCAATTTTTTACTCAAATTCTCCAGGCTAATCTTGAGCGCAAAATTCGCACCAACAAGTGGCTATGGCCTAAATTGCTTCTCCTCAAATTGGTTAACTATCAATCTAAAAAACGTTCTTTAGAAGTGGGAAGACTGCATTATGATCTGGGCAATGAATTATTTGAGTCGATGCTAGATACCCGAATGAATTACACGTGCGGCTATTGGAAAAATGCCAGTGACCTGGACACAGCGCAAATCAATAAATTGGATTTAAGTTGTCAAAAACTAAAACTTGAACCCGGGATGCGTGTATTGGACATAGGATGTGGATTCGGCGCTTTTGCAAAATATGCAGCAGAGAATTATGGGGTCAGCGTAGTAGGGATCACTATCTCCAAAGAACAGTGTCATTATGCAAAACAAAATTGTGCCGGTTTACCCATTGAAATTCGTTTCCAAGATTACCGTGATCTCCATGAACAATTTGATCGTGTGATTTCATTAGGAATGTTTGAGCATGTAGGCTATAAAAATTACCGTACCTATATGCAAAAAGCCAGAGAGTGTCTCAAAGGTAATGGGCTTTTTTTATTACATACCATTGGCAGTACCCTCACTCAAACTACAGGAGATCCCTGGATTAACAAATATATTTTCCCCAATGGCATGCTTCCTTCCATGGAACAACTTAGCAAAGCTTCAGAGGGATTATTTATTATGGAAAACTGGGTTAATTTTGGCGCATATTATGATCATACCCTAATGGCGTGGCATGAACGTTTTGAAAAAAACTGGGCACAATTACAAGAGCGATATGATCATCGTTTTTATCGTATGTGGCGTTATTATTTATTGGCCTGCGCCGGCACTTTTCGTTCGCGTAATACGCAATTGTGGCAAATTGTTTTTTCAAAACACGGAATTCCAGGAGGATATGAAGAACCTCTATTCACTGGGATTAAAAAAGAGGCTCAGAAAGCGAATGGACCACTCATGTTAAACTATCCTGATGAAACTCGAAGTATACTGGCGTAATAACAGTATACTTCTGATCATTATATTTAAAATAAATAATATCTCTTGTGCACACAGAATAATCAAATGAGCATGAATTAGAGTTGTTTTCTAATCAAAAGCCCATTGTCAATTCACATAAGAAAGTCAAACTGCAACTTGGGATACTTAGAAGCTATTGGGCATTGCCTCTATGTAGGTTACAATAAAAAATTTAACCGATACTCACGAAATGAACCTAATCAAGCGAGCAATATGTTTGTACTGCTGCTTATTCTCTAATCTTTATGCAGCCACGCTTCATCAAAAAACAATTACTTATTCTGTGGGAATTGGCCAACCGATTGTTACCTCAACTGCCGATACTTTAGAAAAAGGCGAAATAGGTATTAGCCAACGCGTAGAATATTATTCTAATATTCCCCTCTCTGATTCAGTATTGTTGCAACATCCCTTAGCCGAAAATCTAAATGCCAATTTATATGGTTATTTGTTAGTTTCTTATGGGCTGCTGACTCATTTAACCATTGGTGCAAGCCTTCCATATGTTGATAATATTTCCTTTGCCGCTGCAGGCTTCAATGAAATAACCCAGGTTGAAAGTACTCTTAATTTAGGAAGTGCTTATGGGTTAGGTGACACCAATATCTTTGCTTTATCACAATTTCTCGAAGAAGAGAGTTATGTCATCTCACTGAGCTTAATTTCCGGTGTGAATGCGCCAACAGGTAAAACAACAGCTAGAGATAATACTGGTGCTTTATTTTCTGCTTCTGATCAACCCGGAAGTGGTGCCTGGACTCCATTTGCTGGTGTTATTATTTCGAAGCAATTTAATAAGTTTTCATTAAATTCAAATTTAATCTATACCCAAGGGATGGAAGGAATACAGCATACTACTCAAGGTTCGGTATTTGATTATAATTTTGCAACTGTTTTAGAGCTGTATAGAAATGAACCATTAAAATTGGATATTGATGGCATTATAGAACTCGATGGTGAATATATTGCAAAGGATAATATCTCAGGAGCAGTTGATCCAAATAGCGGAGGGAATTCTATTTTTTTATTGCCCGGCATTAGGGTCAATGTGCATACCAATTATTCCGGCTATCTTGGTATTAATATCCCAATAGTACAAAATCTCAATGGAACCCAAGTGAAAAACCAATACGGTATTACAGGAGGAATTGATATTAGTATTTAATAGACGACGCATTTTTTCGTTTTAAAAAGAGATAGTGGATTTTAAAAATGAATCAAATTGGTATGATAATTAGTTATAACCCCCTGACTGTGGAAATAATCAGTTAATGCTTTGTTAATTTCATGGTGAAGTGCGGGATCATTTGGATTAGTAGCAATAGCTGCAAAGTACTCAAGGGTAGTGATAGGGCCTAAGTCTTTAATTGCATTCGGTGAGTTCACTTCCCAATAACGTGCAGTATACGAATCTATCAATGCAAATTTTATCTTTCCAACTTTGAGAGCATTAATTAATGCATCATCTTGATCGAAAAAATCAAAGTTGGTGCCTTTAAGGTTTAATTTTTTAAACTGCTTCCAATAATCTTTATCTGTAATTCCAATATTCGTATTATTCAACAACTTCATATGAAACTGACCTATTGAATTTTTTTCAATCCTACAATATAAATCTTCGTAATGAGATAGGCACAGAAAATGCAACTGGTGAAGAATGACTTTGCGAAATAATGAGGCCACTTATTGCTATATCGACCTTGTTTTGAGCTACTGCATCAATGAGCTCGTTGCTGCCCCTCACTTCATAATAATCACGTTTAGATCGTTAACTGTTAATTTAAAACAACTGTTGTTCCTCAAAAGAATAGCCCATAAAAAAATGGAATTAAAATATCATCTTGTCTTAACATGGATCATATATGATTAAATTATTAGCAATTAAATGTGGTAATAGACGATGTCTGCTGTAAAAAATTTTAATGTCGTTAGATGGGAAGAAAAAAGCAAAACGAATCGAATAGAAAAAATTAAGGAAAAATTAAACAAGTTTTTAGATAATGAGATTCCTTATTTAAAACAACCGCCGAACAATGATAAAAAAACAAACGAGGATCACTTAAAAAGTATTTCTGAGGAAACTCTTGAAGAAAGAATTCAAAATATTTTAAAGAATATAGAACAAATAGAAATGAAACTCGACAAGCTAAAATAAATTTTCGCCACCAGGATTTGTAGTTCTCAACACAACTATTTATGGAACTTACCTAAAGATCTTCTTTGTAAAATTGTTTTCTCTTAACATCGTTACTATCCGCAGCGCAATTAATAAAAAGTCTAATTTTCATTACGAACAGATTATTCAGGAACAGGGCAGAAGTTTGGGATTTAAATGGATGTTTCCAGTTATGAATAATTAAGAATTATTTTAAATTCCACAATGGTGCCGAGAAGAGGACTCGAACCTCCACGGAGTTACCCCCACTAGCACCTGAAGCTAGCGTGTCTACCAATTTCACCACCTCGGCATTTTGGGGCTAAAGTACTCATATTTTATAGAACTGTCAATAGGATAACCGGCATCTTTTACTTAATTGCAGTGTTACCTCTGTATCTGAGCCCTTGTACTCACTTGCTTTTGCATCACAATGATGTAATAAATACCCATTTATGGCTTTACGAATACATTTTCAAATTGGATCATTAATCATGAAAAAAATAGTTATTGTTACAAGTATCCTACTTTATAGCTCTATTGCTAGTGCATCCAAATCCATAATTTGGACGGCAGTATTTGATAATATAACACCTAGGTCAGAAGATATTACCTTACAATATTGTTTGGAGCATACACCAACGGTAATGGTCACTACAGTAGATCAAGTCTTAAGTAAACAAGGAGTAAAATCATTAAATGGATTACGTGTGAACTATAACAGCTATAAAAGTACCAAAAAAGACGGGCTGTTATTTAATGTAGTTAATGCCACAATCAGTGGAAAAGACGCACATGGAGAATGGTCTACGCCTATCAAGATGTATCAACAAACTTTAAGCGAACTGGACCAAGGTAAAACTTGGGTAGTATGGAGTACACCGAAATGCAAAGGAACGTTTATCGGCACACCCACAATAATTAACGAGTAATGGTATTAAGCCGGGTAAGGAGCGCCTGCTTTAAGGATACGCTCCCGTACTCCTTGCCATGCCCCTGAAGCAGGGGGAAGCTCTATGACAATAACATCCGCATTAGAAGCATCAGCCTTTCTTAATTGATAGTATAAATCAAACGCTACTTTTTCAGGATTATCTTCAAGTAAGTGAAAATATTCTTCTCGAATACTCATTGGTTTTTTGCTTGCTATAACGTAAATGTTATCTCCATGTTTTTGACAAAAATGAGTGAGCAAGTCATAGCCATCAAAATAATACAGCTTTTTTTGGGGTTGGTAATGACTGTCTAATTTCCCCGGAACACGTAATGAGTTTTCGCCGCGCAAAGATGGAAGAGCGATTAGTTCTGCTATGGCTTTTTCATCAATGATTCCATGTCGTAAAATTTGATAATTCTTGGGATCTGTTGCATCAATGATGGTTGATTCTATCCCTACAGTACAACGACCTCCATCCAATATAGTTAGTTCTTGATTAGGAAACGATTCACTTACATGCCCTGCTGTAGTGGGGCTGACTTTTCCAAATGGATTTGCTGAAGGCGCAACGAGTGGCACACCCAATTTTTTTAATAACTCCTGGGCGATGGGGTGAGCAGGACATCTGATTGCTACCGTCGTTTGGCCACCAGTTATCAAAGGGGTAATTTGATTTTGTTTGCAATGGAAAACAAGCGTTAAAGGGCCTGGCCAGAATTTTTTGATTAATTGTTGTGCGTAAGCTGGAATGTCTTTAACCAACAGATCAAGCGCCCAATCTTGAGCCACATGTATAATTAAAGGATGGTTTAACGGTCTATTTTTTATAGCAAAAACAGCCTTAATTGCCTTCTCATTATTGATAGGAGCAGCTAAGCCATAGACAGTTTCTGTAGGGATAGCAACAGGTTTTCCTTGTTGCAAATCGTGAATCGCTCGATCAATATTGGTAGTAATTAAAGGCATATACAAAGCATGAATTGAAAATTTGTTATTTTTACACAATTGGCAGGAGAAAGCAGCTATTTTTGCCTTTTCAATAGTACCTGCATAGAATTAAAAATAAATATTGTTGAGGAATCTGGTCGTGTTACTGAGTTTATTAGGAAAAACTGTAGATGGCTATTTTGCGTTTATCCCTAGAAATAAGCCATCGCTTGAACGGATACAGCCCATTCGTTTAATTGCCCATAGAGGAGCTCATAATCGTGCCGAGGGAATTATTGAAAATACACTTCCTGCTTTCGCCTTAGCCAAAGATTTGGGATGTTGGGGGATTGAGTTTGATGTACGTAGTACAGCAGATAATGTATTCGTTGTTAATCATGATGCGACATTGAAACGTCTTTGGGGACATAATCAAGAAATCGCTAAAATTACCTTTAATGAACTGCGCGCGCTTGTTCCTGACATTCCTACGCTTGCAGAAGTAGTTGCTCTATATGGCAAGAGCATGCATTTATTTATTGAATTAAAAACTCCTATCCATCATGAAGAAATCTTGGTGGCGCAATTACGAGAATTATCCGCTGGAGAGAACTACCATTTCTTGACTCTAAACTCATCAATTTTTTCTTCTTTGACGCAAATTCCCAAAGAATCTTTATTATTAGTCGCCTCGCATAATAACGTACAGGAATTTTGTAATTTATGTATCAGAGAAAATTATGGAGGCGTATTAGGTCATTATCTTATGATTCACAAAAAGGCAATCAATCAATTAAGGGCAACCCAAAAAATTGTGGGTGTCGGTTTGGTCGATTCGAAGTACAGCTTATATAGGGAATTGAATCGAAAACTCAATTGGATTTTTACCGATCGTGCTGCTGAAACAAGCATCTACTTGCAATCCTTACAAAATAAGGAAGAAAAAAACAAATTATAGTGCAATTGATGATTCGTACGGATCTCCGCTGTCTTGAACTCCTCCTCAAGGCAACAAGCCGTTCTTTTGCCATCCACTTCACAGTGAAGCATTGTGCCGACCCCAACTTTATTATTTTGATGTATTAAAAATTTTTACTCTCTGAAGCACTCTGCCACCCTCCTCCTAGAGCCTGAAAAAGAGCAACCGTATCTGCTAGCCGATTGGCTTGTGCTTGAATTAAATTTAATTTGGCCTGTTGATAAGTTATCTCATTGAGAATTAATCCTACAGTGCTGCTATCACCCAATGCAAATTGGCGTCGAGCAATGTTCAGGCTTGTGAAAGCCGCACGTTCTGCGTTACTTGCTGTTTTTAGAGAAATGGCATCAGATTGAATTGCTTTTAAGGTATCGGCCACATTTTGGAAGGCATTAATGACTGTTGCGCGATAGTCTGCGGCAGCTTGCCTGTAGTTGGCTTCCGCAGCACGTTGTTTATGGCGTAAAGTCCCTGCATCAAAAATGGGTTGTGTGATAATCCCAGCCATTGCCCAGAATTGAGTATTAGATTGCAATAAAGTCCCTATAGTAGTGGCTGCGCTTCCGAGATTAGTACCGCTACTATTAATCGTCACATTCGGCAATCGATTTGCGATAGCAACCCCAATCAATGCATTTGCTGCATGCATTTGTGCCTCTGCAGCCCGAATATCGGGTCGATTTTCGAGTAATTTTGCCGGCACAGAAAGAGGAAGCTCTCTTGGAAGATGTAAGGAGCTTAAGCGAAATTGAGGTGTATTTTGATCGTCTGGAAATCGCCCAGTTAATGCATTCAGCAAATCACGCTGAATCGCAAGTTGTTTTTCCAACGGAGGAAGCATTGCTTCTGATGCAGCTAATGCTGCTTGTTGGGTAGCAACGTTGGATAACGCTGTATCACCCAATTTTAACTGTTGTTTCAGAATTGCCAAAAGCTTTTTTTGATCGGCAATCATATGCTGGGTTACAGTAATTTGCTCGCGCAAAGCCGCTTCCTGGATGACGGCATTGACCACATTTGTCGTTAGGGTCAAATACGTTGCTTCTAACTGAAAGTGTTGCACCTCTACCTGGGCAACCAATGATTCTATCTGGCGTCGTGTCCCTCCAAAAACATCGGGAGTGTAAGAAACATAAAGCTGACCGGTAAATAAAGAATATAAGTATTGGTTGCTTGCCAAAACGCTGGTAAGAATTTTTGCCGTTTGCTGGTAAGTGGGTGAAAAGGAGCTCCCTACAAAGGGAAGTAGAGCACCTTTTCCAGCATAGGCATTTTCAAGAGCAATAGATAAGGATTCTTGAGCTGAAGTTACGGTGGGATTATGCTGTATACTTGCTAAAACCACATCATCGAGATCTTTGGAATGGAATAATTGCCACCATTGTTTTGGAAGTTCTTTGTTTGGGGCAAAATATTGTGCCTCACCCATTTTTGTAGCCGTTGCAGGTGTTTTTTTCCCCAATGATTTTTTCGTATACGACTGAGGAAGTATTTGTGTCGGCCTTTTATAATCAGGACCAACCGTACAGTTACTTAAGAGAAAAAATACAAGTACAGCGCCCATACCCGAAGCTTTTTTAAAATATGGGTTAAAGCGCTTATTACACCGCCCAAAATACCAATTGTCTTTTTTATGCTTACTCATCGCCTCCATCTCCATCGGCGCATACTGCTTCTACCGTGTTCAATGAAGTGTTCCAAGGTGTAATAGTAGGTAGGTAAAATAAATAAAGTTAATAAAGTAGATACCGCCAAACCGCCAACGATTATTGTAGCTAACCCCCGTTGTACATCTGTTCCAACTCCAGTTGCTAATGCAGCAGGAAGCATACCAAAGGAAGCCACTGTTGCAGTCATGAGTATAGGTCGCAACCGTTCAGCTGCACCAGATACCACAGCACGATTTAACGATTTATTGGTTTTGCGCACCCTTCTAATATTTGCAATCATGATAATTGCGTTTTGTATGGAAACACCAAAAAGCGCGATAAAACCAACCGCGGTAGCAACATTGAACGTTTCTCCTGTAATATGAAGTGTGACCAGCCCGCCTAAAGTTGCCATTGGAACTACGCCCAAAATAAGAAAAACGAGGTGTAATTTTTGGAATTCAAAGAATAAAATCAATCCCATGAGGACGAACATAAGGCCTAAGATATAGATTAATCGTTTTTCTGCGCGCTCCTGACTCTCAAATTGACCCGCCCATTCCAGACGAATTTGTTGTGCATCAAATTTTACTTCATCAGCAATGCGACGTTTGGCTTCATTGAGATAAGAAGTAAGATCTCGACCACGATTATCCATACGTACCGTGATTTCTCGCTCGCCCATTTCATGAGCAATAGTGCTCTCACCAGTCTTATATTCAATTTTGGCTAATTCTGATAAAGGTATTTTGGCGCCATCTGAACTGGTTAGAAATAAATTCCCTAAAGATTCAATGCTGTTTTTATTCGTTTTAGGAAAACGTACGGTAGCGTTATAAACGCGACTCCCCTCATAAATGGAGGCAATCGGGGATCCGCTAAGACCTGTTTGAATTAAATTAGTGATATCAGCAACATTAATACCATAACGAGCTATTTTTTCTCTATCGGCCTGAATCGTTATTTGCGGAATGGGTGGCTCTTGGAATACAGACGCAGAGGCAGTTCCCGGAATAGTTTTTAATAGTGCAACAATTTGATTGGCTATACGGCGACATTCACGTAAATCATCACCATAAATTCTTAAAGCAAGCGGGCTATGTGCTCCAGCTATCATGTCATTCACATTGTCAATAATAGGTTGGCTTATTCCTATGGTATAACCTGGCATCCTGGCAAATCGTTTTGTAAGCTTTGCGATAAATTGGGCTTTCGTTTCATGATTAGGCCATTGTGCGTAAGGGTTTAAACCGACAGGAACCTCCATATGAGAAGGAGTCCAGGGATCAGTCCCCTCATCATTGCGCCCTACTTGGGTGATCACATAAGAAACTTCAGGGTATTCAAGAAGTGTATCGCGTAATGAACCCGCCATTTGATTGGCTTTTTCCAAGGATAAACCCGGCGGCAAATCGACTTGCAACCACAGTGATCCCTCATCCAATTCCGGTAAAAACTCACGGCCTGCTGTAATTCCTAAAAATACGACCAAGACTAATGTAATTATCCCTAATACATAAGCGATATAAGCGCGTTTAAGCAATTGACGTAACAGCGATTGATAACGTTTTGTTAACCAAATAAGGGGGTAATTATGAAATACTTTTTGTGGCTTACGTAACGCGGTATAGGCCAAGCCTGGAATAAGTACCAAAGAGCAGATTAATGCACCTAAAAGAGCATAACTTACCGTATAGGCCATGGGGGTAAACAGTTTACCTTCCGCATGTTCAAACGCAAATAATGGTAAATACGCAGAGATGATAATTAAAGTTGCAAAAAATATAGGTCTAGCCACATAGTTGGTTACTTTTAATGTATCTTCTACGGTCAGCATTTTTCCAGGATTTTGTTCCCTCTGGCGCAAAATTGCTTCCATTACGACGATTGCCCCATCCACAATGACGCCAAAATCAATAGAGCCCAGGGAAAAGAGATTCGCAGGCATTTGAGTTAAATTCATGAAAATAAATACAGTCACTAACGCTGCAGGAATCGCAACTGTGACGACTAGCGCACTACGCCAACTCCCAAGAAAAAGCATCAATACAAGCGAGACAAAGACGATTCCTTCAATGACGGTATGCTTTATTTTGTCAACGGTAAGGTTTACCAATTTATCACGATCAAGACAAGGAACGATGGCCACTCCCATGGTCTTAAGTTGCTCTTGCAATGCATCTAATTTGGCATGTACTCCGTCCAATATTTTTCCCGCATTCTCCCCCTTACGCATGAGGACAATCCCTTCAATCGTATCGGAATTATGATTTTTCCCTAATATCCCTTCACGCTCTTTATGGCCGAACTCAAGTTTGCCAAGATCACGGATTAGTACCGGAACACCATTGTGTTGTTTGACCACTATAGCGCCTAGCTCGTCCAAGGTATGTACCTGGCCTCTTCCACGAATAATGTAACTTTGTTCCCCGCGAGTAACACGGCCGCCCCCAGCGAAGGTAGTATTGTTGTTTATTGCATTACTAATGTCATTTAAAGAAAGGTTATAAACTCGCATTTTCAGTGGATCGAGGGTAAGCTGAAACTCTTTAGTCAGCCCTCCAAAATTAACCACATCAGAAATACCTGGAGCTTGTTTCAGTTTGGGAATAATCAACCAACGTTGAATTTCCGATAATTCCATCAGGGTTTTAGTATTAGATGTAAGCGTGTAGCGATAGATTTCGCTACTTGAGCCAACGAGAGGGTCCAAAGAAGGAAAAATACCCGGAGGTAAGGATGCTTGGCTTAAAACTTCCTGAACACGCTCTCGGGGAAAATATTCATCTGTTCCATCCTTAAAAACCATAGTAATTAATGATAAGGCAAAAGTGCTGCTGGAGCGTAGAACGGATATATTGGGTACACTCACCAGTGCACGCTCTAAAGGTATAGTAATTTGCTGCTCTATTTCTTCTGCGGCTAATCCAGGTACTTGAGTAGTAACAGAAACACTTACATCATCAAGCTCAGGATAAGCCTCAACCATCATTTGGGTACCCGAAATATAGCCATAAAAGCCAATCAGAATTGCAGCGCCCCATGCAATGTGGCGACGATGGAAACATGCAGTGATTAGTTTATCAATCATTGACCAGTATTCCTCCAGAAACAACAACACGATCACCGCGTTTTAATCCTGAGGTAATCCGTACCACATTTTTATCTTCAGGGCCGAGCACCACAGCACGTGATTCAAAAGTCCATGGGGCTGTTTCAACATACACAGAGGTAGTATCATCATTCATAATAATTGCAGATAACGGCACAATGACCTGTTCTTCTTGCGGCAAATCCATTTGCACTGTAGCAAACATATTAGGCTGCAATTTATGATTCGCATTTGTAAAAGCAATGCGTGTTTTATTACATCGGGTGTTAGGATCAATTAAATTATCAACAAATGCCACTTTCCCTTCCCAAATTTGATTAGGGTAAGCAATTAATGAAATGGATGTTTTGAGTCCTTTATTGACTAGCGCAATTAAATGTTCTGGAACACAAGCTGCAATCCAGACAGACTGAATATTAGATAGTGTCAATATAGGTGCTGTCGGATCATTAATGTATGAGCCTACACCATAATTGATCGCAATTACTTTGCCATCAATAGGCGCTTGAATGCGTAACATACCAGGCTCATTGTTACCTAATGATTTTAATGTCGCCTGCGCACGTTGTACTTCGGCAAGGGCTTGAGTGTAGTTGCTTTGCGCTTGTTCAATATCTTTGACTGAATTAGCTCCTGCGCGATTGACTTTTTGGGCTCGATTTAATGTTTCTTGAGTCTGCTTCAAGATACTCATTGCTTTTGCCATATCAGAATATGCTTGGGCTAAACCTGCTGATTGTAAAGTGGCTAAATTTTGATTACTTTTTACTTCATCACCGAGCTTGATATTCAGTTCTGTCAGATGCCCTGTCAGTGGTGGAAGAATATTTACTGTACGTACCGGATCGGCTTCAACTGCTCCGGGTAAAAAAACGCGATGGGGTTTTTTCGATGTTTTAACGGGACGGATCATGAGCTGGGCGCGCAAAGGAGAATTTTCTGGGACGAATATGCGATGATCTTTGCGAATAAGCATGGGAGTAACTGCTTTTTTAGGGCTACTGCTCATAAGAGTCAGGCACCCCCTAATCAAAAGCATAAAAATAAAAAGCAGCAGCAACAGGAGAATAATTCGAACTATTTTGGCACGAGGAGCCTGATTTTTATCAGGATCATGAAAAGTAGAAAATAAAGAGCGTATATCCATAAGTTACACTTTCTGCACATTGAGAATATATTTCAAAATAAAAACCAATCTAAGAAGAAAAAACGAGCAAGAAGGATTAAAAAGTGCAACTATGAGCACATACATAACATGTTTCCGTGTCATCAATTTTTGTACTCAGTATAATGAAACTTCTTCCTATGTGCTATAGCTTGATGCAAGACGATTCTGTAAGAAAATATTTTTAAAAAGCACACGTTAGCGCTAAATTAGGTATACAAAAAATAACAGTTTCGCCTGATTTTGGGCGATAAATGCAGGTTTTTGGAGTTATGTTTTGACATTATATAATCTTTTAATATGGTTAAGTGGCATTTCAATTAGAGCTTATCTTGGCATCAGCCCAATTATACTGAAAGATTCAGATCACATTTTTTACATTTTGAAATCAAAACAAGGAGGTTCGCATGTACACACTTTACTCTTTTGGCACTCCTAATGGTATTAAACCAACCATTATACTGGAAGAGCTATCCCAGCCTTATACGATCCAATTAATTGATATTTCCAAAGGCGAGCAATTTAATCCAGAATTTTTAAAAATTTCACCAAATAATAAAATCCCCGTTTTGTATGATTCCCAGGAAGATTTTTATCTGTTTGAGAGTGTTGCCATTTTGCAATATCTTGCTGAAAAACATGGAAAATTCCTACCTAGTACACTACAAGCCAAATACACGATTTTACAGTGGTGTTATTTTCAAGCAGCACACATTGGCCCAATGTTTGGTCAATTAGGGCATTTCCACCGCGCAGCTCCTGAGCAGATTCCGTATGCGCTAAAACGTTATACAGATGAATGCGATCGTTTGTTATCCGTGATGGAAAAACAATTAATCAAGCGCCCATTTATTGGGGGAGATGACTATACGATTGCAGATATGGCTATTTGGCCCTGGATTTATTGTTTCCAGGTGATTTACAAACAAACTATAGATACGCAAAGATTCACTCATCTGCTGGCATGGTATCAACGTCTAGGTGAGCGTACTGCGGTGCAAGCTGCGCTAAAGGCCTATGAGTTATCCATGGAAGGTAAAATTTAGTTTACTGAGACCTGTATAAAATCCCCTCACTCAACCAGAAAAGAAATTGAAAGAGGGGCTGATATGAATCGCGAGTATTTATTTAACTGTGCTGCAGCGTCTGAGTCAATTGGGATTCGTGTGTTTCTGTAGGCCCATTTTCTTTTTTAGATGTAGCATAAAGCCCATTTCTGCTTAGGGATTCACCAATGAAGGTTTCTTTAGAACTTGGTGCTTTAGACAATTTTTTAGATAAACCTTTGAAATCCAAGCCTTCAAGTCTATCCACTTGTTTTCCTTGTCTTTCAAGGAGTTCTCGATACGAAGCGTTCGTACTTTCTAACTCTTTTTGTACGAGTATGAGCTTTTTTTCTGCCTCGCAAATTCGTTCGGCAATTTGCAGAAAACTAGCTTCTTTATTTTTAAGAAAATCATCTAATTTTTCTTGGAATACGCGTTGCTTTTCTTCATTACCAATTGTGGATGAAAACTCAGAGATTGCCGCCCCCAAAGCCTCTATCATTAATTTGGCTTTATTTAGATCTTCGCCTAATTCAGTTCTTACCTTCTCAATCTCTAAAACTTTCTCTGCCAGCTCTTTTTGACTGCTACCATAGGCGTCATTAATATGGTGCAATTTTTCTTGAGCTTGTTGCAATAAATCAGTTTGTTGGTTTACACCCTCGGTTAATGTATTGGCAACGTTTTGTAAACCTTCTTTGGTAATGGTGAGTGTCTCATTAATTTTAGAGGTAGCTCGTACCTGTTTATCAACCGCGTCAATTTGGTGGCTCAAAAGGTTAATATTTTCAGAAAGCCGTTGATTTTCTTGTGCAAACTTTGAAATTTCAATCTCTAATTGTTCGCGAATAACATTTAAGGCATTAATTGTTAACTCAAGTAAATCTGCCAAACCTAAAATCCCTTTTTGCAAACTTTCTACCGCACTGGTGCTGCATTTGTGATGATCATCGAGAATAAGCCCACCGGCTGTATAGGTAATTGCTGTTACACCACATATTGCAAGGAGAAAACCAACATTAGCAGCAATGCCAATAATTAAAGTAGGCAACGTAAGTGCAACCCCGCCTAGAATTTTTTGCCATAGTGGTAATTCCCCCCAAAAATCTGCAGCACGCGAGAACAGGCTTGGATTTTTCTCCATACTTTTAACGGTTTCTTCCAAACTTTTTCTAATTTGTTCGAATATTTCTTTAGTGATGGTCATTTTTTTGAATTTATTTTCTTCGGTATCACTAAGGGCTTTTAACTTAGCTTGGATTTCCTCCTCTAAGTTAGTTTGGAGTGGGGTGGTTTCTGGTACTTTCTTAAGGTCATGTTCTGTATCAAGAGTGACAAGAGCCTGAAGCTCTTCTGTGTTGGTAGCCATGTGAGTTCCCTTTCTGTTAAATATTCATCCTGTGCCAACTATTTTTAACCAGAATAGTTTAAAAAAACAAGTAAAAATTAACTTTTAAAGTTAGTGCAGTTTTAATTTAACAAAGGATGTTCTTTTTAAAGGCAGACATTGGGGAATTGCTAGCATAAAGCAGAGGAAAAGCTAGGCTATTAAAGCCTAGCTGAAATAATGTATGCTAATTAACATGCTAAAATTGGTTGTTCTTCAATTATTTCATTCATTTCATCATGTTTTGGAGCTTCTGATTTAGGGAAGCAACGAGAAAAGCAATCAGAAACAGCAGAAACAACGCTAGCACCGCCGCGAGTAAAAATACTAGCAATTAGTAATGGCGTTGAAACAGCAGCAATGACAGCCAATGCAGCAGTAATAATGGTGCAAGCAACAGTGACAACACCTGCCAAAGCAGCAACCATAAGCGCATCTTTTGCAGTTTCTTTTGCGTTTTTATTGAAAAGACCGACGACGCCAGCACCAGCTGCAAATAATAAACTTCCAGCAATAGTAATCGCTCCTAATGCCGCACCAATTGCCGTAACACCAGCAACAAGACCTAAAGTTAAAGGAGTCACAACGGGAGCAACTAAATTACCGCCAAAATCTTTTAAACTTCTATAAGGAGTGAAAAATCCTGGAGCAGCTTTTTTCTTTTCAGCAGCATATGCAGCTAAAAACTCTTGTGCTTCCTTTTTTTCTCTCTCATTTTCTGAAAATGCAGCAACGCCACTCAACGCGATTAGTTCCTTAAAACTCAACTCAGGAAAGGTCTCTCTTTTCGCTTGCATAGTCTAACGTCCTCTTTTGATTAAATTTGCGCCATTCTATTTCAAAAAAAAGCTACGTGTCAAGTTGAGTTTCTTTAAGTTTTTTATTATTTTAGTCATACTTAAAAAAACATGGTTTCTTATGACTTTTACTATTGGCCAACGCTGGATAAGCAATACCGAATCAAAACTCGGTCTGGGTATTATTGTTGATGTAAGTGGTAGACAGGTAAGTTTGAGCTTCCCTGCTGCCGGAGAGGAACGCATTTACTCTACAGATAATGCTCCGCTGAGCCGTATCATTTACAAAGAAGGTGAAGAAGTAATGACTTCTAACCACCAAAAAATGTATATCACTCATGTAGAAGAGCGACAAGGATTGTATTTTTATCTTGGGGTGGATGATGCGGGTAATGAACTTCATATCAGCGAACTTAATTTGGATTGTTTTATCAAGTTAAATACTCCTGAGCAACGGTTGTTTAGTGGATTATTGGATAAATTAAGCACTTTCAAATTAAGAATAGATACTCTAAATCATGCATGCAGACTGCAACAATCTCAAGTCAGAGGCTTATTAGGTTCGCGAACCAGTCATCTGAAACATCAGGTTTATATCGCTCATGAAGTCGCGCAACGTTATGCTCCCCGCGTCTTACTTGCTGATGAAGTAGGCCTTGGGAAAACCATTGAAGCAGGCATGATATTGCATTACCAACTCTATACAGGACGTGCCAATCGAGTGTTAATCGTGGTGCCCCAAACATTGATTCATCAATGGCTGGTGGAAATGATCCGTCGTTTTAATTTGAATTTTTCAATCATTGATGCCAATCGTTATGAACAGATCTATGAACTAGACGACGAAGAGGGCATTCAAATCGGAACAACCCAAGAAAATCTTTTTGAAAATGAACAATTGATTTTATGCAGTTTGGATTTTCTGATGGATAATGAAAATGCACGTCAACAAGCTCTGGCAAGCAAATGGGACTTACTTGTTGTCGATGAAGCCCATCATTTACATTGGTCTGAAGAAGAAAAAAGTCCTGAGTATGAATGTATTGAGGAATTGTCTGCGCACAGTAAAGGCTTACTTTTGCTAACAGCAACTCCTGAGCAAGCAGGAATCGCCAGTCATTTTGCGCGATTACGATTGCTGGACTCCTCACGGTTTTATGATTTTTCTGCATTTAAAAACGAAGAAGAAGGCTATCAGGAAATCAATAAATTAGTACAAGCACTCATGGCTTATGGCGAGGAGGCATCTATTGATGATTTAAGCATAGAATTAAAATCACAACTTGAACTTTATTTAGGTGAAACAATAGAAACCAGCATTGATCAAGTAATTAGAGATTTGTTAGACAGACATGGTACGGGACGTGTTTTATTTCGCAATACTCGCGCAGCCATTCAAGGCTTTCCAGAACGACAAGTGCTTGCCTACCCCTTAGAGTGTCCTATCATTTATTCTTCGCTAGAAGAGCAAAAAGGCCAGAGGAAACTTTATCCTGAACAACTTGTGGAAAAAGAAATTTGGCTTGAAAACGATCCTCGGGTGGCATGGTTAACCGATAAAATTAAAGAACTTTATCCCAAGAAAGTTCTGATTATTTGTGCTAAAGCCAATACTGCTATTGCTTTGGATCAGCATTTAAAATTAAAAATGGGAATTCGCTGCACTTCTTTTCACGAAGGATTGTCTATTATTGAGCGTGATCGCGCCGCTGCATATTTTGCAGAACAAGAAAATGGAGCACAAGCGCTTGTTTGTTCTGAAATAGGAAGTGAGGGTCGGAATTTTCAATTCGCGCATCATCTTGTTTTGTTTGATTTACCGTTAAATCCTGATTTGGTGGAACAACGCATTGGGCGTCTGGATCGCATAGGACAGCGTCATACAATTATGATTCATGTTCCCTACCTTTTGAATTCAGTACAAGAGAAATTATTTCGTTGGTATCATGAAGGAATTAACTTATTTACCCAAAGTTGCTCTGTTGGTTTTTCTCTTTACGAAGAATTTGAAAATGAACTGTTGCCTATTCTAGATCGGGTAGCAACAAGCGAAGAAGAACTCAACACATTAATTACCAACACTAAAATGCGTGCGGAAGAAATCAATCAAGCATTACATGATGGGCGTGATCGTTTGCTGGAGCTCAATTCGTGTAATACCCTGCAAGCCCAAGAATTAATTTCTGCCATCGAAGCAGAAGAAAATTGTTTGGAATTGGAAAATTACATGGCTCAGGTATTTCAAGAGTATGGTATTGATCATGAATACCATTCAGAAAATACTGAAATCCTACGGCCTACAGATCATATGAAGACAAGCCATTTTCCAGGTTTAAAAGAGGACGGCGTTACGGTAACTTATTCACGCCCCAAAGCACTTATTCGTGAGGATGTTGAATTTCTCAGCTGGGAACATCCTATGGTCAGTGAGTGTATGGAAATGACACTGGAATCCGAGTTAGGAAACGCAACTTTAGCGACAATTTCCATTAAAAGTATCAAACCGGGAACGTTATTTTTAGAGTCCTTTTATACGGTAAATTGTGCAGCGCCCAGAAGTCTACAACTGGATCGCTTTTTATCCTTGGAACCGATTCGGGTGTTCATGGATGCTTCAGGCAAAAATCTTTCTAAGGTTTTAGATTATAACCAATTAAATCAGTTGTGTGAGCCTGTTAAACGTCACTTATGTTATCCCATTATTCAGCAGGTTCATCAAGATCTGGAAGAGATATTAACGCAAAGTAAAAAAATTGCTGAAACTCAGCTGCAACAAATTCTTGAACAAGCAGTTGTGCAAATGAAAAGTTGTATAAATCATGAAATAAATCGACTTGAGGCACTAAAAAAGATAAACCCCTCTATCCGCGATGAAGAAATTACTTATTTAAAAAATCAACTTGTAGAGAGTGAACAGTTGATGCATAGCGCCACTTTAAAGTTACAAGCATTAAGAGTAGTGATTAATAAAGTTTAATTTTCTTAATGCTCATTGCCACAGTGCACGACATTATGCACCGAAACTCGTAGGTTAGACCAAACCAACCTACGAGTTTTTCTTTATCGACGCAGCGTCAAAAATGAGATAGAATGATAAAGACACGCGATTAATTCCTTCACTTTATTTCCGTGTTTTTTATATCGATTTTGCAGATTCCAGCCTAAATATTTTCAATCATCTATAAACGCAAACCACTCAATAGTTTAGATATTTTTGCTACAAAAATAGCAAAATTGAGTTTTATCAATTGAAAGGAGTTGTTGTGATAAAAAATAATATCATCGAAAAAAATCTTGAATCAATCGATAAGGATGATTTGAGGTATTTCTTCTATCTTTCTTCTCATAACGCTTGGGTAAATGTAGCCGGCGATTTATTCAAATTGAAAATAAAGAATCGTGTAGTGACCACCGAAAAGCAAGTGGGTAGGATGGTTTATTTTAATAAAGAATATCGTCCCGTCACAAAACAGGAAGAGCTTGAGTTAAAAACATTAATCAGTAAAAACGCTATGGATCCTTTTGTTTGTGGTGTGAGCTCCGATAGCTTTCAGCTTGATGCCAATGAAAACAAAGATTTACCTGATTTATCTCTTAAATCCATTCAGAAAACTTTCACCAGGATTCATTTTAATTTAGGTGATCAGCGTTCCATCGAGCTATCCATCGAGATTTGTAATTTCGATAATGAATTTGTACATCAACTCAATACACTCACATCAACCGAGGAAAAAAAACACCTCATTTTAGAATATAAAAATCAATTCATTACCGCACAAGAAGATGCCAAAGCCAATGCATTTTGGAAAGCTGCGGCTTCTGGTGATGATGAGCAATTGCGCTCATTATTCAATGAGCTTAATGATTTTGATATTAATCGCAAGTATAAGGGACGCTCTATTATTGAAGCCATGTTTGATGCCAATCCTAAAAGTGACTTACCATTCAAAAGCATACAATCTGATCATAAAAAAACAGTAGAGCTGCTCTTGGGTCATGGCTTAGAGAAACAAATTATTGAGTCTGCTTCACAAAAATATCAAACCATTCAAAATAATCTTTGGTTTTTCCATCGCGCAAACCCAATGCATAAAAACATGTTGCCGCTTTTAAACCAAACTGATGATGTAGAGGAACTGAATAATGAGCACGCTTTTGAAGTAATTAACTGTGCAATACAATAACCCTGTTTGGCAATTGTCCCCTCCCTAACGCGTTTTCCGAGGCTTTGAGATAGTGCGAAGCGCATCCTAAGCCCAAACAACTTGAAACCGATGCAAATGCTAACTTTATGGAGGTGCCCCTCACCCCACACCTGTGCATTTGCAAACCTATTTTATCACGGTACATTCACTTCTGAATGGTTATCATATTTGCTGAATTGATATCACTTATAAATACAATCAATTGGATTAAATATAAACACAATGATTAAATACATTTATAACCAAGTGATTAATGAGGGTAAAATGACAAAATTGTTTGTTTGCTCGTTTGATTCGGATGGATGTAACGAAATCTCTAAGCGAATGAAGGTCTTTGTAGATGTGTGTAAAGAAGCAGAGCAAAATACACTGACGAGTGATCATGAGTTTCAAGCATTTCATGCTCCAATCAGACATGCTAGCTATAATGTCGCCATTACTGGTCCTTTTTGCATGCGAAATTCAGATCCTTATGATCATAGTGATTTTAATTCAAGGTTAACAGAAATTTTAGGCCCAAAAGACGCAGAACGCTGGCATGAACAAAGAGCAAAGCGCACCCAAGCAAAGATCATCGCCGCGGCTAATAATGGAATACCTCTTTTTAATCTTCAAGAAAGCGCTCCCGGATTTGTTCAAGACACATTAAACGAATTAAATAAATTAAACTCCGGAGCCTATAAAGAAGTTTCATTCTTATTTAATAATAACCCAGGGCGACTCCAGCACAATCTAGCTATTATTTACAACAGCCAAGAGCTTACTCCAATTGGTGACCCATTTTGTAGAACAGAGAATACAAGAGTAATTGGACAAGCATTCAAAAAAATAAATCCTGCTACCGGACAGGCTCAATATTTTGTCATGCAAAATATACATGGATATCATTTTGATAAGACTAAAGATGGAGAAAACGTTCTTAAAAAGCTTTTCGAACTGCCCGAGTTTATAAAAAGAAATATTGAAGACGCTCTTAAAAAAGAAAATAACGACAGGTTACCAGATTACGACGTATGTCTTACAGGCGATACCAATTGTCGCCGTCCACCAACAGATGATGAATTTAAATACATAGGCAAAAACACCGCAACTGCAGCACCTCAAAATGCAACATATTTTGATGATGTGTATCGGGTCGACTATACAGATGGAGCCTTTTTTGTTACCTATAAAAATGGCGAACGAATCCCCACAGCTCCTCAAATAGTCAACCCGAAAACTCTAGGTGCTCACGGCACTCCTGTAAATGAAATAAAGGTTTCTGCACATCAAGCCCTCAAAAATAATCATTTTCAAGAGTTCCCATTTGCAAATCAATATAGCTTAAATAATTTTCAGCAAAGATTTAATGAATTAAATATTCAAGGTTGTGGCATTATCTACGAAAAAAACGACTATAATGTCTGTCGTATAAAAATAACCTCAAAAGAAGATATTTCCTCGCAACTAGAAGAAGCTTTTAAATACGTGGAAAAAATTAAAACCCATACGGGTTTTAAATATAACATCTATCCCAATGAGGAAATCACGCAATTAAAAATCGAAAAACGTGAACTCCTAAAATTTACAATGCGCTCTGAACTGATTAATTTAGTCACGCAGGGAGATAAAGAGCAATTAACATCAACGATTAAAGCATGGTTAGAATCTTATCCTGATTTGTTACAAGAAACCCTGGAAGTAAACACCGCAGATATCAATCAAGATATTTTTCTTAACGCATCAACTACCCAAAATTTTAATCTTGGAGAGGCGTGGGGCAATAATCCAGATAGCCCATTTCCACTTGCACCATCGATAAGCGCCATCCTAAATTATGCGGCGTATCAAGTCGGGATTATCAATTTTAGTGATTTAAATAAATATACTCCCCAACAAAAATTTGATTATATTTCTAGTAACATAAATGATAAAAAGCTTGCAGATAAAGACAAACAGTTATTTGCAAATCTTTACGTAGATTATTCGCAAGAGACAAGAAACAACTACCTAAATGGAGCACTACATTTTGTTCAGTCGTTAAAAACATCGTTGGTGCCCCCATTAAGAATGGAAGACCTCGCTTTAGATAAACATTCAGAAAGGAGAAGAAGAGGCGAAAGAAAATTTGCAAATGAATCTAAAAACTACAACCAAGAAAAAGAAAACATAATTAAGGAGCTAAACTCCTTTAAAGAATGCTACCAATCCAATTTAACGGAATTAAAAAATTACACGACACGAAATGCAAAAATAAATATTGCGGTAGGTGCTATAGCGGTCCTTGTTGGAGGATCCGCCATAGCCGCTGTTTTATTAACATTACCCTTTTCACTGCCCGCAATTATAGGTGTATCACTACTGGGATTTGCAGTGGCGATGGCTGTTTTAACTACCTCTGCACGTGCAAGAACTTTTCTAAAAGGAGCCTCATCTCTTCAAAAACTAGTTAATTTTTTAGAGCGTTCAGTAACTCACAAAATAGAATTATTAGAACAATCTGAGAAAGAAGCTTTAAAAATTAATAACTCCATTAAGGATAAAATGGAGCATATCGTTAAATTAGAAAATGACGCTAGATTAGTTGATGAGCTAACGAAGATAAAAGATGCAGAAAAAAAGATTACCTCTCATATGTCAAAAGAAGAACAAGTGAGGATCAGAATGGATGCATTAAATAAACAGGCTCATGATGAAGTAATCGCAATCCAAGGTTTATTAATATATGTTGGTGAGGGACGAGGAGACTATATTGAGCAAGAGTTAAAAAATGCAAAGAATCGATTGGATAAATTACCCAAAGAAGTTCAATTTCATTTACAAAATTATCTTTATGAAAGAGATCCCCAGAAAAATATGCAATTAGAAGTCGGCTTTAATAAACTTCTTGGTGCCAACAAACAAATAGAAACACTTTCATCCCAACAAGAGGAGTGTCGTTGGGTCTCCAATAAAGGAAAAGAGTCAGTCTGTTCGTTTCGAATGTTTTCACAAAACAATGCAAACGAATTAAGCCCTGCTCAGGCGTCAGGTCAAAATAATATCCAAAAAGAACAAAATACGGTGAAAAATAATGACGAGCAAAACCCAAAAGAGTCTCGCATTTCCCCTATTCTCCCTTAGGTTTTATTTCTATTAAGTAATGCTCCTATTGCAAAGATAGAGTCGACCAAATCATTCCCCGCAGAGGGAATGATTGGTTCCCATTGTCTCTGTAATGCACCTTAATCCATGGAGCGCTCATATTCGTTAATAAAGTATGCGTTTTCAGCAAAACGTAGCTTGTCACGACTAAGAGCGTTACTATGCCGCTGCATAAGTTTATTTAAGCAATATCGACAATAATTTTATCATTATCAATTCGTACGGGATATATTTTCAGATTTTTAGGTTTACTGAGCTTACCAAGTACCGTACCAAGAGCGGGAGGCCAAGGTGACCAGCACTCAGGTTGTCCTGTTGTAAGATTAAAAGCACTTTTGTGAAAAGGACAAACGATCGTGTTTTCATCAGTAATCACCCCTTTAGTCAAAGGTAATTTGAAATGTGGGCATTGAGATGCAATAGCATGGACCGCGTCATTGTGCCAAATTAATAAAATTTTATGGCCATCAATGGTTTCACAGTGACGCCCTTTTTGTTGCAGCTGATCGAGTGTAATTGTTTGTTTCCAAGACATAATGATTTGATCCCTTTAGTTTTTATTAAACTGTTTCTTGAGTTTGGCACCTCCTTCAAGTACTCCGATCTGCTTAAAGGCTAGTGTCGAGCTATAAGATATGTTTTAACTGAAACTAAAACAAGATCCGGGTTGACCTAAAATGAGTTCTAAAGCACACAGGCAGACTCAACTTTTTTCAATCAACTGTTTCTTATTAGCATTCTGATAGAGTTTTTGGGTGTACCACCTGTAAAAAGTCCTGGCTTTTCATTTGTAGTACTTCATTATGATTTCCTGCGTTAAAAGCCAACCACTCTTGGTGTGTCAGGCTTTCTGCAAGATAAACGTCCATACCATAAAGCTCACCAAAAAGCGGAATTGCGCCAATTTCACAGTCTTTAAATTTATCTTGAAACTCAAATTCATGAGCTATTTCTGCATGTTTTGCATGAGTCTCTTTTTTAAATGACGTTAAATCAAGTCGCATATTGGCAGGAATTGCTACGAGTACAAATTTTCCATCTAATTTGACAACCACAGATTTAGCAAAATAATTTCCTTTAATGTGTGCTGCTTGCGCACATTGTAATGCTGTGTAAGCTCTAGGATGGCTAATAGTTTTGTAGGAAATGTGATGCGTATCTATATATTTTCTAAGTGATGGGCTTAACATAAAGCACTCCTAAGACAGCTTATAATGTTTAATTATAGACCAACCACCTTGCCTGCGCTCACTCACTGCAAACCCTATATATTTTGAGATAAAGATTTTATAAGATTGGGCTTATCCTGAGAACCATCGGTCTGAGGCGGTTTGTCAGCATCATTCTCACTTTGCTCAGACGCAAAAGCGTCACGATGGTGTAAATAAAGAGATTGTTATGTTTTTTAAAAAACGCTCCCTAGACAACAAATCCATAAGTGATTGGCCAAACTTTAATAAATATTACCCCATCAAAAAATATCCAGAAGCAATGAGTTTTATTACTCTCCTCCATAGCAAAACAAATGAAGAAGAATTTCTAACAGATGCCAGTAAATTAATAAAATTTCTGGCACCACCTTTAGCAATGATTAAAAAGAAACAGGGCAATCACTACAAAAAATTAGCGATAGAAAATACGATTGATTTCCTAGTTCATGATTATCCAGAAAACATTCCGGATGTCATCTTTATTCCTGGAAATAATGATTTATCTCAACTTGATGATTTAGTGCATACGCTTTTCCTTTTAAAGAAAAAGCTCATCAATAATAATATAGAAAGCGCTGAAGAAATAATTACTTCGATACCCATTGTTATTTCAGGAAAGGGAGGACATGGTGTGACAGCGGGTCCTATTTTTGCCACTACAGAAGCTGAAGCCCTGCATTACTATTTAAAAAAACGCTTGCTCTATGGAAAAAGTGGACTTAAAAATCAAATTTATCTAGAAAAAGAAGCAGAGAATACCGGGGCTAATATTGATTTTACGAAACCAATCATGAGACAAATTGCCCGAGAAACTCAAAAAGAAGAACAGGGGTTGAATGTTTGGTTAGTGCCGACACCGGTAGGTGGAATGAGACAACTTTTCACCGTTTCAAAACAATCTGGAGATACGACTATGAAAGGCGGAGAAGGATACAATCTTCACCAAGTCTATATATTGCCGGATCGAAAGAGAATTATTCACAATTATTTCAATATAAATAATCAAGAAGAATCAGGCATCAATTTCTTTGCTGCATTACGAGAAACAGTAAATTATGTAAATTACATGCTCAACAATGATTTTATGTCACCCAATGCACCCGATCCAGAGGATTTAAAAGAGGCATTAACCATTACCTTTAAATATTACAAACGGTTAACAAAAAATAAAATAACCCGAGAAGAAAGTATCATTGAGGCGATTATTAAATTTTCTCAACTAAAAGAAGCAAAAGGAGGAATGAGCTATTTTAGAGAAAAAGACAAACCACTCATCAATTTTATTAAAGAAAATATGAAACCCATTACCCAATACTTTCTCAATGCATTCAAACAAATTGAACGTCAACACATGGAGTACCTTCCAGAAAAACTTGGCCTGAAAAATAAAGGAAGCGCCTCTCAGTCATTATTGCATGAGCAAGAAATACATACGAAACAATATTCAGCATTTTTTCATTCGAACTACATTATTGATGATCTACCCTATATTGAAAATGAGTTAGCACCTACGTAGAAATAGATTGCTGTCTGAGTTTTCCCTTATAAGGTACGATTTTCAGTTAGCTATCGTGATGAAAAGCGTAGCGGCGCTCACTGAAAATTGGACCAAAGAACGTTTTTTAAAAATGGATTGTATCGAATCTTAAGGATTTCATGAATTGATTTATAGGAAATTTTTTGTAATCCTATAAAAGCCCAGGATGCAACATTTTGAAAAAATTGAAAGGAGAAAATATGGGAAGCTATGGATGTGCTGATGAAAAATGTTCTTGTCCATGTCATTTTCAACATGAAGAATGCCATGATGATCATTGTGATCACCATACACACGAAATCAAGGCAAACTATTTTTTAGAACTTGCTGATGAAGCATGGGAAGAGGTATTAAAAGAAAAAATCAAAGAATATATTTTGGATACTCAAAACAATCAAATGATTAAACTCGCCAAAATAGTTGCAGAAGGAAATAATCAGCGCTGGCAAAATAGAGTGGAAAGAAAGCAAGATTATAACGATTTCATGGATGAAATTCGTAAGTTCTTTAGCAAATCAAAAAAATAAATCAATTTTTTAAAATCCTACATATCGCGACTTGTCCCTGAAGTCACAAAATGGAGACTCGAAGGATCCAGTCGCTACGTAGGATTATTTAGCTCCAAAAGCATTTCATAGACATAGGGCGCTTGTAATCGAACAATCCATGTTTTTGGGGAGCAAGAACAAACCAAAGCATCGCGTACCATACTATATTGAGAAATAATTCATTTTGTCTTTTTGTTCGATATCCATCATATCCTGAGAGACTGTAGCCGTTTGAGCTCTTAAGACTTCAGCAAAAAAACCTGGGTACTCCCTGCGCTTATGAAATGCATCCTCAAATGTTTCCAAGTGAATTTGAGGCTGATTCAGTGCCGCCCAAATCTCATCCATGAGATCTTGATATTTGCGCATAGAGCATAAATCTTCTGATTCTATCTCACTCGCTACCTCATACTTGATTGTATCAAAAACAATCTTATTGCCACCTTTTTGCCGTAAGGTAGCTATCATTTTTTGAACCTGTAAAGAGCTTGCATCACTTGCAATTGCGGCAATTCTTAATCTGCAATAGTTTATTAATGCAGTCGTAACTTTATCGGCAATATTTACATCCACAATGTATCTTTGACTTGGCGGAAAAGGACGGAATGATGCAAAAAAATCAAAAAAGATACGTATTTTAGTCTCTTCATCACCCGAATCAACAAGTTGCTTTATAATTTCATCCGCATCAGTAGAATTTAAGGGCTCTGAAATTATTGTGTAGTCTGAAAAACTACGCCACCGAGAATCAAAAATGGTCTGGCATAAAGGATTTGCAAGTATCTTAGCAATCACACTAAATGTAGGGAAATGTTCCGGCGTATAGCTATAACCACTCAGATCAAAAAGAGTTAACGCACGATTGAGCCCTTCTAAGGTGACATTTTGCGATAGGTAATTCAGAATGACAGTTAACCCTACTCCTTTTTGGAGCGCGCGTATCATAAAACCTACACAATCTTGCGGACTTCCGATGGAGAATAAAAATTTTACCACATCAGAGGTGAGCATCATGTGCTTAGAAAGAACTTCAATACTCTCTTGCAAGTCGGGTAGATAATGATGAGTCAGTAAATGATTCAGCATGGCTTTATTCATGCATTTAAGTTCACTAATTAACGTAATGAGACAGGTTAATTCCGACAAATAAGAAGCGTGATTTAATATATGAAAAACTGTATCGTCATTAAGTAATCCCACCCCTGCTTGTTCTATTAAATGCAATAATTGAGATAAAGTCTCTTGTTGTTCCAAATCTAATTCGGTAAAAAGATTTGGGAATGGTGCGAAACTGTTTGGAAATTTTATTTGCCAGTCCTTTAGCATGATGGATACTCTTAAATGATAAAAAATCAATCACAGATTAACTAGATTAAACACCCAAAGTCAAGCAATAAAAACTTGCACAACCAGGACAATGTTGTGCAAATCGCAATATAGCTAAGGTTGTGGTAAATACTAAGTCCTCCCTGAAATCCGGAACAAGCATCGCAGCATTAATTCATTGCTCTCTATTAAAATTTTAAGTGCGCCATTCTTGTCATTTTGCAGATAACTTTTACCACTCGAGCCACCCATTTCAATAACTTAACTTAGTGTGAAAAATAAACGATTTTCTCTATTCGTTCAGATGAATAAGCTTCGATTTTTATCGATTGATGCATCTGGTTCCGTTTTCATACCTTGTGTTGAATGCCAGCCCAGCTTGATTTCCTTTAGAAAAAAATGAAGCGGCACTTAGCGAACGTTGCAGTAATTTGGAGTGCTTTCCTTGTGAGGATTCCTCTGCATGGGGTTTTGATGAAATAGAATGCAGCGGATGCTCGGGATGAAAAAAGCTTTCTGAATAGACTAGTGGACTTAAAGTACCCATATGCTCTTCAGCGATAAGTTTTAATTTTTTTATATCTTCCTGTACTGTAGCGGATAACCATTTCCATAAATGAGCTAACTGAATATTCGCTGCTTCCATACTAAACTGTTGTACTTTTTCATCAAGATAGCCATAACGAAATCCGCTAAAATGGATTCCTAGTGGTTTTAAAGCAATCATCACTCGTTCCAGGTGTTTTTTCTTATCGTCAAGCATCACAATATGGCGAGGAACACGTTCTAATCGCGATAAAAACGTATTTAAATTTTCTCCTTTATCGCCCCCTGCGCAAAAAATAACGCCACCCTGACACGAAGAGCTGTCATCAGGAACAATAGTGTTTCGTGAAAAATCCACTCCCATATCAGCAAGCTGCCTCAAGGTCTGATGGCGAATCGAATATCCACGTGCGGTTAATCCAATGACTGGAATGCCAATATCTTGCAATGCGCTAATGATATTCGCTATCGTTGGTTCTACTGCAGAGGTGCGCACAAAATGTTGTGCTGAGTTATAAACCGACATCAGTGATGGCTGCGCAATAGCCATTTCAATTTTTTTTTGCGAGACATGAGAAAATAGGCCTTCAAACCACGCATCTCCTCCAAATGCAATTTTAGGAGTCATGACTGTATTATCCAGATCTAACACTAACCAAGTATCAAAATGAATGTCTTTCAAGGCTTCTCGAAAATTCTTTATTTCCATAATTTTTTGAAACATCATTATTCCCTACATCATTCAATAAAAAAACGCTGGGCTTGACTCACCCAGCGCAAGAAAAAAATGGATTATTTGTATTGGAATCGTTTCTGATTCTGTTCAGGATTACTGTCAATATCCATAGAGGTTGGTTTGAAGAATCCATGACCATGAAGACGTGCTTTTTTAGAAAATTTATTTTTCGCTTGTACTTCGACGATCTCTTCTGACTCTGAGTCCTCTGAGCTCATACTTTGCCCATCAGCCTCACTGTCTTCCTCATCAGAATATTCTGACTCCTCAGAGGAATTAACATAGTCTTCATCATCTTCTTCATTCTCTGGAAGATCTTTATAACGCTCTTCCAACTCCTCAATTTTTTGTTGCCAGCGTTTTAAACCAGGCAACATGTCCCTTGTTAACTCCCCTCCTTCGTTACCCGATGATAGGCTTTTGACCTCCTCTGTTTCCTCTTCGTCGGATTCAATAATTCGCCTTCGTTTAGGCTTAACTTCTTTTTGCTCCGTGTTTGCAGGAAGTTGGCCAAATAGACCCAACGAGACTGGTTTTATAGGAATAGGACTTATAATTTTAGGTTGGTGTAGATCTGCTTCACTTGCTTGCCTTAATTCTCGCGCATCAATTGGTTTTAGTGCTGGAGAACCTGTAAATTTTTCGGCCACAGATTGCAACCAAGTTATAATTTTCATGAATCCATTATTGGCTAATTCAGCTTGCATCTCCTCAGTAACCTTTTGACCAAGTCTCTCTAAAGTTGGTGAGGCTGTTTGATTTAATGCAGCATAAGCCCTCAACCCTGTTGACGCAACCCAATACCCACATAATCCTCGGTTTAATCCTTCGGCATTTGGAATAACGGAAAGCTTCGCTCCTTTAGGTAAGTGACTTGTTAAACAATCCACATAATTTTTACCTGATGACTGGCCTAAAGGATCAAAAATGAAGTATCGATTCCCATGACCGTGCATTAACATAATCCAATGGCCAGAAACGTTTCTTTGGCCAACATCAGTTAATATAGGCATAAACCCTTGACGCTTCAGGGCGTCTAAATTAAGCGTTGGATTACCATTATAGATAGAGCCACTAATAATTTCTGGATATCCCATGCGGGCAAAAAGAGCATGCATTCCTGATTGTGTTAACTCCATTTCTTCTACGTAGAGTTCTGATCTTTTTGAAACAGTTATAGGTGAAGAATCTTTGGAGTCGACAAGCATCAAATCTAAATCTGTAGATCGATCTTGAGCTATATGATTACGTTTTAATAACTTAGCATGTTCTTGTGCAGACATGTTAGGAATAACAATTTTTGATTTTGAAGCCAGTGAAATCACATGTCTTTTATCTTTATTCTCTTCCATAGCACGGATTACATCATGAATATTGCTAATCGGTTTGCCATTAATTTCTTTTACAATTCCACGAATATGCTTTTCATAACCTTGTGTTTCTTTACAATTAAGAATTGTATTGATCACAATAATTTGATCGGTGGGATTTTTTTAGGTGCATCAGGTAAGGAGCAGTTTTCTTCGACCAAATGCATCTCTTCAAATTCACAACCGTTGCCTTCCATGTAATTACGTGTCAGTGGAACAAAACAAATTCCAGAGTTTATGTAATAAGTGGGCATTTTATCGTGCTCTGAGACTGATACTTTTTCGGTGTCTCCCAAGATAGTATCCAAAACAACATCAATCTCTAGCTCCTCAACTCCTTCTCCATTCGCGCTCTTGCGTAAAATGTTGAGTCTTACCGTATCGCCGATGAATTTAGACTGCGTCACATGAAAATAATCGATACAATTCCCAATACCTGGAATATCGACTGTACCTTCATTTGAAATAGGTAATCCATCAATAGCAAGGATAATATCATCGGGCTTTAACTTATTAAATGCATCGGATAAATTGTCTGCTTTTAAAATACGAATACCCGATCGTTTACCCATCTTATAAAATTCACGTTCATGAACGTTTTCGATTTGTTCAGTAACAATAGGAAGGGTTGGAAATCCACGATATTTCTTGTTACTAAATGCCTCGATTAAAAAATGCTCCATAATGGGGACAGGAATAATGTAATTCAATCCTTGATGTCCACCATATCCTTGAAAAGCAACTCCCACTACTTTGTTTCCAATAAATACTGGTCCGCCACTATTCCCAGGATTAATTGCCGCATCCACTTGAGCTTGTAACAAATTTTGGCCGCTCATGGAGTAACTATCGACTTGAATACGTGAAACGATACCTTTTGAAAGAGATATTTCAGTACCTCCCATAGGGAAGCCAACAACCATGATTCTATCTCGCAAACTCACCATTTCACCCAACTCTACTGGGTCTACAAGCTCCTCAAACTCAGGGTCATCAACCTCTAATAAGGCTAAATCACACTGATATGAAACACATTTAACCTTTGCTTCATATTTTTTAATGCGGTTATTTGCTAATCGCACTTGAAGAAACGTTGTGTTTTCCGCTACGTGAGCATTAGTCATGACGTATTTTTTTCCCGAAGAGGGATCTTGAACAATAAAACCAGAGCCTGAGCAAGCAGCTGATTCTGGGCCTCGCCAGGGATTATCATAATCGGCAACGAAAAAATCAGAATAAATTTGCACCACTGAGCGTTCATGTTGATTTTGAGTGGGAAACTTGATTCGTTTTCTTGCTGGCGGCTCAATGAATTCTTCTTCGTCGCTTTCTTCTCTTCGCCTTCTTTTTCGATTCAGCGAGCTTGGTTTGTCACTCATTGTCTCATGTGGTGATCTTGCTGTTTGGTTTTCTAGAGCAATGCGTTTGGATTTCGGTGCACTCATTTCAAAATCATCTTCAGCATCTTGATCCCGCCTTCTTTTTCTACCTAAAGAAGTCTCTTGATGAGGGAGCGATGTTTTTATTGCATCCGTTTTGCTTGCTTGAGTTTGTGTTAAAATCGATGTGCCTTTTTTAGATAAACCCCGTTCATCACCTTTTGATTTGACCCCTTTAACTACTTGTTTACTCACCGGATCGATCTTATTTAAAATATTATAAGTTACTCCAGCACCCTGAGCTAAATCAGATGCTTTAGGAAATAAAGGATACGCTAGAAAAGGATCTATAGATTGCATCAATTCTACATATCGTTCTTTTATTTTAATTTTCACATCAAAATTAATATGCTTCACCACTTCAGAATCAAGCAACATCTCAAATTTAGGTTTAATTGTTAATAAAGATTCTGGAGCATTTATGGCAAACCACTTGATAATTCGTTCCAAAATCATCATCTGGGTATTTGCCCATTTTGGCGCAGCGCCCAAATTATCTTTAGTTTGTGGATTCATACTCATTGGCATTAATGACCAGCCTTTAAGATGCAACCACTCGGGGCGAAAGCTATTTTTATAAAAATTATCTTTAATATCTGCTTTAAAGGCGCGTTGTAACCTTTTTTTCATCTCGGGATGAAGTTCATCGGTCATTTTATCGAAAAAATGTTCATAAGCATCGCGAGCAGACTCTCCCATCACTGTATTTTGATCCGGTGTTCTTGTTTTAATGAGATCGCGTTGTGGGACAGATTCATGCTCCACGGTTAAAGCATCCCCCCCCTTAGTAACATGCTCCATTTCTGCCAAATCTTTCTGTAAATCCTTTTTCACTGATTTGGGAAGATCATCTCGAAATAAAGGTGTTTCTTTAATTGACCCCCAAAAAGGTTGCTTACCTTCCTCTGGAGAAGGAGAAAAACAGGCTATTTGAATAGGTTCTTCGTTTTCATTTTCCCCTACTTTTCCATCAATAAAACGTTTTGCATACATCGGCGTATGGCCATCGGGTGTTTGCGCTCTAAATCGATGCATCCCACGGAATGGCTCAATCGCTTCAATATTCACCAAAGGACGAACTGTGGGTGTTTCCTCATCATCGGCTGAAGGAAGCTCATATTGGAGTGCAACAGTTTGCTCACCCTCTTTAGTGATCACTGCATGACCTATTTTTTTGCTATTTGGTGCATAACGAAAATGTTCATTCTCTGCGAGATGAGAGAAATCATGTGCCGTAAATTTTTTGTTATTTTTGTCAGTTTCAGAATCATGGAGGGGTGGGGTATCGGTATTGCTTTGTTGAACTTTGTTTTCCTTTTTGAGGTCTTTTTCCTTAGAACCTTCATCGATATCCATTCTATCTTTGGGCATAATTTTAACTCCTTTGTAAAGACAAGTAAATCCGTTACAACTCTTCGCTAAAAGGCAGCAATTTATTGTTAACAGAAACAAATCAGGGTGTAAAGATATTTTTTATGACCCAAAATTAGACTAAATTAAGACAAATAGATACAAATTAAAACAAAATACATTAGTAAGAAAAGAGTAATTACTTGTTAAATCACGAAATATTAACCATGAAAAGTGAGAGGATGGAATGGTTTTCATCAGGAAAATCAATTTGAGATTTTCCCCTTCGACTAAAAACCTCCGGCATCATGAAAAGTTTTCGGTCATAAACGGGCATGAATTTAGTTCATAAACACCAGGGGCTGTTGACAAACCCTACCCTATGGCTAAATTAACCTTAAGCTCGAGATAGGGATTTAAGGGATTTCCACTTTCACGAACATGACAAAACGCATAAGTCAATGGCAGAACATCCCAGCCCGAATGAGCCGGGGTAATAACTCAATTTTTTAAAATACATGCAAGCCCTATTAGTCACTTGTTTCTGGACTAGAATTAGTTTTTAGAATAGGGGTAGTTCCTGGATTAGAGCTAGCTCCCGGAGGAGGATTAACTCCTGGAGGAGAATTCGTTCCTGGGCTAGGAGTAGCACCTGGATTAGGATAAATGCCGGGACCGGGATTACTTCCTGGAGAAGGATTCGCATCCATATTAGAATTAGTTCCTGAGCCAGGAGGAGTATTGATATTAGAATTGCTGTTCGTTGAATTAATGCTATGACTTAGGTCATCCCCTGCCGCATGAACATAATAAAAAATGCCTAGGGTCTGTTGACAATTCACCTGCCGCCTACGTGCCGCGGCTTGTCCGCGGCATCCAGTAGATGGTCAAATTAAAAGCTGAACAACCTAATTGATTGATTAATGAAAGCACACTCATAATATAACGGCTCAGATACCAAGTATAAAACGAGTTTGCAATGCTTAGACTTATGCTCAATGACGGGCGTTGGTCAAAGCTGAGGGAGATCATGCTACAGCACAGAATTTATGACAAGCCCAATCTTGGTAGGATAGTTGAGGCAATGTTATATCGCATGCGGGTTGGGTGCCCTTGGCGTGACCTACCGATAGATTTTGGATGCTGGAATTGAATTTATCAACAATTTAATCGATGGTCATCTCAAAAAAAGTTAATTCAAATTTTTAAAACGCTTGTGCAAGAGCCCGATTTAGGATGGGAGTTTATTGATGGCAGTATTGTCAAAGCTCATCAACATGGTGCTGGCGCGCCTAATAAGGAAGAACAAGGCATTGGTAAGTCGGCTGCTGGAAATACAACGAAGATTCATATGGCCGTTGATGCTCACGGATTACCTATTGATTTTGAAATAACAGGTGGCGAAGTGCATGATTGCAAAGTGGCACCAGAATTTATCGAAAAGTTACCTGCTGCAGAACATACTATTGCAGATAAGGGTTATGATAGCGAAGAGGTTCGAGATACCATTCGAAAAAAAATCATCCATTCCCGTGATTCCAGGAAAGAGCAATTCTAAAACTGGCAATGCAGATATGGATTGGGGTATTTATAAATACAGACATCGAGTTGAAAATTTTTTTGTCAGAATAAAACACGTTCGTGCAATCGCCACAAGAGTTGATAAATTAAAGCGAAACGATGCTTCTCTTGTTGCTATGGCATGCGCATTTTTATGGCTACCTATGTAGCGCAGCTTCCGGTATTATCTTCGTGTTTGTCCAACAGTCAAGGAAGTACGATGAGTCTGGCTTATGTTTCTATTCTTGCGAGTCAGCATCATGGTACTCTTTACGTAGGGTCTACGTCAGACATCATTAAACGGACTTGGGAACACAAAAATAAAGTCAGTCCTGGTTTCACTGCTCAGTATAACGTACATATGCTGGTCTATTATGAAGCATATGAATTATACGTTGAAGCAGCACGACGTGAAAAACGTTTCAAAAATTGGCCAAGACAATGGAAAATAAATTTAATAGAGAAACTAAACCCTCAATCGCGTGACCTGTATCAAGAAATTTGCCAATGATTTAGATCGATTGGATGCCGCGGACAAGAAGCGGCACGTAGGCGGCAGGTAAATTGTCAACAGACCCTATTAAAAGCAAAAAAATTTTTTCATTGTTATCTCCTTATCGTTCGTGCTCTAAACCAAGTTTAGATAATTTTTCGAAAAGAGATTGATTCGTGCTTCCCTGAAATTGCCTTTTCATCCAAAGATGATGACTTTTTTTCGTTAATACCAAGAAATTAGAAACCCTCTATCAAGGATTAATGATAGATCTTCTCGAATTTTTTTTGGCTTATACTTATTTCATTTTTGTTAGCCGCAATTTTGGGTAAGTTACAAAAAACTTAAGAAGAGAAAATAATCTATTTATAGATACAACAGGTTATTTCTATTCATCTAAGATCGCATAAAATTTTTTAAAGTAATTATATCTTCTGCCGATTAGATTAATATAATTTTAAATAGCTCCGACTGGCATATGGATATAAATTACAAGCTTGCAAAAAGCTCGATTATTTTAAAGGAATATGTGAATAAATATGCTTATATAGGGTTAAGCATTGCCATTGGCAGCATTTTTATCGCTTCACTTATTGTATCCTATCAAATAACAGGATTTATTAATCTTGAAGGTTTTATTAAAGCCCAAACCACCAATCCAGCTATCTGGATGCTTGATCTCACCCCCTTTCTCTTTGCCTATTGGGGGCAATCATTTTGTCATGGACTCGTTAATACAGCAGAATCATTTGTTGCAAATAGAACCGAGGAGCTGCGATATAAAAGTGGTGATCTTGAATCAAAACTAAAATATGAAAGTGAGCATGATTTTTTTACCCAGTTACCCAATGCCTTTCTGTTTGGTAAACAAATCACGCAGGCCATTAATAAGATTGAAGAATCGAATGAATTGGCGGTAATTCTATTAAAATTGAATGATTTTAAAGCGATTCACAGCAATTTCGGTAATTTTAACTCCAATAGCGTTTTGATTGAATTTGTTAAAAAACTAAAAGAGATGTTAATTACCTCATTTATGCTCGAAGCAACGATGGGAATCAATAGTATTGCCCGAGTAGAGGGTGATGAATTTGCTTTATTGTTACCAAGGCTGAATAAAAATATTAATTTCAACACATTATTAAATACTATTATAGAAGCGACGCATGTTAATTTTACAGTGGATGGAATTAATGTATCCATTAGCACTACTGCAGGCGCCGCTATCTATCCTCATGCAGGAGAGGATAGCGTATCGTTAATAAATCATGCCCGCACTGCTGTGTTTCATGCAAGGAAGAAAGACAAACCTTTTGCAATCTACAATTCAAATATGGAAGACGATTTTACGACAAATCGGATTATGATGAGTGGTCTAAAAACATCCATAGAGAACCAAGACATCAAGATCTATTATCAACCCACAGTAGAACTAACAACAGGTAAAATAATCGGCGCTGAGGCTCTGGGTAGTTTTGTACATGAAAAATATGGATTAATTGGTACGGAACAATTTATTTCTCTAATTGAAGGCTCAAATTTAATCCAGCAATTAACCTCATTTATGTTAACCAATGTCGCGCAACAATTAGTACTTTGGCATCAAGCCGGACATAAAATTTTTGCTTCGATTAACTTATCGATGCAAGACGCTATTGATAAAAAGCTACCTGTCTTCATAGAAAATTTACTGAATGAAAATAAAATTGCGCCTCAATATTTAATATTAGAATTCGATGAACGCGCATGTTTATCTGATCAAGAAAAGTCAATTAACGTGTTAAACGAATTAAGCCATCTCGGCGTTAATATAGCGATACATGATTTTTGTAGTGGTTATTCTTCTTTTATTTATCTCGTTAATTTTCCTATCAAAACAATAAAAATTGAAAAATCGCTTATTTTAAATATGATCAAAGATAAGAAAAAATCTAAAATTGTTGAAGCCATTATTAAGATGGCACAAACCTTAGAGTTAGATGTTTTTGCCAATGGAGTAGAAAACCAAGAAATTAGAGAGCAGCTCCAACAATATGGTTGTAAGTATGGACAGGGATTTTATTTCTCCCACCAGGTAAGCCCTTATGAATTTATGGCTCAATTAAATTCAGGAATGACAAGATAACCAAGTAAGACATGGAAGAATTTTTCATATTTTCTTTAACGCAAAGTCTACGTGATTAGGCTCTTCATATGAGAGATATTTCATTTGATGTTGCAAGCAAAAATCACCAGCCTTTCTGATTACTGCTTCGCCATCCTCAATGCTCACTCCCGGGATAGTTTGGAGTTTTGTAAGCAATGCTTTTAAGCTGTAGTTATCGTGTGGTGCGTCATGTAAATGTCCAGTCCAAATGGCCAAGTCATGATGCGGATAATAATACCAAATGAAAGGGCAACCTAAAAATGAAATTCTTGGAAAATAAACTTCTGCAACGATGCGTTGAGATGGTGCATTTTCCACAGAGTTTTTATCAATTGGGGTAGTGACTTCCGTTTTCATATGAGTGTTTCGCAATTCTTCTTTTGGAGAAAAAAACAAGGTCGAGAATCGTTTCATTTGGCTTCCTTCTTCTATACCAAAATATCAGAAAATAACTTATGTAAATAATAAAATAAAAGCATTACTTTGGTATAGAGAATAAGAATCAATTATCAATTATCAATTATCAATTATCAATTATCAATTATCAATTGCTCTCATGATATCGTCTAAAGGGAGATAATATAGTCTATACTTTTTAATGACAGTTAAGAAGATAGGCTTTGCTCATTGCCAGATAATAAGGTTGTCTTGCAATTTATAGTTAAAGAAAAAATTGTGGTTGCGGCCGAATTTTTTTATTTTTTTCGTTTTTTACCAAGCGTTTGACTTAACTGTCATTCATATGACTTATATTGTGACTAATATTATGAACAATGAGCCTCTCATAATTGAATTACAAGACAAGACTCGTTGCATGCAAAGAATTACAAAATTATATAATAAATTACTAAGAAGCAATCGAATCTTTGAGCAAGATCAGGCAGGAATTAATATTTCTGATATCTATACGGATAAAAAAAATATTACAAAAATTCTTATAAGAGAGTTGCTTAATGGTTCTTATAAGCCGATGCAGTATGATGAAAGGAAAGTATATATCAATTCCAAAATGCGCCTTATTGCAAATTACTCTTTTATTGATCGACTCCTGCTTAGTATTTTATATGATTTATTTAGAGAAAGAACGCTGAATTTAATATCTCCATCTGTTTATTCTTATATTTCCGGGCGTTCAGCCAAGCAAGCAATCCAGTCGTTCTGTTCTTACCTTAAACAAATTCAGGCACCAAATAAACAAATCAATCTCTATGTACTAAGAGCAGATATAACAAACTATGGAGGAAGTATACCTGCTGATACCCATGCAATTTTTTGGAACTATTTCTATGACATATTAGAAGAAATTAAAGATTTAGAACAACGCGATTGCTTACGCATCGTCATTGAGGAGGCTTTAAGACCTATTTTACATACTGAAGATAATTTACCTTATCAAAAAATAGTCGGTATCCCCGTTGGATCACCTCTAGCAACATTAATTTATAATCTCTACTTGTCTGAACTTGACGAGGCTTTATCAGACATTCCATATGGTTTTTATGCACGATATAGTGATGATTTTATATATGCCAATACCGATGTTAATCAATTCAAAGAAGGTGAGCGCCGTATTACCGCTATTTTAGAAAAATTAAGATTACGATGTAATCCAAGTAAAAACCAACGTTTTTATCTTACTCATGCAGGTAAACCATCCATCGATTCGGAACACTTCATCGGTTCAAATAGAATAGAATTATGTGGTCTTATTATTTTTTCTGATGGAACCAGAACATTAAAACGCTCCATCATTCAAAAAATGCTGGAGCGAATAAAACATAGATTAATTAATGCAACAGCAATGCTAAACCCGCTTAACCTCGAACAAAAAGGGCACGCACTTTGTCAGATTGCAAATAACTTATTAAATGAAAATAACTCATTCAAAGATCCTACAATTCAACGCATATTCAAAGAGGTAACTAATAGAGGTTGTTTAAAACAAATAGATTACGCCATTGCTTTAATCATTGTTGAATTACTTACTGGTATAAAAGGAGCACGCGCATTTCGAAAAATTCCTTATGCAACTTTAAGAAATGAATGGCATTTAACCTCTTTATGCAGGGAAAAAAATTATTGGGATCAGCATAAATTTTCTTTCCGAAAAAATGGAGTTTTTACCTATGATAAGGATGAACGATTTATCTGATTTCCAAGCACTATTTCAAAATATTAATCCGCAGGATTTGGAAATTCTTTTACAGTTTGTAAAACGCGTTAAATTAAAAAAGAATCAATATTTATTTTACGAAGACACCCAAGGAGACTCTGTTTATTTAATTAAATCCGGAAAAATTGGAATCGAGTCAAAAGGCCAACACTTGACTGACTTATTTAGTGGTGATTATTTAGGTGAAATGAGCATACTAGATAGGAGGCCTCGCTCCTCTTCGGTCTACGCAGCAACCCCCTCAGAGTTATATGCAATAAATATGATGGAGTTGCAAGATAAATATCCACAGCTTTATGCTCAATTAATTGTAAATCTTAGTAAAGCGCTACCTGATCGTTTACGTGAGGCGAATAATTTAGCCACCAACACGTTAAAAAAAGAAATATCTCTGCTCAAAAACCAAGTGCACACAGCTCGATTTATGACTTATTTATTAGTGATCATTTCTCTCTTTATTATTTTAAAAGACATCACCGCATGGGCTCAATTCAGCGAGACCCCGAATGTATTAAATATTAGAATTACCTTGGTATTGGCATTTATTTTTTTTGTCGTCATGTGGAAAAATGGCTATTCCCTTGCTGAAATGGGGCTGACTTTCAAAAACAGTAAACAATCTGTGATTGAATCTTTAATGGTGAGTTTGATCATTATATGTTCTTTTTATTGATCAAATGGCTATTAATATCACATACGCCCTACCTTAAAGAAACTCCTTTGCTGTGCTTTTGCAAAAACGCTTATGAATTACTCGAGTTGAGTATTGGTTTTATTATTTTAGCACCAATCCAAGAATTTATTGTACGCGGCTGTCTACAAAGCTCTTTGATGCACTACGTGAAAAAAGATCACTATGTCTATGCAATATTAATGTCTAATCTTATTTTTTGTAGTTTTTATTCGAGTTTTGCGTTACGTTCCTCAATCCTTCTTTTCATCTTGGGATTGGCATGGGGTTGGCTGTATTTACGAGGTCAAACTCTTATTGGAGTATCATTGTCTCATATACTGATAGGGATTTTTTTGACGGGTGTGATTGGTTTTCCAATACAACTATTATAAAAGGAAGTTGCCATGCATCAATCACAAACAATTCAAGAATGGATTAACAAACAAAAAAGAAAGAAAGAAAGTTTTGTGAGTTTTAATGAAGCATTATTTGGCAAAAATATTTTAGCTTATATTATTTTTCGCTTACGCTATTTTAGTATTAATGTCATTTTTACGATGGCAGTACATGTTCTTGAGTTTTATTTTTTAACCGTTATTTTTACAAGCACCCATCTTGAGAGTCTCATTTTATTTCGTGCAGCAATTTTTGTTATTAATGCGGGTTGGTGGGGAATGTTGGAGGTTATGCGTTCTCGTATACGCCATCTGCATAACTCACAACAAAATATCCTGCTTGCTCGTGAACTAGGAAACTGGCAATTTCTTGCAATACTCCTTTCTGGAGGCTGTTTCATCACAAGTGTTATATTTGGAGTCCTTGCTTTTGTTGAGATTGGCTCCCAACCTGTACTTGCTAATTTTTATATTGCCGCGGTGATTTTTCAGTTAGGATTACATATCTTTGTTGAAGTTCGCCGTTCAGGAATTTATGCAAAATTTCGCGTTTTTCGCCCCCTGCTCTCTATTTTGTTATTGCCCTGCGCAAGCATTGCATTTTTAGTGATTTTTTGGTGGTTTGCGGGTGGATTTACTCTTGTATTAAATACTTTTTGCAGTGCAATTCTAGGCTCTACCCTAAGCCTTTATTACATTAAAAAGGCATATACAACGCATCAGTGGCCAACGCCAATGGGGCCAACACTCAAAGAATTCTGGCATTTTATCCAGCAAATTTTTATTCCTGAATTTTTTTTGGCTGGTTTAGCAAGTATCTTGATAAGCTTAGAGGGCATGTTAATTTGGATTATGTACTACTACAGCCTCCACCATACTGCTTACAATGACTATTACAAACTATTTTATTTCATAGCCCCATTATTAAATGCCAGTTCCATTTGGGAAAGATTGTTTTATTTTGACATAAAAAATGCAGTATTTCTTCATTAAATCGTTTTATAAATAGTTTTAATACGCGTGTATTGTATATAACACCATTAATTGGTTTTTTTATTGGTTAATCACTGCCTTATTTTATGTAGGATATTTTCAAGAAAATACGTTCAGCTTTAGTTTGCTCCTGCTGGTATTTTTATCTTACGCTCTAGCATGGCTTATTTGCAAATTAATGCCTTTAGTAATCGTTATTATTTAGACGTTATTATTAGTGGTTTGATTACATTGATTTCTGTTTTTGGCTTTATCTCTATTGAGTCTTTATACCTGCACGTGCTTATTTTATTTTCTGTTTTGTTTTTAGGGAATGTTTATATTTATAAACCCCATTTTATGCCGGTAAAAAACTCGATTAAAATCAACTATTCTTTTAGTGATTGGTTGTGTGCACTGATTCATCATCACAAACCTACAACCATCATTTCCTTTACAATTGAGACTAAGATGCCTTGGAAGAATAAGGTTCAACTGCAAAAAATACTATCAACTGCATTTCAATCGCCTTATCTCTTTTGGATTAATAGCCATAATATACTATTATTCTTCCCATCCAATGACCTTAATTTAAAAGATACTTTATCTCTGATTTCTATAGAAACCGCTGGCATTATTGAAAGTTATCGCGTATGCGTCAATACGGTAAACGGCCTACAGGCATTACAAGATCTACTAAAAGAAAATAGCCTGTTACCCATTGAGAAAATTAAACTATTGAATGAGAGTCAGTTGGTTTTACCCAAAGAATATCAAGCAATCCTTACAGAGTTCACACACCATTTCCCTTTTGGTATTTGTTATGAGTTTAAAGAGAATAAATTAGTGATTCATCATACTAAAAAAATACCAGAAAACAGTGACTATTATCGTGTACTAGCACAGTTAGTTAAAAAATCCCTTGCTTCACCTCTTGAAAAAAATGAAGGGATGAATTTTTCTGTTTCTGTATATTGTGATGTAAAAAATAATACACTTATATTTATTATGCCTATTTCGTATGAAAATTATAAATTAGTAAATGCTTGGAATTTAGCCGTGTTTAAAGCGACGCTAGAACAATTTTCATCTCAAGCATAAGCACAATGGCTCTGAAGAAAACTAAAACATTAAAATAAACTATAAGGGATTGGACTGACAATGAAAATTTTAATGCGATTTATTTATGAAAGCCTCCTGATCCTATTGTTAATTTCATGTGGAAACAATAATTCAAACACCGTAACAATACTCAATAACCCAGCACTTCTCAGTACCGCTCGATCTTTACCCACACAAGGAACATTAGAAGTTACAAAAGAAGGGTATGTCTATTTAAAAGTTTCTAATGATTATTTAAATGTTTTATACCCCATTTTAATACAGCATGCAGAAGAAAAAGATACCCCTTGTATTATGCCTGCAAAAAGCTCTGTGGGAAGTCATGTTACTGTGTTTTATGCAGGTCAGTTAAGTCCAGAACAAATTCAGTCATTACCTATTGGTAATACATTTAACTTTCAAATTAAAGAAATCGAAATGGTGAATAAGACGAAGTATTGGCATAATCAGCCAGAAAAAGTAATTTGGTATGTGCTCTTAATTGACTCACCTGATTTGTCTTCTCGCCTAAAATCATTAATAACATTAAGACATTTCCGTTCATTTCATATAAGCATAGCCCGCGAAAACTTTGATACCAATGGTTTCTGTATAAAACCTCATCCGTCTTATTAAATTAGGGTACATAATAGGTCAATGCTAAAATTCATTGATCTCGAATTATACTGTAACTGCGCAAACAAGCGCATTAGCATAAGTGTCACCCGTAGTTAAGTTGTTAATAACTTGATCATTAGCTCTCTTTAAATGGCCTTGCCCTAGATAAAAGAAGCGATAACCACACTCAAAGGGTATCTGACCAATAATATTGTTTAGGCGAATTCCTGCTCCCACCGTTGCAGAAAAACTTGTCGTTGAGGCTCCTTTAAATGAGTTATCAGGTACAGCAAAATCAACTAAGGGCGTTTCTTGATAACCAGAGGTCCACATAAAATTAGGACCGATACCTGCATCCACAGTAACGTTGTAAGCAGAACTATTCGTATAAATAAGTGCTTTAGCAGCAGCATAAACAGGAACATTTTGAAGGTTGTACTTATAAGAAAGATTGGTAAATAAATCTTCCTGAACAATATCACCTTTCACCTTGGTTTGACCTAAATAAAAAGCATCTACGCCATATGAAAGCTGAACCCAATTATAAGAAGGCCCATTAAAATACAGCCCTAAACCAACAAGTCCGCTAATTTGAGAGTTATTATCCAACGTGTATTGGTTGCCTATCAAACTATCAATATCAATATGTTGATCTTTGCCCTGCGATGCGCCAAAAAAACCACCTTGAATGGGAATGGACCATATTTTGGAAGGTCCTGCATTTCCCATCGTTCCCGCAGAACACACCATTGGCAATGCAAGTCCAGTAAAGAGTATGTTTTTAATAAATGAATGCATAATTATCCTTAATTATTTGGTAAGTGACCCCATGAAATTTTATTTACGCTATTATATTTTTATTCCAACGTCAATTGTGCATGAGTTTACCTATTCTCATAAATACAGGCTACACTTTTTATAGAATCATAAATTAACGTGCTCGAGTAAGGATTTTATCTAGATCCCTACGGAGCTTTGTGCGGGTTGCAACGAACTGCAATTGACTTACGACATCCGCTGTCTCTCCACAGGATGGCGGATAAAGAGAGATTTCTTGGGTCAATCGCAGTAGAATTGAGGAAATTAGCCTCAACACAAGCATGCTAAGGGCTTCAAAACCAGAATTATGATTCTCCTTGTCCCTGAGCTGACGTTCAATTAAGGATAAAAATGAGTAAAGCATCTATTATGATTGGGGATGAAAAAATCAAACCAGGGCAACGTAAAACAATCTTGTTGCCTATGCCAAAATTATATGACTGGACCCCTATCTGCCTCCCGATACATGTGATTAATGGTCCTGAAGAAGGGCCTACACTCTGTATTACTGCAGCGATCCATGGCGATGAAATCAATGGTGTTGAGATCATAAGACGACTCTTAAAAAAGAAGGGATTAAAACATATCAACGGCAGTGTCATCGCGATTCCTATTGTTAACGTCTACGGTTTTTTATATCAAGAACGCTATTTAATGGACAGAAGAGACTTAAATCGCTCGTTTCCTGGTAGTTCTAAGGGTTCACTTGCGTCAATGCTTGCAGAAATTATTAGCAAGCAAATTCTATCTCAATCGACACATGCAATTGACTTACATACTGGGTCAAATCATAGATTTAATTTACCGCAAATCCGAGCAAATCTTGATATGCAAGGAATTGAAGATTTAGCTCGTGCTTTTAACGTTCCCGTGATATTACATTCAACCTTTAGAGATGGCTCAATGAGAGAGTATGCAAATGAGCAAGGAATCCATATTCTAGTCTATGAGGGAGGAGAATCGCTACGATTTGATGAGCTTTCTATTAGGACGGGTATTAATGGAATTTTAAGTGTTATGGGTGCACTTGAAATGATTAAAACCAGTAAATATGGGGTTAAAAAGTGTACGCCAACTGTTTCAAGAAACAGTTATTGGTTAAGAGCACCTATAAGTGGAATTTTGAGGCACATCAAGAAATCTGGGAATAAAGTCACAAAAGGTCAAGTTATCGCAATTATAGCAAACCCCTCAAGTACCGAAGAATATAAATTAAAATCACCAATATCCGGCATTATTATTGGGGAAAGCAAGCTACCTCTTGTACACTCAGGACAAGCATTGTTTCATATCGCTACTTTTGAAAAATTGGATGTCGTTGCAGAACAATTAGAAAATTTACAAGAAGCTTTTGATTTAAACGAGTATGAGGACTGACACCTAAAAGTAGTTCCCTCATGCTCTTGTATGGAGCAGAGACTGCTCTAATGTAAATTATGCAGAAACATTGTCCTTTTTGGTTTTACAATGCAATAATTTCCAATAGCCAAATAAATTAATTTTTTGGGAGTTTAAAAGCTTTAATTGCTTGTAATCCAGAATCGAGTGAACTGAAAAATCCGACTTAAAACCTACTAGTTTATTGACGAGAGCAAATTTTTTTTCAAAAAAACGAACTACAGTGTGTTCTGAAGCAAAATGATTTACAAATATAATTTCCGCAGTAGGTTTAGCAACACGAGTGAGCTCCTGTAAAAAGGCATTCACATCTGGAACAACCGAGGCAACATACATAGCAACGATAAAATCAAAACTATTATCAGGGAATTCTAAATGAGCCGCATCCATAACTTTTAATTGGACTCTATTTTCCAACTGATTTTTTTCAACCTGCTCGTGCGCTTTTTCCAGCATTTTTTCGGAGATATCTATCCCAGTAATCCGTAAATCTGACCGGTAAAGAGGTAATGACAATCCCGTGCCAATGCCAATTTCCAAAATGGAAGCATTTTGCTTTGCGACTTTATTGATAATACTGGTGCATAATGAACGGCCGGGGCTAAAAATAGATCCAAATACAAAATCGTAGAAAGAAGCATAGATATTATAAACTTTTCTTATTGAAGCCACAGACATAACTCTACTCCATTGAAATGTCGCTAAATTTAATAATAATAAAAAATACTTAATTTGTTCTGCCTACACCATCTTAATAGCAAAAAATAATATAAAAGTACAGAACATTGACACTTTAGATTCCCAAGGGCCTGTCTCTGAGTCATAAGCCATTATTTTAATTTATTTAAAATTATTAAATCATGCTTCTTATAAATATAAATCTACGGAATCATTTTAATTTATTTAATTTCAATATATATTGATATTAAAAAATTAAATGTATGGCGCATTTTCAACTATACTTAGAGCTAGTTACTAATTAAAATTGATTGTTACGGGATATATTTTATGGATATAAGAAGAATTAATTTAAATTTATTAATTCATTTTGATACTTTGATGACCGAACAGTCTGTTTCAAAGGCCGCTGAGAAAACGTTTTTAACACAAACAGCAATGAGTTATATATTAAAGGAATTGCGCGAATTATTTGACGATCCTTTATTTATAAGGAAAGCACATGGGCTTCAACCTACCCAAAAGGCTTTAGATTTAGCGCCAAAAATTAAAGCATTTTTAGACAGCTCTAAAAATATTTTTCAAGAAACAACTTTTGATCCGTTTACTGAAGATTTATCGTTTAAAGCTATTTTATCAGTTCATGGAGAGTTTCTTATTTTATCAAAACTATGTGCTTATTTATCCACTCATGCGCCCAATTTTACACTAAAAACACTTTCATTATCAGAATACGTAAATATAGAACATCTATTAGCGACAGAAATTGACTTTGTAGTGGGTCCTGCCTTTCTTGAGACTGGAAATAACACTAATGCGGAACTCTTATTTTTTGATGAAGTTGTATGCGTCATGGGTGTAGCAAATCCACTTGTTCATCAAGAAATCACTACAGAAGACTTCTTCAACGCGGATCATGTTGAAATACAATTCAGTTATCTACGCAAAGACAATATGCTATTCAAAATATTGGCAGGATTTGGTAAGAGAAAGACAAAAATAATTGTGCCAAACCTAATTAATGTTTGTGAAGTAATAAGCCAAACAAATTGTATTGCCATGATGCCTCGCTCATTGGCTGTTTCCTTACAAAACAAGTATCAATTTGAAATTAAATCATTCCCCTTTCCTATCAAAGAATACCGAATTATGATCCATTACCATAAACGATTAGAGAATGATAAGCGATTGCGCTGGGTTATCGATGTTATTAAGAATCATTGCTGTCAATAAGCTTCACTTTTTATCATATGTTATATGATGGTTTTATTTTAATAAATTTTGTTATCCGTCCCTTTAAGTTGAGTACCACAAGGAGATTCGTATGAAAATCATTGTCAGCGGAGGAACAGGGGCAATTGGCCAAACATTAATCCCCGCGCTCCTTCAGTCTGGATATGAAATTCATGTGATAGGACGAGATGAAGAAAAGGTACGCGCAATATTTTCAAACACTGTTCAGGCAACAACCTGGAATAGACTTAATACCTTAAATCCAGATGAGTTTACTGCAATAATTAATCTAGCAGGCGAAGATATTACCGCTCATCGCTGGAATACACGCGTAAAAGAGCAGCTGCTTTCCAGTCGTCTTAAACCAACAAACCAACTCATAGAATGGGGCATCACGGCAAAGACTAAAAAACCACATTTATATAATGCAAGTGCCATTGGTATTTATGGGTTACAAAAAAAGCAAGCACAAGACAATACCCTATTTACCGAAACATCCACGCCCATTGATTTTCCAAAAAAAAGTTTTGCAACACAATTGGTTAGCCAGTGGGAAGATGCAGCAAAAAAGGGATTTGCAATGGGTATGCCAGTTACCTTAATGCGCTTTGGCGTCGTTCTAAAACGTGGGGAAGGGATGTTAAAAAAATTACAGGCTCCTACTCAGTATGGAATGGGTGCAGTGATCGGCACCGGAGAGCAACCCTTGGCCTGGATTGATAGCACTGATCTTGTCCATGCCATTTTATTTTTGCTAGCGCATCCAGAGATTACAGGCCCCATAAATTTAGTTGCGCCAGAATGCGTCTCTCAAAAAAAATTCATTAAAACATTAGCGCAAGTTTTAAAAAGACCAATATTTTTGCGCTTACCCGCTTGGAGTATTCGAATTTTATTGGGGCAAATGGGCGAGGAGTTGTTATTATCCGGACAAACAGTAACATCTCAGCGTTTAGCTGAATACCAATTTAAATTCAAATACCCTACATTATTAGCTGCTTTAACTAAGGAACTGGGGGGTTGAAAAATCATCATGAGTCTTCGCTTATTATCTTTAGATGAAGTCAAACAATGCATTACCATGAGGCAAGCGATTACTGCGATGGAAAACGCATTTATGCAATTGGCCAAAAAACAAGTTCAATTACCACTAAGAACCGGGATACCTATTAAGGAAGAAGATGCTTTGACTTTAACAATGCCAGCTTATCTCGCTCAAGATAAAGCTTTAGGATTAAAGGTGGTATCTATTTTTCCTGGGAATAATGCAAAAAACAAACCGTCCATTACCGGTTGTATTTTGTTACTTGATGCCAGTACCGGAGAGCCTCTAGCATTGATGGATGGAGGTTATTTAACAGCACTAAGAACTGGAGCTGTTTCAGGTTTAGCAAGTCACTATTTTGCTATAGATAATGCAACTCATGTTGCAATCATTGGTTCAGGAGTGCAAGCAGAAACGCAATTACAAGCAATAGCAACTGTACGTGATATCAAACAAGTTTCTGTATGGTCCAGAAATAGAAGAAACGCCGAACAATTTGCTGAAAAGTTTGCAGATCAATATACCGTCAATGTATATGATCATATTCCAGACGCAGTTAAAAATGCAGATATTATTTGTACTGCAACCGGGAGTACTGAACCACTACTTCATTTTAAGGACGTACAACCCCATGCGCATATTAATGCTATAGGCTCTCATACAGCGCAGATGAAAGAACTCGATAATCACTTGCTAAGCCGTGCTATTGTGATTGTCGATCAATTGCATGCTGTGTTAACTGAAGCAGGCGAAATTATAAGTGCGCTGCAACACAATAACTTAAAACAAGAGTCAATTATTGAAATAGGAGATTGGCTACTTCATAAAAATCAAGACTACAAAAACCAACTCACCGTATTCAAATCAGTAGGGCTTTCCATCCAAGATTTAAGTGTCGCTTCGGTGGTTTATCACAATGCGGTTAATAAAAAACTAGGTACATTATTTGCACTCAACTAGGGTGCCATTGTCAAACATACCTACTCGTAGACGCTGTTCATCATGTTTCTCGAGATTTGTAGATACTGTTTTTAAATGCCAGAGAAATTTTCATTAAAAGGCAGTATCTCTATATTTATTCCTAAGGAATACCGTTTTCTACTTTTAATGCTTGTCGTACTACATTTCTATCCTGACCTTTATTTTGATTAAAAGGGAACAGCAAAGTGTAGTAGAGATATGGCGAAGAAGCGCTGTACTCAAAATTGCGATCTCCAGGTATTAAATTTGGGCCAAAATGATCGCTAATTTGCGGACTATTCGGATCCAAAAAACCAGGATAAGCCTGTCCATAAACATTTTGCATCGCTTGCCATTTATCAAACCAAGTAATTTCTCTTAAAAAATATTCTGTATAACTGTTTCCGGTATTGGTTGCTGAACTGAGAACTCCGGTTTGTGGATCTAAATTCGCCAAGGTATAAACAATAATCTCCCCATTTAATTATATTGCTTTGGGCAAACATGCCGGCAATACCCGTCATTTGATTATTATCATGTATATTCTGATAGGGATAAGGAGCAACAATTACTGGGACATTATTTACCGAGGAGTTCTGTATTAATTGAAAGGTATTTCCTGCATCTAAAGAACGTGCTGCGACCAGATTGCCATACTCATTCTGCACACTCGTAGTGCAATTTGGGCCCGTACTCGGTGATACACAAGGATGATATTCATTATGAACTATTGGCAGCGGCAAAAGAGCTATTAGGGCCTAAAACCGACAGACTTATCAAAAAACTATAAATGAGAAAATACGCCAGCGGATATTTATTTATGTTTCTTCTTCCTTGATAGTTTCTCAAATAAGTTAAATGAGATAAGTAATATGAGCAACTTGGCGGTTGCAAACAAGACTTGAACATGTATAGGTATAGATGCCCCATTATTGGACTTATTGATGCGGCTTTCTAAGCTTTAGACTCTCCGATTTCCCCCAGGGCTTCACCAAACCGAAGTATACTTCCTGCTTTTAATTCGTTATTCCACTGGACTTTACTCTCATCAGCAAACAACAGCACCACAGTAGAGCCTAACTTAAAATAACCCATTTCATCTCCTTGAGCCATTTTTTTATTAGGCTGTGGATATTCAAAATCAACGCGATTTTTACTCCGTTTAACATCTCCATGCCAACTAGTTCCTATCGCACCAACTATCGTTGCACCAACCATCACGATGGCCATATGCCCCACTGGAGTGGAAAAAAAGATGGCCAAACGCTCATTACGAGCAAATAACTTAGGCACTACTTGAACCGTAGACGGTTGCACTGAAAATAAGGCTCCAGGGATATAAGTCATCGAGGTAATTTCAGCATCTATAGGCATATGCACGCGGTGATAATCTTTAGGCGATAAATACAATGTTGCAAAACGTCCATTAATAAAGCGAGACGCTATTTCTTTATTGCACGCAAGAAGCTCAGAAACAGTATAATAATGCCCTTTTGCCTGAATCAGTTTGTCTTCTTCTATTGATCCTATTTCACTGATACAACCATCTACTGGAGAAATGATACCTGCTTGTGCCAGAGGTCTGCATCCCGGTTTTAAACGCCGGATAAAAAAATCGTTAAAACACCGATATGCTTCAGGATTTTCAACTAAAGCTTCGCTCATGTTCACTTGGTATTCATGAATAAAGCGTTGAATCAGATAATCCTTAACTTTGATATTTGTCACATCCGCTAAATAACCAGCAAGCAAGGTTAGACTATGTTTTGGAATAATATATTGCGACAATGTTTTTAATAAATCTAAAGACATGCAAAATTCTCACTGCTTATAAAAAGGAAATCATAACCTATACGCTTAAGAGTCACAAATTATGATTTGTGAACTCAATTTTAAAGCGCAAATAACAAATACAACACTACCTGTTAAATATAGCCTATCTTTTCTAATGCGTTAAACTGTAAGTAATTTGGAGTTGACGATGCGATGCGGTAATGGTCTCGCTATGATGTTTTAGGTTAGCCAGATAAAATGCTTTATGTTTTTCCAAATTAAAATTTGCAACTAATTGATATTTTGGATCTTGCTGCATGCCAGGGAATTCCCCGCTTGCAAACTCTTTTTTAATTGTTTCGACTATTTTAGTAAACAAACACTCATTTAATGTTGAAGAGTCGAAGCCATTCATAAAAATCATCGCCAATGCTCTTGAATTACAATTTCCTTTAAGATATCCCTCGACCTCTGAACGCCTTGAGGAGCCCCAATAACTTCCCCACGTCTTTGATTCATATTGTTTTAATGAAGACTTAATAAGACTTTGAAATGATTTTTCGGTCAGGGTATCTACCCAATCATAAACCGCTCTATAGATTAATGAAATCCCCATATCACTAAAGGAATGAGTAAATCGCTTGTCCTTTTTTGCAAAAAACACTACATCACGCGTAAAATCTGCTATACCCCGTTCAAAACTTTTATCTCTAATAGCAACATCAATACTGGGTATGGGATGTTCTTGCAGCATTAAAGGAGTGAGCCCCTCGATGATAAGTCTATTTAGAGCGCCATCTTGCTGAGATCCAGAACTTAAAATATAAGCTAATCGATTATCACCACTCTCATTTGTGCTTTCTCTTAAATATTCTTTCACAGGCTCTGTTCGTTGACGAAAAGAAAAAGTAGACAATAAAGGAGCATACTTCTTATCGATAATCTCTGTAACGTATCGCTCCAGTTCTTCTGGTTTCAAATTCTTTGCCCAAATAAACAAAGAGTCGTGGTATTGTTTTTTCACATCATCATGGGTGAAAGGCAATACGTCTTTTTTAACAGAAAGTAACGCTTCTTCCATCAATTCATCTGTAGTAGTCAAGTGCAACGGGAAATTAACCTGTTCAGCAATTAATTTAAGACTTGAGGAAAGATTATGAAACTCAACGGCACAAGGCGTTGTATTCGCTAAAACTTTGCGAATATCTAAGTTGTATTTCTGATGCAATAAAGTAAGTTTGGTTGAAAACTCCAGGTTATGTTCTTCAGTAAGGTCTTTTCGCTCTTTAATATAATAGTCTTTTGTAATGGCACGAAACTCGTTAGTAAATGCAACTAACGCCAATAACGCATCGCGCAAATTACTTTCTTTGTCGACACTAATTTTTTCTTCAATAGCCTCAGGAGCAAGCTCAGGCATATTCCCAAAAAGCTCCCAAGCATTGGTTAAACTATCATCGGTAATCTTTTTGCTGATAATTTCAGAAATTTGCACATGAGGTGGATTGGTGGTCTTTTGGAGTAACGTATTTACGAGTCGGTATGAACTATGAAGAAGCTCTTTTAATGTGGGGGCAAAAGCATCACGCCAGACTTGGTGATAACGTTTTTGTAACTCAGCGAGATCGTATTTAAGTTCGCCTTCTTTCGCATAGGTTGTATCATTTTCATTGTTAACCCATTCCTCAATATTACGATAGAAAGAAGGTTTTTGATAAAGAGCCAAACACGTTGGTGGCAAAGGAATACCATAACCGTTGTTAACACATCCCATATAAAAAACGACAACTCGGTATAAGTTATCGTAATGTTCCTGATAGAGCTTCATCATAAAATCAACAAAGGGCTCTGAATTTGTCGTTTCATTGCAAAGATCTGGGTAGAGCTCTTCATATTTTGCACGCAACTCTTTATTCGTTTCGTCTAAAGAAGTGTAGTTTAAAGTTAAATCACCAAAAAGCTCCGTTAATCGTTTACGTTGTACGTCAGGCTGATACGTTAATAATGCTTTTAAAGCCGCCGCAAGCTTTTGTTCTTGTGCCACAGAGTCTTGAGCCAAACGCGCAAATTGCACTGGATCTGCGTAAGCCTTGGGTAATAATTTAGGAAGAACCTGCTCTTGTCCAGGCAAGAGTACAGGAATAGTTACTTTGCCTGGATGAGTGTATGGCGCCCAATGGTAAGGCTTGGAATCTTGAACATTAGGAAATGCCTCATAATCTGGCACAGAAAGAAAAACGTGCTTTTTAGGGATGCCTATAACCGATCTTGGTTCTTTCATATGAATAGTAAACCAATAAAAAAACATATCAAAATCGATATCAGCATCCAAACTCAAATTATGCGGATGCGCATCGTCATCATCAAGAAACCATCTCCCAAACAACAGTTCTATAAAGTTTTTTTCAACTAAGGTTTTTACACTTGGAGCAACCTGCTCTCTCAAAGTGCTGTTCACGGGAATTCCATCTTCCGCATAATGAAAGGGTTTAAAATTATCCACACAAATGGACAACGTCCCTATTAAGTGATCGTCTTCATCGAAGACTAATCGTTCTTCAGCCGATCTTTTTCCCTGGAATGATCTTTTGAATGAAGAAGTAGCTACACTTATTTTAGCTAATAACTCTGGATAGTGTCTTTGTGGTTCAAGTTCTTTAAAAAAGGCTTTTTTAGTAATACCTTCTTCTTCAAAGGAGACAGAATAAACCTTATGAGAGCCATCAGAAATAGGGGTTTTCGTGATGAATTGACTATGCCTCAGTGCTTTTTTTGGTATTGCCATTTTTTAATCCATTAGTTCACAGTCGTCCATATAGAATAGTTCATATTAAGCAGAAATTTTTAAGAAGTTCAAGAATAATTTTCATACAAAGAACAAGGAAACTAAACAGCGGATTAAAATTTAACCTGTTAGGCTATTTATTGTGTTTTTAATGGGAAACAACTATTTGATTACTGCCTGAACAATGCAGCTCTTTTTAGAAACGGGTATCACAAGTTGCACTAATCACTCTGATAATCGAGCCACTTATAAAAGTATCAATCTCACCAAGCAGTGGAATCCTCTCGATAACTCACTAAATATAGATTTTCCCCAAGATTTTTAATCTTGCGCCTAAAGGACAAGCAAACACAGCGGGTTTAAAGAAGTTACCCCATCTTTTTTATTGAACTCATCATTATTTTCAACATGGAGAGAATATGCCACAAGGACGCACTTCATCATTTTTTTCAGGCGCAATAAGCTCAAAAACCTCTCTATCAAGAGCCCGTAGTTCCTCTCCTGAACGAGTTTGGTTAAAAAACCAAAAATTGCCCGTAGTTTTGTATTTTATGACATTTGCAAAACTAAGGGTTAATGCAGTAATAATTATATTTGCGAAGACAATAAGTGCCTTATAAATATCGGATTTAATTTCAGGATCGACGATCGCTAAAATTTTATCTTCAGCCTCCTGCAATTTAGGGCGTATATTTGCGTTAGGATTTGTTAGCCCCTCATAAGCGATTTGATATAATGCTTTTCTATAGCTTTTTTGCTCTGCTTCCCATTGCAAAAACATATGTCTATGCGATTGTGAGCCGGATAAGCGCCCATCGACTACTTTACATTGCTCCATAATGCACAAGATGACATGACGGAAACGCCTAGCCTCTTCAGAGTCTTTTGAGCCGCAAATTCAATGGCTTCTTTTCCGCACCTGAAATCTTGTAATTGTATAATACACTTAAAACATTCATGGACGTCGATAGCCAATTCTTTTAATTCTTTCGGACTTTTTATCTCATCAACCCTCTTGTCTTGAGATTCAACATTAAATTTTGCCCCAACTAAAAGAATTTCAATTAATACTTTTCGATACTCTTCATTCTTTATTTTTGCTAACTGCGGTAAAAGAAGTCGTAAAGCGTGTCCTTTACTCTCTTTGTCTAATACCACACGATAAGATTGAGGATCAGTAATCTGTGATTTCTTTAATAAAACTAAGGATTCACTTGCTGCTTCTAAATCATGAGTAGGAAGTTCACGCAGACTGGCTGAAACACCATGTAATGTATTTAATTCTTTTCGAAAATGGTGAAGAATTGATTTGCGTAAATGTTGTTTGGGATTTAAAGCCAGTTCTTGTAATTGATCAATCTCTTTCGTTTTTGTTTGTTCTAAAGCAACTAATGTCGAAGCTAATAATGGATAACGATTTGTTGCCGTGATGATCTGTTGATAACCATCTTCAGATAAGTTTTTATAAACCCAAAAAAGCAAACAAAGCCTTTTCGTATCATCGTTCGATAAAGAATGAATAAATTTTAAATCCTCCAATTTTTTTGGGTCTTTAAAGAATTGGGGGACATCTTGAGTGAGTTCCGGTTGCAAATCCACTAACATCCCAATGGCTTTATAATATGCTGGTTCAGATAAAATTTGGTGCATTAAGCTGTCTGAATATTTTTGGTGTTTTAAAAATGGTATTAGTTTAATTTGTGCTTCATCACCCATTAAACTGCCAAATGTTTGCAAAAATAGGGGATCATTAAGTAGATGGCGATTTTTTTCCAGCATTCCATGCTTATAAAATACAAGAACCATTTTTAATAAATTCTTATTACGATTTTCGTCCTTAGTTAATTTAATAGCCTCGATTTCTTGACGCAACAAACTAGGGTCTGTCAAAAGATCATGCAGTACAGTAGAAGCCAAGGGAAATAAGTTGGCAAAGTTATATTTGATAATTAAATCCAGAGCACGATTGTCTGCAAACAATCCAGCTAAGTTGAGATCAGAGAATAAAATTGGATCGGATAATGTTGCCTTTTCTTGCTCCACTTGTAATTTTCGTGTCATCAACTCAACACGTTGAAAACGTAAATTTATTTCACCATTTTCTGCATTAACGATATTTTTTAATAGGCTACTTGGTAAATTAGCACCAATTTGCTCTAGGAGTGGATTATTCAAAAAATCCGTATGAGAAACAGTGACGGCTAAGTTAGGAGCAGCAGATGGGTTAGGAGGCTCTTTTTGGTCGGGTATAGAAATAAATGGAGCCAGATCAAAGTTTGATAGAAAAGTAAGTTCCCTCTCTTTAGGCGCAGCATGGCCATTTTTTATTTGCCCCATGATCCATTGCTTTGGGTTATCTTTACGATACATCACCATAAGTCCACAAGATTCCCCTTTATCATTCATGTAAGCAAAATGTTGACGAACCACATTTGCGCTGTAAGACTCTGGATCCTCTTCTTCCTTCATAAGAGGGTTAGGTCCAAGTAAATAGTGCAGATTTCCTGCAGACATATTACCTTGCAAGTAATATCGCCCCAAAGCTTTGGTATTCCAGATGTCAAAATGTTTTATGGCATCTTCTGGAGAACCCAGAAAATGAGTTCGTGGAAAATCTAAGTGAATTGTTCCAATATCATCTTTTCCTTCAGCAACGGCCCAATCTTGTCCAAATGCATGGAAAATTTGTTGTGCGTTTCCTGTTACCAAATAAGGCATAATTCATTCTCAACATAGCAAATTGAGAGTATTATAACCAATAATTCGTGCTAATGGTGATAAATTTTTACAAAAAATGTATTTTTTGTGCCTTTTATAAGAACATCATTTATAATGCCTTTTTTTGAACGGAAAAAATATGAACTGCAATGTCATAGGTGCCGGTAGATTAGGTAAAAATATTGCTTTAGCATTATCTACAACAAAGCTTATCTCCTCATTTTCCATATGTAATCGCAGCTTGGCCAGTACTCAAAACGCATGTCTTGAAATCGGCTTTGGTAAGGCAGTTGCTCAGATCGATCGGTTGCCAGAAGCTGAAATCACTTGGATTTGCTGTAATGATGATGCCATCCAATCTGTTGTAGAAACGTTAGTTCATAGCCCGACCTTAAAACCAAATAGTTTTATTATTCATTGCAGTGGCGTATTTAGCTCCGCTTTACTTGCTCCATTAAGAAAAAAAGGCTGTTTTATTGGGAGTTTTCATCCTTTAAAAGCATTCAAAATAAATTACTTAGAATCCACTGCTTTTGAACAAGTTAATTGTGTTTTAGAAGGGGATGATGTAGTGTGCGAATGGTTAAAAAACGCGTTTGTTCCATTAGGAGCCAGCCTTATCGCCATCAAGCCTGAGGCGAAAGCAACATACCATGCCGCAGCCTGCATGGCTTCGAATTACCTAATTACCTTGGCTGCCTGCAGTGAGGAATTATTGCTTAAAGCGGGAATTAACCCACAACAAAGCCGGCAAATGATAGTAAACTTAATGCAAGGAAATTTGGATAATTTACAACGCACAAAATATATACCAGAAGCACTCACAGGTCCTTTGGCTAGAGGAGACATTGCAACCATTTCACTTCATTTAAAAACAATACAAAACGATAAAATAAGGGATTTATATCAAGAGGCAGGCTTAAATACGCTTCCTTTGACACAATTATCGGGACAAATAAAAGAGCAACTAAAAGTCATCCTTACCCAAAAATGCTTCTCCAAACTCACTGAATAAAAAAACCGCTCAGGATAATAGCCTCTCTCGTTTTTACGATGGAACATATCTATGTTCTAATTTTACATGCTGTATGTTTTCATAATATACAAAGAAAATTGAAGAAATAGGATCGTTTTATGCTAAAATGGAAAGGAATTTCATATTAAGAATAAGGGGTTACTGATTATACAGATTAAAGAACATCCTTGTTCCCGAAAGATACTGCAGCACTCTGTTCTTTGCACATCTCATGCATCGACTACTGGGCTCCGTGGACAAAACTCGATGCGTCGGAAATTTTCCAATCAATGTTTGATTTTAAGTGACGATCCCTCGTAATCAATTTTCTCTGAATCTTCTTTTTGTTGTCGTATTTTTATTTGCGCCACAACGCCAGTAAATTGGCTCATATGGTGATTAATGTCTTTCGCCTTAACGTTTAATGGCTCATTAAGCCCCGCGAAGGATTTAAGTGGAGTATCAGGATGCTCACCTTCTTGCTCTTGATCCATTACCAATTGATCCTTTACAGACATACCCCTCTCTGCTGCCCCTTTAGGCTCATGGAGTTGAAGATTAGCCTTTTCATAGCTCGCAACTATTATTTGGGAGTTCCGCTCGATACGTTCTAGATAAATTTTTTCGCATTCTTTTATTCTTAGTTCCGCTTTAGTTATCAGTGTCTCTTTGTAAGGCTTATAAGAAAACAGATAAATCCCCGAAACCACTAGCAAGCTAATCGGTAAAGTAATAATACCCAATGCCATCCCCAACTTGCCAAGACCAAGATAAGAACCAAAACTCTGTGGATATCCCGCAGCTGCGGCCATCGCGGTCGTAAGCCCTTTGTGTGCCTGCATGTTTCCAGATTTTTTTTGTGAGAGATGAGTTAATGAAGACTCTTCGGCATAATTTGGGTTAAGCTTTGTCCAAAACTTATACCACGGGGCCTTGGCATTGACTTTAGCAGAGGCTCCTTGATCGACATCACTGATTAATGATAAGCCCGTTTGTAAGTGATTATTATATTTATCATCTAGATGACGTTTTAAGTCAGAAGCAAATTTTTTAACATCGCTAGGGTTTGCCTGAGCGAGGGCTGCAATGGCTTTAAAAATAATGCTTTCAGGTTTACTAGCCTCATGATCTAAAATTGCTACCCGGCCATTAATAGCTTGCGCACGCTCATTCCCACTTTTGCATCCAGCGATGGAAGCTTCTTCAATAAATAGAGAAAGTGATTGCACAAGTTTGGCATATTCATGGGTATGATGCAGATCATTTGCCATGATTATTTTTAACGCTTTTTTTGCTTTTTCTACTGGAGTAGCATCTTCCTCATGAATTCTTGCATCTGGTTGCGTCCATTCGGCTTTTATTTTTTTAATTTGCGCAATGGCGAGTTGTCCCTCTGGTGATCGAGAAAAATAGTTCGCGCCACGATTCTTACAATGAATCAAAAACTGTTCATAATATTCAAATACCCTTTGGATTTCAGGGAGGTTGTCCTGCGGCCCGACCAGATTTTGCAGCATCGCCATTTCAGCCATTAAAGTAGCTTCATTTCTCAGCCTATTCCAACCAATATTCCAGCCATATCCTAAACTATCACCAAAACCATTAACGGATAGATTTTGCACAAAACAAAAAGGTTTGGGTTCTTTAGATTCAAGTTGCACTTTATTATACAAGTGAGCGCCATTTAAAATCGCCTGTGCACCCCATGATTGCTTATTATCTTTAAACCAATCATCCAAGGTATGATTTATTGTGGTATGAAGATTATAAGTAAATGCTTTGCGCCCCAGGGGATTTTCAGAGATAGAATGGATAGAATATTTCTCAGCAAGTGCTAAAAGTTTTACACTCACATCATCAATCGCACTGTCCATAGAAAGATTTTTTTTCACATCAAGCGAGGGGGTTCTAATTTGTAATCGCGCCCGCCCTTGATGTTCTTCTTTAAGTGCGAGAGTCACAATTTGTCTGTCGGCAAGGGCATATACTTCTGACTGGTGACGAAGACGCTCATGAGCGGTGTTTTCCGAACCAGAAATCCAGATTGTCTGTTCCAATGATTGATCAATGTGCAACAAATCATTAGGTGAAGCTGTTGTTTTTTCAGCCAGGTGTTTTTTTTCTATTTTTTTTAGATCTTCTTTTGATAAACGCTGCCCTGTTTCTTTGAGCACCTCTTCCATTAAAATGCTGTGTGCTTCTGCAGAAATCTTGTTCCGTGCTTTATCTAACTGTTGAATCAGCTTAACGGCATTTATTTTGCCATCTTCCTTAGCCATTCTTAATGCATCAGCAAACGCTTGCTCAATTAATGGTTGGATACGCCTCATCGCTTCTTGATGCGCAATTTCCATCTGTTCCTTAGGAAATCGTCTAGGGTCAACTTTTGTGTAAGTACGTGCAGCAAGTGCCAAGTGAAAATGAAATTCTTGGTGCAGAGGGATAATGCTTCCTCTAACAGTAGATAATCTCTCTAGCTGTTCTTTATTTAATTTATCAAGACCATAACGACGTTCATATGCTTCATTAAGCTCTTTGATTTGGGTAACATCCAAACTCACCGTGGTTATTGGGGAGGGCACCCTGGTGTTTCCGAAACCTTGTTTGAATAAACCTTGCTCCTGTTCAGATATTGTAACATCAATTAATATCCGCCCTTGAGGATCAAAAAGTAAAGAAGATGGATTTTTTTGCAACGCTTGCTGCATCGCGCGCGCAGTAATTTTTTCAAAATATTCTCTTTGAGCTTGTTGCTGTTTTAATGTCGTCATTATAAAACTCTCACCTCACAGTCACCACTATGAGTTTAACATAATGAACGTCACTGCGATATAAAAACAACCAACATGACAACAAAAAAGCCAATCCGATAAGTTAGGCTCATACTGTGCGATATTGCAGAATTAGGCTGCTTTATTTTTAAGGCCCTTTATTCTTCTTCGCTTTTCTACGTTCATGCCAGCTTTGTAACATCACATAAAAAGCGGGCACAAAAACTACTGCCAGACATGTAGAGGCCAGCATACCACTGCATACAGCAATGCCAATAGACTTACGGGCATTAGCACCAGCACCTGTAGCAAATACTAATGGCATCACACCAAGAATAAAGGCAAAGGAGGTCATTAAAATGGGCCGAAAACGTGTTTTGGCGCCCAGCACCGCGGCCTCCATGACGGATTTATTATGATATTCATGTTGTTCACGTGCCACTTCAACGATCAAAATAGCATTTTTCGCCGCCAAAGCAATAAGCAATAAAACCCCAATTTGTGTATACATATTGTTTGCTATTCCCAAAGCAGATAAGGCAAATACCGTACCAATTAACGCTAATGGAACACTTAATAAAATTGCGGCTGGAGCAACCCAGTTTTCATACTGACCCGCCAAGATGAGATACACCAATATCAACGACAACATAAAAATATAGTAACTCAGGTTCCCAGCGATTTTTTCTTGATATGCGGTACTCGTCCATTCAAAAGAGATCCCCGCAGGCAATACTTGATGAGCTACTTTTTCCAGAGCCTCCATCGCCTGGCCTGAACTATAGCCTTGTGCAGCCATACCATAAATATTACTTGAGGGATACAGGTTATAAAGAGAAATAATAGAAGGTCCTGTAGTAGAGGTCATATCCGTTAGTGTTCCTAAAGGAACCATCTCACCAGACTTATTTTTAACGTAATAATTACGCACATCTTCAATAGACATCCGCCAAGGAGCATCCGCCTGTACATAGACTTGAAATACTTGTCCAAATTTTGTAAAAAGATTGACGTAAGATGAACCCAGATAAGTTTGTAACGCATCAGATGCATCACCAATAGAAACACCTAATGTTTCTGCTTTTACTCTATTGATTGGTGCTGAAAGTTGTGGCACTGATGCTCGAAATGAAGTCATCATTCGCTGGAGTTCAGGCTGCTGCATTGCATAACGAATTAATTCGTCTGTGGCTGTTTGTAATTTTCGATAATCAAAAGAACCATCTTGCAATTCAACTTGCATTTGGAAGCCACCAGCGTTCCCTAACCCTTGAATAGCCGGAGGGATCATCACTAAGATTTTAGCTCCTAAATTTTTCTGTGCGACGGCATTTAGCTTTTTATACATTTCCAGTAAATCTTCTTTTTTACCACGCACACTCCAATCTTTAAACATAACATACAGTGCCGCGCCATTTGGAAGACTTGCGCTGTTATCTAAAAGTGAAATACCATCGATGGTGATCACATTTTCAACCCCATCAATTTTAGATACTTGTTCACTTAAATCATGCATCAAAGCTTCCGTGCGCTCCAAACTCGAACCATCAGGTAATTGCACATTCAACATAGCATAGCCTTGATCCTCAATGGGAATAAAGCCAGTAGGAATGCGGCTTAAACCAAAAATAGCTATTACTACTAATGCAATACCTATAAGACAAACTGTTTTGTTTTTATGCACCAGTTTATCTATGAATCTAATGTAGGCGTTTTCTATAGGTAAATAAACCCTATCGAAAAATCGAAAGGCAGCATTCTTTTTCTTTTGTGGATCAATAGGCTTAAGCCACAAAGCGCACTGAGTTGGCTTCAAAGTCATCGCATTGATTGCACTAATAAATGCTGTAGCAGCAATAACCAATGCAAATTGCGCGTACATTGCACCCGTTAAACCAGGCATAAAACCCGCAGGCACAAATACAGCCATAAGTACTAATGTAATACCAATCACAGGCCCCATTAATTCAGCCATAGCATGAATCGCAGATTCCTTTGGAGGTGTTCCTCGCTCAATATGTTGCGTCACTCCTTCAACGATCACGATCGCATCGTCCACAACAATACCTATTGCCAACACTAGAGCAAATAAAGTTAATAAATTAATGGAATAACTTAATGCAAGCATAGCAAAAAAGGCACCAATAATCGTTACTGGGACAGTAGTGGTAGGCACAAGAGTTGCACGTGCGTTTTGTAGAAACACCAGGATAACGATTAATACGAGAATACCTGCTTCAAATAAAGTCTTATAGACTTCATCAATTGATGCTTTTACGAAAATAGTAGTGTCAAAAGGAACGGAATACTGCATCCCTGGAGGAAATTTTTTAGACATTTTCTCCACTGCTTTTCGCACTTCAGTGGCAACATCTAACGCGTTAGCGCCAGGAAGTTGGAAAATACCAATCGCAGCTGCTGGTTTATTGTTTAATTTCGCAAGCTGGTTATAACTGTTAGAACCTAATTCAACACGGCCAATATCACGTATACGTACAATTTGAGCACTATTATTGATCCGGTTACTGGTTGCAGATTGATTAGGCTTTTGAGCGATTGTCTTAACAATGATGTTTGAAAACTGCTCTACATCAGCAAGCTGCCCTGGAACATTCACTGTAAATTGATAAGCAGGTTTCCCTGCTGATGGCGGAGCGCCAATTTGTCCTGATGAAATCTCTTGGTTCTGGTGGCTGATGGCTTCAAGAACTTCGCTTGGATTTAAGGAATAAGCCAACATTTTTTGGGGGTCCAGCCAAACACGCATAGCATAGGTACCCGTTCCAAAAATAACTACGTTTCCTACTCCGGGTAAACGCGATAGCTCATCTTGCATATTAATTGCTGCATAATTATCCAAGAATAAACCATCATATTCATTGTTTTTAGACGTTAAAGTAATAAATTGTAAAATGTTAGTTGACTTTTGCTGTACAAGAACTCCTTGTTTTTGCACCGATTGAGGTAATTGAGCCATTGCTGACTGCACTCGGTTTTGTACCAGTACTTGAGCAAAATTAAGATCTGTTCCAATAGAAAAAGTGACAATTAAAGTATATGTGCCATTATTCGTGCTTGTGGATTGCATGTAGAGCATGTTTTCCACTCCGTTTACTTGCTGCTCAATAGGCAAGGCTACGGTTTTAATTAATGTTTCAGCATCAGCACCTGGATATGTAGTGGTTACCTGAATAGTCGGTGGAACAATAGCTGGATATTGAGATACAGGTAAGACAATTATAGCAACCAATCCGAGTAAAATTAGGAGTAGTGCAATAACGTTTGCCAAAATAGGCCGCTCAATAAAAAATTTAGAAATCATTCTGCGTTCTTCTCACGTTTTGTATCAATTAACTGAACAAAATTTTTCTTACTTACCTGCATTATTACTTGGTTCACTATTAGCATTCATCGCTGCTGGTTGTTGTATTTGAACTTTATTTCCAGGAGTTGCATTTTGTAGACCATCAACAATAACATTGTCTTGTGGGTCCAGGCCTTTGATCACAGCACGCATTCCTTCTTCTTGACTACCTAAGGTTACATGTTTTAATACCACTACATTATTGTTATCCACCGTCAATAAGTACGAACCAATTTGGTCATAAAGAATTGCTGTATCAGGTACAGTGAACTGCTTTTTGGGTTCAGAAATTGCCACTCTTACTTTTACAAAGAGGCCAGGAACAAAAACATACTCCTTATTGGGTAAAAGAGCACGTAGTTCCATAGTTCCAGTAGAAGCATTAAGACCGGTATTCACGAAATCCAGGGTTGCTTTATATTTAAAGGTCGTTTCATTTTGCAAGCTAATTTCCACAGGAACTTTGTGTAAATCTTTTGGTTTAAATCCTCGCGCACGTGCCGCCGCTCTTAGTTTAATTAGATCAAGCTCATTTAAATTGAAATAAACATAGATGGGATCAATCTGCTCGATAGTTGCCAAGTTTGTTGCTTCACCATGCCCAACCAAATTACCCACATCGACCAAATGACGGCCGATTCGCCCATCAAATGGTGCAAAAATATGGGTATAGCTGTATGTAATTGCTGCATTTACTTCGTCAGCCTCTGCTTTATCAACTTCTGCAGCCAATTCCAACGTTTTGGCATACCACTTCTCTACTTCATTTAATGAAGTAGCGTGTTGTTTATACATTCTTTGTTGCCGGGCATATTCTGATTTATCATAGGCAAGGGCAGCTTTTTGAGCAGCTACTACCGCTTTAGCTGCTCTTAATTGTTCAAAATAAGGCTCAGGTTGAATGACGAACAATTCCTTTCCTTTTTTGATGAAGGTTCCATCTACAAACTCAATTGAATCCAGATAACCTTCGACTCGCGCAACCAAATTGACTGAATTGTAAGCCACCATGGTGCCAGTTTGCGTCACATACTCAACCATTTCTTTGAGTTTGGGCTTTTGTACAACCACCGTTGGTAAAGGAATGGCTGGTGCCGTGCTTTTACTAAAAAAATGCGTTAATAAATAAATAAAAAATAAAATCGCAATTATTGCTACAACTTTGACTGATGTTGAATCTCTATTAAAGTTCATGCTTAATACCATTTTTGTTTAATTTTTCTTATGTGGCCTGGGTAAGCATACCCTGGAAGTCATCGTTTTTTATCCGTAAAACACCTTAAAGCTGCTGTCTTCATCTTGTTGGTATTTACCAATTAGGTAAATAAAGTTCTTTTATTTTTTCTTTTTTACTTCGGGGTGCCATATGATTTTTCTCTTTGATTAAAGAACCCCAATTAGTTCGTGTAGCCATTTCGGCTTTTATTTGTTGCGGCACCACATCGTTACCGCCTCGAATTTCCCAACCACCACCAAGAGCGCGATAAAGGGATACTAATGCGTCGGGAATGTTTGCCTGAGCACTAACTAGTGATGTCTGTACACTCAACTGTTGTTGCTCCGCATTGAGCACCGGAGTAAAGTCTGTTTCCCCTTCCATATATCGGATTATTGCTAATTTTAGGGTTTTAATTGCAGCAATATTTGCTGTTGTTAGCGCACGCTCCGCTTTTTTGGCCTCAATATAGGCCGTAATGCTATTTTGTACTTCCTGTTGGGCTTTTAAAACCAAATTGACATAACTTAACAAAGCCTGCTGGAAAGCAGCATCTTGTGCTCGTACAGCATTGGTAATTTGTCCATAGTTCAAGATTGGCCAAGTTAAACTAGGACCAGCAACGATGTTGCGATTAGATGGTTGAAATAGGTCGGAGAGAGAATTTGAACCAATATTATTCGAAGAAAATGAAAATGAGCCATTCAATGCAAGTGCGGGAAAAAGATTGGCTTTTATTTCACCGATCTTGGCAGATTGAGAGACTGCCTCTAAACGTGCTTGATAAATATCAGGTCGTCTTGCCAAAGTTTCTTTAGGAATACCTACCGCCACACTTGAAGGAGCTATGGGAATCCCTCGGCTTTTCTTAAGCTGATTATCAACACCATTAGGGACTGTACCTAATAAAAGGGCAAGCGCATTTTTTTGTTGTTCAAGGCTGCTTTCTAAAGGCGGAAGTGACGCCTCTGTTTGTGAAAGTTCCGTCTGAGCTTGCTCTACATCAATAAGGTTGGTTTGTCCGGCATTATAACGAGCGCGAGCTATATTTAGCCCCTCTCTTTGGACTACGATGTTTTGATTTGTTACCTTAATTTTTGTTTCATACATACGAATTTTGATATAGGTAGCGGCAACATCGGCAGTAAGAGTCACTAAAGCGTTATCATAAGCGGCAAGAGAGGATAAAAATACAGCATCATTAGCCTGAATGGCTCGTCGATATTTACCCCAAAAATCAATTTCCCAATTCGCTGAAAATCCCAATGATAAAGTTTCTAAAGAGGAAGGTAAAACTGTTTGTAGCTCACTACCGCCAATTTGGTAATAATTAAAATTGCTAACCACTGCTTGCTGCTGTGGATAAAGCTCTCCAACAGATTGAGCGAGTAAGGCTCTGGTTTGCAAAACCCGCACCCCTGCAGACTGTAGTGTGAGATTGTTATGGTAACCTTGGTAAATTAAAGAAGTCAGCACTGGATCATGAAATACCTGCCACCATTGAGTATCTTTGAATGGAGTTTCTTTAACTGATGCATTTTTCTTTGGCCAATGCGCTGCGACTGGCTTTATAGGTTCTTTATAATTTGGACCAACCATACAAGCACTAAGCATCAGGCTCATGGCAAGAGTAAAAATCTTTAACATGAATGCTAATATTTCCCTCTTAAAATTTGCTCCCCATCATGGAATGGTATTAGCTGTTATTATGTCTCCGTACTGTATCATTACTAAGAACTATTTAATAGATCAAATCTGGACAATATTTTAGTCGTTAAAAATCAACAATTCGTGAATGATGGTCTTACCCGAACAGCTGAATTTGTTTCATGACACATAAAAAACATATTTGATACATCTTGGATAAAAATGGCTCTCATATCACTTTTTCTCCAAGATTATTAGGTTCATTTTTTCTAAGGATTAGAATCAGATGTAATAACTTGTAATTGCGTTACATTTTGCAAGCCGCGCGGCAACCTATTTCCTCTACGTCCACGTTCACCTTTATAATGTTCAAGATCAGCCCCCTTTAAAGTAAAATGACGTTTACCCGCATGGACGGTAAGTGTATCCGCAGCAGTTAAAACTTGTACGTCGATTACATATTCTTCGCGAGATGCGGCTTTAGCAGCAGGGATACTAATTAATTTATTTCCCTTTCCACGCGATAATTCTGGAATTTCTTTCGTAGAGCAAATAAGCAGTCGCCCCGCATTAGTAGCACAAGCAATGTAAAGCTCGTCATGTTTAGGGAGGATTCGAGGAGGTAAAATATGACTCGTTTCAGGAAGCTTAATACAGGCCTTACCATTGCGATTTTTTACATAAAGGTCACCGATTTTCGCAATAAAGCCATATCCTGCATCACTTGCTAATAGCACGAACTGTTCTGCTTCACCACCTACAGCAGCTTCAAACAAAGCGCCTTCAGCTGGATTAAGTTTTCCGGTTAAAGGCTCTCCTTGCCCCCGTGCTGAAGGTAACACATGCCCTGGCAAAGAATAGACTTTTCCTTCGCTATCAAAAAAGAGGATTTGTTGATTTGAGCGTGCTATGGCCTGCGCTTTAAAATCATCGCCTGCTTTATAGCTCAATTCACAACCATTTACATCATGTCCCTTTGCGGCCCTAACCCATCCTTTTTTTGAAAGTACTACTGTAATAGGCTCGTTAGGTAGAATATCTTCTTCTTTTAATGCTTGCGATTCCTGCCGAACAATAATAGGTGAACGACGCACATCACCAAACTCATCTCGGTCTTTAATGATTTCTTCTTTCACTAATTGTTTTAGGCGCTGCTCTGAAGCTAAAATATCTTGCAAATTATCTCTTTCGGTGCAAAGCTCATCCAGTTCTCCGCGCAATTTTATTTCTTCTAACTTTGCTAAATGACGCAATTTCATTTCTAAAATAGCTTCTGCCTGACGGTCACTGATATTAAAGCGGGCTATTAATCCTTGTTTGGGCTGTTCATGCTCACGAATAATGGCAATAACTTCATCGATATTCAGATAAGCAATAAGCAATCCTTCGAGCACATGTATGCGATCTAAAACTTTTGCCAAACGATACTCCAATCGTCTTTTTACTACAGAGATCCGATAGACTATCCATTCAGATAAAATCTCAACCAACCCTTTTACTCTTGGCTTCCCATCAAGTCCTATCATATTGAAATTAACACGGTAGCTTCGTTCCAAGTCGGTAGTGGCAAATAAATGAGACATTAGCCCTTCAATATCAACACGATTGGAACGAGGAACGATGACCAACCGGGTTGGATGTTCATGATCTGATTCATCACGTAAATCTTCAACCATTGGTAATTTTTTTTGTTGCATCTGTAGCGCAATTTGTTCCAGTACTTTGGCTCCGGAGACCTGATATGGTAATGCACTAATCACTATATTTTGTTTTTCCTGGCTATATACTGCTCTCATTTTTATAGAGCCATTCCCTGTTTCATACAGAGCATTAATTGCTTCTGGTGGTGTAATTATTTCAGCCTCAGTAGGGAAATCGGGACCTTTAATATATTGAGTAACCGTGGCGAGATCTGCATGGGGATCATCCAATAAGTGCACGCATGCATTGGCAACCTCTGTTAAATTATGCGGCAAAATATCGGAAGCCATGCCCACGGCGATACCTGTGGCACCATTTAATAAAATATTAGGTAAGCGTGCTGGCAACAAAGAGGGCTCTTGTAATGTGCCATCAAAATTATCAACCCAATCCACAGTTCCTTGTAAAAGCTCTGCTAATAAAACTTCCGCATAGCGCGAGAGTCGCGCTTCCGTATATCGCATTGCAGCAAAAGACTTGGGATCATCAGGAGAACCCCAGTTTCCCTGTCCGTCCACAAAAGGATAACGATAGGAGAATGGCTGCGCCATAAGCACCATCGCCTCATAGCAAGCACTATCTCCATGCGGATGAAATTTGCCTAATACATCCCCAACGGTACGTGCTGACTTTTTATATTTGGCAGTAGCTTTTAGTCCTAATTCAGACATTGCATAAACAATGCGTCTTTGCACTGGTTTTAATCCATCTGCAATATGAGGCAAAGCTCTATCCAGGATAACGTACATGGAGTAATCCAGATACGCTTTTTCGGTAAATTCAGCTAGTAGTTTTCGTTCAGATACATCATTCATTGTTTTTGCATTCATTATATTAATAATCACTATTTAACCATTGCAATCCTCTATTGCAAAGTGATTTTAACACAGGATTGATTCTGTTAGATAATTCACTTTTATTAATTGTGAATAACTTTGCATGAGGCGGCAACGGCAGTGACAATATTTACAATAACTTATTGAAAATAAATTGATTTTTTATAATGACTTATTTTGAGGCATTATTATCCTGTGGATAACTTTGTGTATTATCATAGAATAAAATCCCTAACCTATTGTAAATAACGTAGAAATTCCTATAAAAGCACTGGTTCAATGATTCTATAAATAGTAATGTATAATTTGTATAAGAGAACTGATTCAGAAATTGTTATGGACGACAACAGCATCTCATCTTCTAAATTTAATAAGTTTTTACTTTATATTATTTTTATCCCTGCACTTGCACTTGTATCAGGCATTGGGATTTTATCCTATCATGAAGTAAATAAAATGCTTGATGCCAACAGATGGGTTGCTCATACCTATCAAGTCATTCAAGCTACCGATAAAATATTAATAACCATTATCGATATTGATTCTGAGCTAGAGGCTTATCTTCTCTCTGATGATGAGCAACTTATGATAAATATTGATAAAATGAAATTTGACCTAAAAGAAGACTTTGATAATTTATTTCATTTAATTAGGGATAATTCGTCACAAACGCAACGAATCACTCATTTTCACGACTTAACCATTCAAAGACTCAAACAATTAAACCAAGCCATTCAATTAAAAATAAATAATAAACTCAATACTCCAGAGGAAAAGGATTTTTTTCTACAAAAACAAGATCTTTCTAATCAAATTAAGGGCGTTGCTCAAGAAATAAAATCGATTGAACTCGTTTTATTAAAGGAAAGAAATCAGGTCGCACTCAATAGTGCGAAAACAACAAATATTGCCATTATCATAGGAAAAATAATTAGTTTTTGTGGTTTAATCATTGCATTTGCATTGGCAAATAGGGAGTTATCTAGAAGTCTTAGAGCAGAGCATCATAGGAAAAATGTTGAAAGCCAATTAAGAAGTATTTTAGAAGGGGCCACGGATATGATTGCTGCTTTGGACAATCACTACCGTTATATGATGATTAATGAAGCATATCAACGTGAGTTTAAACGTCTCTTTGGCCATCCGATAACTATTGGCATGACCCTGGATGACATCCTTACGAGTGCGGCCACTTCCGCAAAAAGGAAATTAATGGAGCAGTGGAATGACTCCCTAAAAAGTGGGGAATTGGTACGAAATATTGAGTTTGAGGTCAACAAAGAGCTTAATGTCTATGAAATTACCTCCAGTTTGATTAAAAATGAAAATAATGAGACCCACGGAACAGTACATATTATCCGCAATATTACCAAACATATTCAAGAACAAATCGAACTAAAGGAGTCTTACAAAAAACTCCATGCAGGGATGCAAGCATTACAAGATAAAAACGAGCAAATTACACTGCTTGTTGAGATGAGTGATATTATGCTTGCATGTAGCTCTCAAGAAGAATTAAGTAAGGTGATGACAAAATATTGTCAACGCATACTCCATTTTGCAAGTGGCTATTTATATATCATGCACCCATCAAAAAACTATTTAGAAATAGCTACAACCTGGGGGAAACCAAACCCCCAAGAAACTACGTTTCTACCTAATGATTGCTGGGCAATTCGCTTGGGAAAGATGCATCAAGTAATCCATTCTCGTGATGAGTTAATTTGCAACCATGTGAACACGTCCAGTGAGCAAACTTTAGCATTCCTTTGTATTCCATTAATGGCTCAAAATGATATTTACGGCTTATTGTACATGGAAATGTCTGAAGAACCTGCGGTTGCATTTTCACAAAATCAGCAACTGCTGATTACCGCTTTTTCTGAATTAACCGCCCTCGCATTTGCGAATGTACGCTTAAGAGAAAATCTTCGCTATCAATCAATGCGAGATCCATTAACGGGACTATATAATCGCCGTTACTTAGAAGACTTTCTTTTAAAACAAATCCATCAATCCGAGCGGACAAAAAGTCCAATTTCACTCTTAATGTTAGACTTGGATCACTTCAAAAAAATAAATGATACTTACGGTCATGATGCAGGAGATGTTGCTTTAAAAGAGCTCGGTAAAATATTACACGAGGATATTCGTGTTGGCGATGTTGCAGCTCGCTATGGTGGAGAAGAGTTTATTGTTGCTTTTTACAATACCGATGAAAAAACAATTAAAACACGCGCTGAGAGTATTAGAGAAGCGGTTTCTCGGCTGCAAATAAAATATGGAGCACAACCGGTAGGCCCGATCACCATTTCCATTGGAGTAGCCGTATACCCGGCAGATGGCCGCACTACTACAGAGCTCATTGAATCTGCTGATAAAGCTTTATATTTTGCAAAAACCAACGGAAAAAATAGGATTGTTTTATATTCTGAAATTGAAAATAGAAAATCCTCTGTAAATAAAAAAAATGAATATCATAATCCTTCTGATGATCAACTAATATAACGCTCATGAAATATGAGATTTACTCTTAAAAGCTGAAAAGGATTAATTAACACCCATCCCAAAATCATTGATTATTGCCTAAAAAAGCTGAGCTCAACATAAAGGATGTCATCACCTTAGCAAAATACACTTTGCCTGCGAACTCAAAAAGTGTTTTTTTTTGGGCAAACTTCATCAAAAATATCCATAACGCACTATAATTAAAATATATTGAGGTTTCTGGGGTAATGAAGATGCCTGATCCTATTAAATTTAAAGAACCAGAACGTTGTGATTATGTTTATATTGATGAGAACAACAAAGTACATTTAATGATGCCTCTTGTTGGTGGAGTTGAAATTGGGTTAGATAATACCTGTCAAACAGGGGTCGAGTTAAACTCGTTCTTCCATGGCTCTACACACGAGGGAGTTACTCGATTTTCTGCACAACATCATCTTGCAGAATATGCAAAACTTTTAAAAGCAGACATCCAAGAAATCGAAAAACAAAGAGCAATTTCTCCCCTTGCCTTTGAGACACAATTGAGAGTAAAAAAAGAGCGCTTAAAACAAGTAAACCAATACATTGAATTGATCACGGTACTCAAAAAAGACTATGACACAGATAAAGGAATTAAGTCTTTGCAACTTCTAGAGAACACTCAAGGCTCGTATCCACCTATCCCTAAAGAAGTAAGCGCACTTGTAAAGTCTGCTACCAATGGTTTTGCAGTAAGGTTATCTCCTTTTGATAATGATCCCTTAACTTTGTTTAAGGATCCCATATTTAGTGTGAAAAGAAATATATCTAAATGGAGAAGACCAGATGGGCGTCATCATTTAGGTGCGATTGATATTAACGAAGGCTTGGGTTCGCGCTTACGCTCTACCTTTTATGATGCAAAAACTAATACTGGCTCTCCTATTTTACCCCCAAAAACGCTTAAGGAGAAAGTTATAGAAGATATTTTAGCTAAAGCCAACTTACCTGACGATTACTTAAAAGAACCCGATACACGCGATGAACGTCTGACGGAATTAAAGAAAATTATCCAAGAGGAACTTGTCAAAGTTAATAAAGATATTTCGGTAGATAAAAGTACTATTGGCGGTATGGACATTGATGCTTCTTATTTATTAGATCTAGCCTGTACTGTAGGCGAAGATGATCCTCTTAAAGAGTGGATTGGGGGAGTTATTGGGGCAGCAACCAGCTCAGAGTTTTGGGATCTTGAAGAACAAAAACAAAGCGAAGCAATTAGCGTGTTCTATGACGGCGAAGGCAAGGAAGTTAATGCAAGCAATAATGACCGAATGTCTGTTAAAGTTCAATTTTTACTTGCTGAAGCTAATATATTTTGTAAACTCAATAAATTATCGGATGCAAATTTTGGTGCTTTTTTTGATGAGGAACCTCATGCCACCAATATTGCAAAAAATGTAAAGGAAGGGCTGGGTAAAGGAGCGAATATAGAAAAAGTTATCTTTGATTATATCAATACTTATCATGCCCAGCTAGGCTTAAAAAATCCATTAACCGAAGAGCAGCAAAAAGAAATTACGGAACAATTTACTAAAAACTATAATACCATTAAAGACTCTCCTCATTTTGATGAATTTTTCATTGCTGATACGAGTAAAAAGGGTACTCTTTTTAATCATCAAAATAGAATAAGCCTTTCTTTTCTTGAGTTTTTCCAACGTCAAACTAAAGGAAAGCATCCTTTAGGGGAACTGGAAGGGCATGTTGAAGCACTGCATAGTGGCAGCACAAATAACTTAAGTCATAAAAATGAAGTCGGCTATGAGAAATTAGAGCAGTTTAAAACGGAAGTAGTGAGACTTTTGGCTGAAAATAAACCTAAAGAATTAATTGATTATCTAACACAACAACAAACCGGATCGAAAGCACCTAATTATTCCATGCTGACGTTAGAAACACAAAATTACATTGCATACAATCCTAATGGAAAAGCGATATTAGAGGCGCTTAAAGAATCCGGTGGCAACCCAGAACTTGAAAAATTAATTTCTCCAGTTCATGTAAATCGTGAAAATCTTGCTAATGTTGTTTGGTCTAAAGTGTCTTCTAAACCATTATTTGAGGTAGAAGTAAACCGAGTAGCGTCTGGTCTTTCTGCTACTGTGGCCAATTATGAGAGGGAGAGAAGTGGTAGATGGTTCAGCGGTACTAAAAAAGAAACTAGGGATAGACAAATAGAGCAATTAAAAGGGATTGCAGAAGAGCTGAATAAACTTGCAAAAGAACCTGACACTGCCAAAAAACAGGATATCGTTAATTCGCTTGTTAAATCCATCATGGTTTTAGATAAAATTGATGCTGAAATCGGAAAGGAACATAATTTATTCAAAAGCGCATTGCAACGAGAGGTTGTTGGATTTAAAAAACAACTACAAGAAATGTGTCAACTGGAAAACTACGCGATTAAACCAACAGCTAAGGGAAGAGGATTTCAACAACAACTTCAAGAAAAGTATTCGATAAACCAAGACATAAAACCACTGGATCTGATTACCACTTTTGCTATAGAAGAGCAGTTTAAAAAAATTGCTAATCAGGAAGTCCAAAAAATAGTAAGAGGTTTACCTCATCATTGTCATAACGATCAGACCATTGAGTTCTTTGCCCAGTTAACATCTGAGGAGGCGAGTAAAGTAGCATCCTATTTAATGTCAGAGTATCGAGAACTGACTCAATCAACAGATAAACAAAAACTTTTAACCGAAGAAATTCCCCAAGCGTTTAAAGAGATTAATGAGCGACTTCTTTCTGGATTTAAACAGGAAGGAGTCATCGATGCAGGGGTGCATGAAAAACTACTGGCGTTAGCTGACAAAATTCCGCCTGAATTGGTCACTAAGAAAAATCTTGAAAAGTGGTCAACGACACCAGAAATGCTGAATGACACCCAGTTTGGTAGTTTATTAAAAGAAGCTCAATCCCCTCCTTCAGTTGTAGCTACGAGGGACTTTAGAAGAAGTATTGATGATATAACAGGTAGAACCAACCTTGACTCGACACATACCCAGACTTTAAACCATTGATACGTATTGACCATTCATTCCCATCGCCTGCGTGCCGCGACTTGTTTGCGGCATGTAGCGGCGTCTTATAGTAAGGCAAAATAAACAAGCGCGTTTTGGGTGTTGTTTACTTCCTTGCTTTTCTTCGATTATGAAAGACATAATATAATCCAGGCAAAACAAGTAAAGTTAAAAACGTTGAGGAAATGATACCACCAATCACAACTGTTGCTAAAGGTCTTTGCACTTCAGAGCCCGTCCCTGTTGCCAAAGCCATAGGAACAAAACCCAAAGAGGCAACAAGAGCCGTCATTAATACGGGGCGAAGTCTTGCCAAAGAACCTTGCAAGACAGCATCTTTTAAATACAATTTTTTTTGTTCCCTAAGCTTATTGATAAAGGTAATCATCACTAAACCATTTAGTACTGCGACCCCTGAGAGAGCAATAAAGCCAACACCTGCAGAAATCGATAATGGTATCCCGCGAGCCCACAAAGCAAATACCCCCCCAGTTAAAGCAAGGGGAATACCTGAAAACACTAATAATGCATTTTTCACACTACCAAAACTCATAAACAACAGCAGAAAAATGCCAACTAATGTAATAGGAATGACTATTTGTAACCTTTGTGAAGCAGATTGCAATTGTTCAAACTGTCCTCCCCAAGTAATCCAATAACCACTAGGTATTTTGATATTTTGCTCCATCCGTAGTTTGGCATCGCTCACGAATGAGCTTAAATCACGCCCCCGAACATTGGCGCTCACGACCACACGTCGCTTGCCAATTTCACGACTGATTTGATTAGGACTTTCACTACGCACCATTTTGGCTACTTCACTTACGGGAATATAATGACGTGTGCCATCTTTACCAGGAGGTAATGGAATAAAAATCTGTCTCAATACATTAGGACTTGAACGTAAAGACTCGGGTAAACGCACGATTAAATCAAATCGCTTATCTCCTTCAAACAGCTCCCCACCTTTTTTCCCGCCAGTGGCGATCACAATAGCATCTTGGACAGCACCAATTTGTAATCCATATCGGGCTAAGGCATCACGATTAATTTCTACGGTCAACAAAGGCAACCCACTTACTTGCTCTACTTTGACATCTGCAGCCCCTGGTACTTTTTTAAGTTGAGTACTGATATTTTCAGCAATATCCAATAAAGTATTCATATCATCGCCAAATACTTTAACAGCCACATCGCTGCGCACCCCTGAAATCAATTCATTAAATCGCATTTGAATGGGTTGCGTAAACTCATAATTATTACCCGGAATTTGCTGCACCGCCTCTTCAATTTCCTGCACCAGTTCTTGTTTGCTTTTCTTTGGATTTGGCCAGTCTTTTCGTGGTTTTAAAATAATAAAGGTATCAGCAACATTTGGTGGCATGGGATCCGTAGCCACTTCAGCGGTTCCCAGTTTAGCAAATACTGTTTTGACTTCAGGAAATTGTCGCACGCGTTGCTCAACCAAGTCTTGCATTTCTATAGATTGGGTCAGACTCGTTCCTGGAATACGCATGGCATGCATCGCAATATCGCCCTCATCAAGGCTCGGGATAAACTCTCCCCCCATACGAAAAGCAATTAAAAACTAATTAACACTAAAACTACAGCAGCACTTATAACCCTTAATCGCGCATGAAAACAATACCGTAGTATGCGTGCATAGCCCTGCGAAATATAATGAACTAACTTATTTTCCTTTTCTTGCACCGGCTTGCGTAAAAAAATTGCAATCGCAGCTGGGACAAAAGTTAATGCAAAGAGCATTGAAGCCATCAGGGCAATAATAACTGTTTCCGCCATAGGCAAGAACATTTTTCCTTCCACACCTGTCAACGTAAGGATAGGGAGATAAACTACCGTGATGATAAAAACGCCAAAAATGCTGGGTCGAATAACCTCTGTAGTGGCATAGGCAATTACCTTCAACCGCTCTTCATGTAGTAAAGGACGCTGTGCTTCATGTTGTTTTTCGCCCAAATGCTTCATGCAATTTTCAACAATGATCACGGCGCCATCTACAATTAAACCAAAATCAAGTGCACCTAAACTCATAAGATTAGCGCTGATTTTATTGGTCACCATACCTGTAATAGTGAGCAGCATGGATAAAGGGATAACCATGGCCGTTATCAATGCTGCACGAATATTTCCCAAAAATAAAAAGAGAATAATGCAAACAAGCAATGCTCCTTCCAATAAGTTCTTTTTCACCGTATTAATCGTAGCATTCACTAATACGGTACGATTATAAACTGTAGTAGCCTCGACTCCATCAGGAAGCGACTTGTTGATTGCTTTCATTTTAGCAGCCACTCGCTCCGAAACAGTTCTGCTGTTTTCACCCATTAACATGGAAACAGTGCCTAATACTACCTCTTGGCCATTTTCAGTAGCAGCCCCTGTGCGTAGCTCTGTACCTAAAATCACTTTAGCTACATCACGAATTCGTATGGGGGTTCCTTCAAAACTGGCAATGACAATATTTTCAATATCAGGTATGTTTTGAACCTGTCCAGGAACTCGAATAAGGTTTTGTTCCCCATTATGTTCAATATATCCTGCACCCACATTGGCATTGTTGCGTTGAAGCGCATCAACCACCTCATTTAAACCTAAATTATAACGGACCAATTTAGCCGGATCAGGGGTAACGTGAAATTGTTTTTCATAGCCGCCAATGGTGTTGATTTCAGCAACACCCTCCACATTGCGCAATTGAGGCTTGATAATCCAATCCTGGATCGTGCGCAGCTCCGTGGGATTATAACGTTTCGCTTTAGGTACATTCGACTTATTGGTGATCGTATACATAAAAATTTCACCTAGCCCCGTAGAAATAGGCCCTAAGGTGGCTTCTGCTTCGGGTGGCAATTTATCTTTAACCTCCTGGAGGCGTTCATTAATTAATTGCCTAGCAAAATAAATATCTGTTCCATCTTTAAATACGACTGTAACTTGTGATAATCCATAACGTGATAGGGAGCGAGTATAATCAAGATTTGGTAATCCACTCAGTGCTAACTCAATGGGAAAAGTAATACGTTGCTCTACTTCAAAAGGAGAATAACCAGACGCCTCTGTATTAATCTGTACCTGTACATTCGTAATGTCAGGAACTGCATCTATAGGAAGCCTTTGAAAATTATAGATCCCAAGTAACGCAATAATGAGCGTGAAGAGCAGGATAAACCAGCGATGTTTTAAAGAAAAGTGGATGATTTTTTCCAGCATCTTTTATCCTTAGTGCTCGTGGCTTGCGCCTTCTTTACCGAGTTCGGCCTTAATATAAAAACTGTTTTTAGTCACATAGCTTTGTCCTGCTTCAAGCCCTGATAGTATTTCAACCCATTGCTCATCTCGTTGTCCCAACGTTACAGGTGTTGCCTCAAAATAATCTCCTTGTTGCACAAAAACCACGTCTTGCTCATCCATACGTTGCAGCGCAGAAAGTCGTACGGCTACCGGCACTATTTTTTCTTTGATTATAATTTCTCCATTGACATACATACCAGGCAACCACAGGCGATTTTCATTGGGGAGAACAGCTCGCGCCAAAGTCGTTTGTGTGTCCTCTATACCTAAAGGCGCGATATAAGAAATAATGCTCGTAGACTTAGGAGTTCCTTCATCTCCCATTACAATAATACTCATACCTTGTTTTACCAGTGGGGCTTCCTTGCGATATAACGTAAAATCAGCCCAAACATTATCTAGATTTGCTATTTCATAAATAGGTTTAGTATTTTGTGCTAGCTCACCGTTAGTAGCATACTTTTGCACAACGGTACCAGTAATGGGAGCCGTAATATTGTAATTTTGTAAACTTTCATTACTTTCAATGATGGCTAATAGCTCTCCTTTAGTCACTTCATCTCCTAAGTTTTTATTCATCGACTTAATAATTCCTGAATAACGTGCGTATATAGGAGCCATGGTGTCGCGATTAGGAGTAATTTTTCCCACTACTTTAAGTTGTGTTTTGATGGTTTGACTTTGCGCAGTTGCCGTTTTTATCTCCGCGGCTTGGAGCATGGCAGGGACCAATTTTACCCGCCCCTCATAAGTTGAATAATGCCAACTATAAGATTTTCCTGCATAGGCTAATTTAAGCGACACATCAAAGGAATGAGGCTCTTGAATTTCTTCTTCACTTTGTAAAAAATTATCAACAGGAACAAAGCTAATCAGCTCTTTTTTATGATTAAACCGAGTTAACTGCATGGTCAGTCGCGTGTGCACAGGAGCAATTGCATTTCCCTTTTCGTAAATGTAGGCGCGAAAATGAGGAGGCATTCCACGCTCAATGAGAAGCAATTCAAGAGCCAAATCCCCCTCTTTAAAAAGTTGCCCCCCTTTAGGCCCTTTTTCAATATCATGCTGCACCCCTGCTTCAATTGCCTCGTTGTCCTTGCCAGCCCACAAAGAAAAAGAACCTGAGCCCCATAACAAAGCAAAGAGACATAAATAAGAAATAAATCTCTTTATCAATTTCATTTACTCTCCTTAGTAGGATGTAATCCTAAAAGTCCAGTGATTTGAATTAATGCCTTATGGTAATCCGCATGGGCTTGTTGATAGTGACGCTCTTCTTCATAGAGCGTATTGAGCGAGAGAGATAATTCAATATAAGTGTAGCGCCCCATTTGGTAACCTTCTTGAGCTAATTTGATTGATTTACGCGCTAAAGGCAATAATGAACGCGTCACTTGTGCTGCTTCATACTCACTTTGTTGCGCCTGTAAAAAAAGCGTATAAGCGCTTTGTCGCACATCCAACCGTGTTCCCTGGTATTCATGAGCTGTTTGGGTATATTGTGCTTCTGCAGTCAAAATTTTTCCTTGGTTACGATCAAATACAGGAACTTGTGCATAAGCAGACATCACTGCAGCGTTACTCCCATCATCTGAAAAATGTCGCCCGCCCAGTTGTATGTTTAGATCAGGCCATATTGATTTTTTAACGGCTGTAATAGTCGCTCGTTTGGCTTTAAGTTGTAATTGCATTTGTAGAAGCTGCGGGCTTTGTGGTAGCTTCCTCAATAAAGCATCCCATTTTAATTCTACATCGGGAAATCCTTTATCAATCAAAGGCCTATCTATTCTTAAACCATCGCCTAGCAATCGAGATAATTTAGCTCTTTGAGTCAACTCATCTCGTGTTGCCTTATTTTCCTGGATCCGAGCCTCGCCTAAACGTACTTGTGCTAAGCGTAAATCTAATTCGGCACCCGCTCCAGCCTTAACTCGTCGCTCAATAGCAGCCACAATATCTTGATTAAGGCGAACTAATTTTTTTGTTACCTGGCGCCATTGGCCTGCATAAAATGCATCAACATAGGCAACTCCAACCGTTATATAGAGTGTGGCTTTTTGAACCTGAATTTGTGCTAAGGATGCTAAATAATCAGCATAAGTTGCCTTCTTTAAATAAGCCAAACGATTCCCTAAAGGAATTGGTTGGGTTACAGACGCAGTAGTTTCTGCAGCTTCATAGCTTGAATAGGAACCTGAACCACCGAAATTTTCAGCAGTTAATGAAAGTTGTGGATTAGGGTAGAGGCCACTTTGGATAAAGTAACCGCGCATCGCTTGTGCTTTATCTATTTCTGCCTGTAACTCAGGGTTGTTGCGGTATGCGATTTCTAATGCTTGTTTAAAAGTAAATGGCGCAGCAAACACTTCGCTTATCACAAAGCTCATTGCTACGAAAACAGCAAGATAGAATAGATTACGCATTTCACAACCATTAAATAATCTATGGAATATGGACGCTTAGTGTACCTTCATTTTTATATTTGATATAGCTTTATAAAACAACATCTATTTCTCTTTTGGATATTTTTTATAGTTTGAGAGCATAAACAGAACCTAGAATGGGCGTTTATTGATGTTGATTTTATTAATTCCTGGTTCACGTAGCGAAGAAATCTTGGGTAACGAAACACAGGCTATTAATAAATTCGTAGCTGATTAGATCTTCTGCACACCGCGAACAAGTCGCGGCATGTAGGCGGTGGGAATGAATTATCAACACACCTTAGATGAAAATACTTACTTGATTATTTTTCTAACTTTTTGAATTGCACGAATTTGAGCAACTGCTCGTGCCAGTTCAGCAGCAGCAACAGAATAATCCATCTCACCGCCTCCGCCTTTATTGGCCATTGCTGCTTCAGCTTGGGCTTTTGCTGCAAGGGCAGCTGCTTCATCAAGATGCTCAGCCCGCTCAACCTCGTCGGCAAGAACAGTAACATAATTAGGCTGTATTTCCAGCATACCACCCTGAACATAATAGATTTCCTGGTTACCGCCAGGTAAAGTAATTCGCACCTCACCTGGTTTCAGAACAGTAAGTAGAGGGGCATGACCAGCTGTAATACCTATCTCGCCTAACTCTCCAGTTGCCACAATCATTTCAACTAAACCGGAAAATATTTCATGTTCAGCACTAACTATATCTAAGTGCGTTGTTCTAGTCATATTTGCTTACCTCATAGGGTTTTAGCTTTAGCAACCGCTTCTTCAATACTACCAACCATATAAAATGCTTGCTCTGGTAAATCATCATATTCACCAGCAAGAATGCCTTGGAAGCCTTTAATTGTATCTTTTAAAGATACATACTTTCCTGGAGAACCTGTAAAGACTTCTGCAACGAAGAATGGCTGTGATAAAAATCTTTGAATTTTACGTGCGCGAGTTACAACACGTTTATCCTCTTCAGAAAGTTCATCCATACCAAGAATTGCAATAATATCTTTTAATTCTTTATATCGTTGTAATGTCTGTTGCACACGGCGAGCTGTATCATAATGCTCTTGACCTACAATCAATGGGTCTAATTGTCGTGAGGTTGAATCTAATGGGTCAACCGCCGGATAAATACCCAGCTCTGCGATTTGACGTGACAATACAACGGTAGCATCTAAGTGAGCAAACGTTGTTGCTGGCGATGGATCGGTTAAGTCATCTGCTGGTACGTAAACCGCTTGAATTGAGGTAATAGAACCTGTTTTTGTTGAGGTAATACGTTCTTGCAACATACCCATTTCTTCCGCCAATGTCGGCTGGTAACCCACAGCAGAAGGCATACGACCCAGCAACGCAGATACTTCAACTCCAGCGAGCGTATAACGATAGATATTGTCAACGAATAACAATACATCGCGGCCTTCATCGCGGAACTTTTCAGCCATAGTAAGACCAGTTAAAGCAACACGTAAACGGTTACCTGGTGGCTCATTCATCTGGCCATAAACTAATGATACTTTGTCCAATACATTCGATTCTTTCATTTCGTGATAGAAGTCATTTCCTTCGCGAGTACGCTCACCAACACCAGCGAATACTGAATATCCACTGTGCTCAATAGCGATGTTACGAATTAATTCCATCATATTAACGGTTTTACCTACGCCGGCACCACCGAATAAACCTACTTTACCTCCTTTAGCGAAAGGACAAAGCAAGTCAATAACCTTAATACCTGTTTCCAGCAATTCTTGGCTACCTGCTTGATCTTCGTAAGTTGGGGGCTTGCGGTGAATAGACCAATGCTCTTCAGCACCAATTGGACCTGCTTCATCAACTGGACGACCCAGAACATCCATAATTCGTCCCAAAGTTTTCTTACCTACGGGTACTTGAATTGGATCACCCGTATTTTCTGCTTTTAGTCCGCGCTTAAGTCCTTCCGTTGTTCCCATTGCGATAGTACGAACAACACCATCACCTAACTGTTGTTGTACTTCAAAAACCAAGTCACCATCAACAAGTTTCAATGCATCATTAATTTTAGGGACATTATCACGGGGGAATTCAACATCCACTACCGCGCCAATAATTTCTACTACAGTTCCTAAGCTCATTTTATACCCTCTTATAAAGCGGCTGCGCCACCGACAATTTCTGCCAACTCTTGTGTAATTGCAGCTTGTCGAGCTTTGTTATAAGCCAATTGAAATTCTTTAATCAAATCACCGGCATTTTCTGTTGCATTTTTCATTGCAATCATTTTAGCCGCTTGTTCACAAGCGATATTTTCAACTACAGCTTGATAAATTTGTAATTCGATATAACGTTCTAAAAGATTATCCAGTAATTCCTTAGCATCAGGTTCATAAATATAATCCCAATGATGCCCCATTGTATTACTGTCTTCTTCTGATTTTGGCAATGGTAATAATTGTTTCACCACAGGCTTTTGTGTCATGGTGTTCACAAATTCATTGTATACGATATGCAATGCGTCAATAGTGCCATTGTTAAACGCATCAAGCATAACTTTTACAATACCGATAAGATCATTAATGCTAGGTGTATCACCTAGATGATCTTTCGATCCGAGAACATTACTCCCAACACGCTTGAAAAATGCCTGTCCTTTACGACCAATAACAGCAAGGTCAACTTCTTTTCCCTGCTCTTTCCAACTGCGAATTGTTTTAACGGTTTCACGGAGTAAGTTAACGTTTAAACCACCACACAGACCTCGGTCTGTAGTCACAACAATAAGACCTATGCGATTAATTTCGCGATGACTCATAAACGGATGTCTGTATTCTGAGTGTGCACGAGCAATATGTTTTACCACCGCATAGATCTTACTAGCATAAGGTTTAGATGCGCGCATTCTCTCTTGAGTTTTGCGCATTTTACTTGCTGCCACCATTTCCATCGCACGAGTAATCTTTCGAGTTTTATTAATGCTCGAAATTTTCGAACGGATTTCTTTTGCTCCAGCCATATCTCATTTCGCCTTAAAATTGACTTACCAACTTGCTGTACGTTTAAAGTCTTCTACAGCATTCTTCAATTTCATTTCAATATCATTATCATAACCGCCAGCATCATTAATCAACTGCAACAAGTCAGGATGCGACGTACGCATATAGTCGTGCAACGAGGCTTCAAATGCTGCAATTTCATTTACAGGTACATCATCCAAATAACCCTTTTCTACAACGAACAATGCTGTGCCCATTTCGGCAACGGATAATGGCGAGTATTGTTTTTGCTTCATAAGCTCGGTAATTCGTTGACCACGCTCTAATTGCTTTCGTGTAGCATCATCAAGATCAGAAGCAAATTGGGAGAATGCTTCTAACTCACGGAATTGAGCAAGCGCTAAGCGAGTACCGCCACCTAATTTTTTCATAATTTTGGTTTGTGCAGCCCCACCAACCCGTGACACAGAAAGACCGGAGTTGATTGCAGGCCTAACACCTGAGTTAAATAAATCGACATCAAGGAAAATCTGGCCATCGGTAATCGATATAACGTTCGTTGGTACGAATGCAGATACGTCGCCGGCTTGAGTTTCAATAATTGGTAATGCGGTTAATGAACCTGTTTTTCCTTTTACTTCGCCCTGAGTCAGTTTTTCTACTTCATCAGCATTAATTCGTGCAGCTCTTTCTAACAAGCGTGAATGTAAATAGAAAATATCCCCTGGATATGCTTCACGACCTGGAGGTCTTTTCAACAACAAGGATATTTGTCGGTAAGCCCAAGCTTGTTTGGTTAGGTCATCATACACAATTAAAGCATCTTCACCATGCTCCATGAAATATTCACCCATGGTACAACCTGCATAAGGCGCAATAAATTGCAATGCAGCTGAATCTGAAGCTCCTGCGACGACTACAATGGTATGCTCTAAAGCATCATGTTCTTCAAGTTTACGTACAATTGCAGCAACAGATGAAGCTTTCTGTCCAACTGCCACATAAATACATTTAACTCCTGTACCCTTTTGATTGATGATCGCATCAATTGCAATTGCTGTTTTTCCTGTCTGACGGTCACCAATAATCAATTCACGTTGACCACGGCCTACTGGAATCATCGCGTCAATTGCTTTTAACCCAGTTTGCACTGGTTGATCTACTGATTTACGCGCAATAACACCTGGAGCAACCTTTTCGATTGGCGACATGCCGGATGCTTCGATTGGACCTTTACCGTCAATTGGATTTCCTAATGCGTCAACAACACGACCTAGAAGGCCTTTTCCAACCGGAACTTCAAGAATACGACCAGTACATTTACCTTTTTGCCCTTCAGCTAAAGAGGCATATTCACCAAGAACAACCGCCCCTACTGAATCTCTCTCAAGGTTAAGAGCCAAGCCATAAGTGCCGCCAGGAAATTCTATCATTTCACCAGCCATTACATCTTCAAGGCCATGCAAACTTACAACACCGTCTTTCAAACTAACAATAGTACCCTCATTACGTGCTTCAGATACTACATTAAAGTGTTCTATTTTCTTTCTGATTAATTCGCTGATTTCAGAAGGATTTAACGCTACTTGTTCTGACATGGAAACTATCCTCTAAATTAAGCGGCTAAGTCGTTGCTAAGCTTATTAAGCTTGCCGCGAACTGAACCATCAATAACTAAATCACCCGCTCGAATTATTGCTCCACCAAGCAAGGAAGGATCAATATTGATTTTTAACGAGACCTTACGCTTTAAGCGTTGACTTAATGATTCTATTAAGCGTTGTTGTTGTGCAGTTGATAACTCAGAATAACTACATACATTGACATCTAAAGTTTTTTCCTGATCTGCGCGATGTACTTCATAAAGTGCGAAAATCTCTGGTAATAACATTATTCGCTTATTTGTAGCTAATAATGCGATAACATTATTTATTGGCCTGTCGTCATTTGACTTTGTACCAACCGCTGTTTGCAGCAATTCGATATGTTGTTCAACAGTTGTTGCTGGATTAGTTACAAACTTCTCCGCTTCTGGGGTCAACACAGCTAAAACAAGATTTCTCAAATGTGCTGACCACTCTGCTAATTTATTTTCCTCTAAAGCATATTCAAAAATCGCCTTAGCATAGGGTCTGGCTATGGTGGTACTATCAGACATTTTTAAATCTCTTCTATCAAGTTATCTAACAATGCGGTATTTGCCTTGGCATCTACTTCACGCATCAGAATTTTTTCAGCACCGGTTATTGCCAAGTTTGCTACTTGTTTGCGCAACTCATCTTTTGCATGATTTATTTGTTGCATCAATTGTTCTTGAGCAAGCTTCATCTGTATTTGAGCTTCATGTTTAGCGGCTTCCTTTGCTTCTTCAATGATTTGAGCAGCACGTTTGTTGGCCTTTTCAATGATATCAGTCGATTGAATTTTTGCTTGCTTTAATTCATCTTTGACTCGATGTTGCGCTAGCTCAAGCTCTTTTCGACCACGCTCTGCGGATGCTAAACCATCAGCAATTTTGTCTTGTCTCTCTTCCATAGCTTTTGCCAAAGGAGGCCAAACTAATTTCATAGTAAACAAAACAAAAGCGGCAAACACCAGCATTTGTATTATTAATGTTAAGTTAATTTCCACCGTTTATCTCCTGTAACAATTAGGGCGCTTTGCGCCCTGAATAATGTGTTATCAAGAACCTATACCGCTAAGGAAAGGATTTGAGAAAGTAAAGAATAACGCGATACCTACTCCGATCATGGTCACGGCGTCTAACAAACCAGCAACGATGAACATTTTAACTTGTAACATTGGAACCATTTCTGGTTGACGAGCTGAGCCCTCAAGGAATTTGCCACCAAGCAAACCAAATCCTATCGCTGTACCCAACGCACCCAAACCAATTAACAAGGCAACCGCAACAACGGTCATACTTTGAATTTGTGCTATTAAACTAGCGGCTTGCATATTTATCCCCTTTACAATGGATGAAAATTAAAATCGGTTAGTGATCTTCATGCGCTAAACTAAGATAAACAATAGTTAGTACCATGAAAATAAATGCTTGCAATGTGATCACCAGAATATGGAATATTGACCAAGCCAACGCCAAGATAAATTGAGCTGAGCCTAAGGTCGCAGTACTTACTGGTGATGATGTTGCAGCATTTAAGGTTAACAGTGCGATTAATATAAATATCAATTCGCCTGCATATAAGTTTCCAAATAACCGGAGTGCTAATGAAATCGGTTTAGCAATGAGGCCTACCAATTCAAGTAACAGGTTAAAAGGTATGAATCCGGGATGATTAAAAGGTTGCAATGTAAGCTCTTTGATAAACTTTTTAGGGCCTTTTATTTTAATGCTATAAAAGATAATCAGTAAAAATACTGTGATTGATAAAGCAAAAGTCAAGTTTAAATCTGTTGTAGGTACTACTTTCAGGTAATGAATACCTCCAGCCTGAGCAATATCTGGTAATATATCTACTGGTAGAATATCCATAAAATTCATGAGAAAGACCCATAAAAATATGGTTAATGCTAGAGGGCCTATTAAGTTATTTTTTCCATGAAAGCAATCTTTTACCTGATTATCTGCAAATTGCAGCATAATTTCAGCGAAATTTTGTAACTTACCAGGAACTCCTGTTGTAACCTTACGAGCACCAAAATACATTAGAGCACAAACTATAACTCCCAATGTAATGGAAAAAAACAGTGTATCGAGATGTAAAGTCCAGAAACCACCTGAACCAAATGTCATATCACTAACATTATAATTAAGATATGTTAGATGATGTTTAATATAGTTTGAACTAGATACCATTTCAGTCACTTTCAGGCCTATTCTGTTTATTAATAATCAACGGGGCAAACCAATGCGTCATCAGTATCATAATATATGATACAAAAAACGCGAGCGGTGTTATTTTAAAGAAAAGAAACACCACAGTGAATAGGAATATGGATATAAATATCTTTAGCGCTTCGCCTTTATAGAAACTATTTACAATTTGCCTGGCTGAGCGTGCGCCTTGATATTTAAATAGTTTAGTTGCGAAATATGCATTGGGAATGATACAAACCACCCCACCAAGCAATGCCGAGATTCCTGCATTAGCACTATATGCTAGTACGCAAAAAGCCGCAAAGACTAATGTAACGCTTATTTGCACAAGCCACAGCCGAACAATGCCACGCTTGCTTAGCTGTTTGTTCACATATTCACCTAAGTTTCACCGCGCGAATTATAATGCAACCCGAATGAATAATCAATGTTCTATTTTATTCACTGATTGTCTAAGAATAGTTTCAAAGTCTAAGTTTACTTAATTATTTAATTCCTATTGCACTAATAACGACTGCAACCGTGCTCCATTATGCCAATATTCGTCGCGATTGATGACAGTGTTTGTACTAAAACTTATATCGATATGCTCTTAACCTACTGAAAACGATAAATAATTTATTTTTTTGCTATCACATATACATATATTGAATTGGATTAATATTGCTCTATAAGATTTAATTGTACTCAAAATAATAATTACTGCTTATCCAATGAGTCATCATAGTTATGAGTAATAATTTTTAATTCAATTTAATTTTTTATCACGTATGTGATACACCATGAGGTTACTAAAATGTTCGCAATTACAAAGAGCTATCCTAAAATTCATCGTGATAAATTTGTTGCTAACTCTCTAGACGGAATTTTTAATCGTGGAATATCCTCCTATGCTTCTGAACGATTTACTCAAGAGTGGGACAACCCTGAAAAGCAATTGATCGCAAAAGAGATTACATTATCAACGATCGTACCCACATTTCATTCATCCCGACAAAATGTTGCTTTACAACCGCCTTTTCCGAATGGAAAAACTCAACACCCATCTGTTGTTCATGCATTAGGCAAAACTTATGGTAAATTATGTGCCATTGATAAAATATCAGCGGTTTGTCCAGAACATTACTTATTGATGCGCACAGCAGTTGGAATTGCTAGGAACCCAAAACCCGAAATTCTTTATGCAGCTACTATTATTGGTTTTGAGCTGGGTACAGAATTAGAAAAATTAGATCCAAAAGCGCTTATGAGTCTTTTTGAGATAGGATCAAACACACCAGAAAGTCGCTCTAGAGATATACTGGAAAATCATGATTTCTTAATAAAAGTACTCAAAAGAGAGCATCAAACCCCACCCCAACAATTTTTAAGAGTACTTGAAGTTGTTCTTTCTCCTTTGGGAATGATTGCTAATGCTTATGGAAGTAGCAATTGTAAAATTGAAAAGGCTAAAAATGCTGGCAAAGACGTAGTTGCATTAGAGATTTTCATAAAAGAATTAATGGTGTCATTAAATAGTTTTCATGTGCCATACATTAAAGCCCCTGGATCGCCTTTTGCTCATTTGCAAATGCAACTATACACACATGGTGCTCAAATATCAGAAGCAGAACTTGTTACGGTAAGTCATTATCTTGAATCTCTTGTAAATAATGGCACTGATAGTTCTATGCCTGAGATTCCCCAGCTTCGTAGTGTAATAGTGAATGATGCGACAGGTAGAACACTTCATCTCCATGATCATATGAATCTTCCTCATTTTTTTGATGTGTCCGGAACTACAGGTGCAATAATGCAAGCCTCTTTAGGTCTTTTGTCCAAAGCAGGCAAATTAGATCTGGCTAAAGATCCACATGATACGATGCTTCTTGGTATGCTGATAGCTGGCTGTAATTTTTACAAGCAAGGGTATCATAATTATTACGAAGTTCTTCCGGCGTTAAATTGGGTGAACCATAATGTGTGGAAAGAAGAGTACAAACAATTAACTCCTACGGAACTTCTTCATGCACTGCCATCCTTGTTAAGTGAATGTGTTGATCCCTCATCGCAAATGGCAACGCTAATTAATGACACGACGAATTTAGTTACAGAACATTTCGAACTACACTATCGACTATATAGAGAAGAGCTTCAAAACAGAGCTAAAATAGAACAAGCTCCATCAGTTCCTCTGTTAGGCATGAAAAACGAATAAGCCAAGTTAAGGCATAACCTCTCATTAATTTAGGGAAAAGGCGGATCCACATGCCACGATTTATACACTGGTTCCGGAAATTTTGCTCTAAGTTTAGATTTCTGAATCCAGTGTAATTTCTAACACCCTAAAGACTTTTATCTAATTATTAAAAGCCAGATTGAGGTATTCTTTTAAATTTCTGGACAATATTTGTTACCAGTGACCAATATTTGGTTCTGAGATCCATGGTTCTTGGAGAGGTAACGCTCCTCCTTTTTGTAATAATTCTATAGAAATATTGTCTGGGGAACGAATAAATGCCATGTAACCATCGCGGGGTGGTCTATTAATGGTGACACCTAACTTTTTTAATCGTTCGCATGTTTCATAAATATTATCAACACGATAGGCTAAATGACCAAAATTACGACCTTCATGATACACTTCCGGATCCCAGTTATAAGTGAGCTCTAACATCGGGGCATTAGATTGTTTTGCTTGTTCTAAATCATTGGGAGCAGCGAGAAATATAAGGGTAAATCGACCTTTTTCATGCTCTGTGCGTTTTACTTCAATCAGCCCTAATTTATTGCAGTAAAAATCCAGTGATTGCTCTAAGTTTGATATTCTAACCATTGTATGTAGGTAATTCATTCGTTTTTTCCTAAAATGATTGTGATTCGATCACCGCTGGAACAGTGAATGATTTCGAGTCAGATAATGCGTCTATCATTGCTTTCCCAGGTGCGTAGGAACGTAATATCAAATAGAACGATTGGCCGTCTTTTCCTGAAGGCAACCAATTTGCTTCCTTATCTTTTCCTGGATTCGTATTTTGAATATAAATTGTAAGCGAGCCATCATCATTCAACTTCATTTGATTATCACTACCGAGTGAATATCGATGAATTGGATTTTCAACAGTATAATTATTATGCAAATCATATAAAGTTAAAGACCAAAATCCCGGAGCAATATACGGAGGTAACTGCTTGAAAGTCACTGTATATTGTTTATTACTCAATAGACTGTTCCCATTATTGTCTCTTTGGGTCATAAAATAAATTGCTTCACGTGGAATATTCGCTGTTAATCCAACACGTGCGATGATGGCTCGTAAATAATAATTGGTTTTCGCATTTCCAATATCTGGTGGTGGAATAAACCATCCGTTAGCAAATATACCGAGAGGCAAGTTTGAACTAAGTGGCCCTATGTCTCGTGCAGCACGTTTCATAGACTCTAAAATAATAGGTGAAACTTTTGTCGCATCCCATTGTTTTCCATATTCAATTCCAAGAGGTTTAAACATAGGTAACAAAGCGCTAATCTGGTCTTTTGGTGGTGGATTTTCATTAATTGCTGCCGATAAAATCTGCCAAAACTGCATTGGATCTTTAAAATCAACTGCACTGACCGGTAATTTAGGATTAGCCAACTCAGGTTTGATAAAATTGTAGGAGGAGAAAGACGCTGGTGTTTGTCCCAGATATTGAGCCATGCCTGTGATAGTTATGTCATTCAATACCTTTTGGGCACTCGGTAAATCTGCGTCATTAACAACATGGACTCGTGGTTGGATTAAAAGCCAAGGTGTAGGGGCTTTAATGCACGTGATATGGTTGGGTAATTTCCCTTTCCAATTTGGTCCTACAAGCGCATAAGTTCCTCCTTTGTAGCCTGTAGTGACACCACCTACGTAAGCAAATGAATTAGTATACATATCTAAAATCTGAACCATGTAATAACGATTATTTGAATCAGGAATACTTAAAATGATTGGCTCTTTGGATAAATCCAAGAAACCAAATCCATAGATAACGTTAGTATTTGGAGTAACATAACCCGCTTGTTCAGAAAGGGAGGGAGTAGCTATATTTTCCAAACGCCAAATTGAATTTGGTCTGGATTTAGCATTAGGCTGCAATGCATCGTTATAGCGCAGATTATACATAATGACAACAGGCAATCCCCAAGTAGCAGCTTGTAATGCGAGTGAATATGAATATTCACTTACATTGTTATCCATATTTTTGGGCACTTGCGCAAATGGCATGGTGCAAGGCAGGATGATGCAGCAAGCTAACAAAAATATACGCATACAATGTGCCATCGTGATCCTTGGTATGAAATACACCTTCTTTCAAAACACTATCAAATGATTCTTTAATTGTAAATGAAGCGACCCTAATTTGAATTTACCGTCTATACTTAAAATGTGGAGCTTATTATCACAATTCAGGTAATAAGTAGTGTTTATTAACCTCGAAAAAGGAAAAAACATGCCTGATAAGATCCAACATACAGCAGCTAATCTGCAACAGAAAATGCTCGTTCGTTATGGCGATGGCATACACCACAAACATAACAAACATCATCTAGAATACCGACAACACTGTAGAACCCACCCTTGTAATCCGAACAATAAAATTAACGAACTAGAAAGTTTCACTGGATCTACGGGATTGTTGCGTCAATCTAACTTAAAGAAAATGCGTAAGCGACCTGATAGAGGACAATTTCACTAAGAGTATATCCTAAGAAGACAGTTGGGTTTATTTTAAGCTTGATTGTTTTTTTAGGATGTTCAAGAGTAATATCTCCCAAACAGTGAACACTAAATAAATAATAACTATTCTAAACTTTTTTGATGGTTCCTAGAACTCCCCAAGCGAATGCTTTTTCCAAAGTGGAATATCTAATTAGCCAAATATTCATTGCCGATTAAGAATTCACTAATCTTACATATCTACAATACCTTAGTAGTTTCTAGATCTATTGGATCCTGGTAAATAGCCCCTTCCCAAGCTTATTGAGAAGCTACATCTATAGATCTAATAACGAGTAACTTCTAGAAATTGATTTGGAGATTTAACATGAAATTTAAAGAACTCACAGGAGAAGCATTAGCAGATGGAATTAGAAAACAAAACAAGGCGATTCAATGTCATAAGATGTTTCGAGCAATTTTCTATATGATAGACCATAACCCGAATAAATACTTACCTTTAAAATTGATATGTAATGCTGGTGATGATCTTGCCGGACCAATCACAGAATTTCATAATCTACAAACTGCCAATGATGAATTAAAAAAATTAGCGAAACAGAAATTAATGAATAATTTCTTCTTCGGCATGTCTTACGAGAATGCAGATGCTTCTCTTAAGTTTCATGTCAATATCAATGAGATTGGCGATATAAATGAAGAGGTCATCTTAGGCTTAGTGAAACTTTTAAGTGAAGAGGCATTGGAAAGAGGCAATTGTGTGAATTTTAATTATAAAATTATTGAGCCCGCCTATTCTTCTGATAAACGCTTTAAGAACACCGATCAAATCACGATTTATTTTAATAAGTACTCTTCTGTCGATGCGATGATGCTTCTGGCAGAAAAAATTGATAACTATCTGAGCATCCAAGGCGTTCCTGAAAACAAGACCAAATTGGGTCCTAAAGATATACTTAGTCTTAATTCCTTTGTTTCTGCAAGATTTGATAATAATAAGTTGACCGAGGCCTATGATGTATACACTTTTTTTGATCTCGAGCTTAAAAAGTTTTTTGCAAAATACAAGAATAAAACAGAATTAAAAGGACTGCCTGTAGGTGCTATTGAGGCTGTTTTTAATTCATTACTTACAAATAAGGAAATTACTAGACTTAGAAACGAAACCTCCAAAGAATTGTGTGAGAGTGATAGTCAGATTGTCCAAAATGAATTTGATAAGTTAGTAAAAGATCCAATAAATTATATGCGGAAAGCTAATAATCAACCTGAAAAAAATCCAATGAAGTTCGATTTGGACATGGTTACAGCATCAGAAAGCCATGAACAGCCCCAAGAGCCGGTGAATGCTGTATCTAGTGAAATTTCTACAGCCCCAGTTTATCAGCAGGTATCAGAACCAACTACAGAAAAACAACAAAATAGGCATCAATCTGGTCAAATACATCACACAGTAGCTACTTTAGAAGATAAGATATATGGATTTTTCAAAAAATGGAATCCTTCAAATGTTTCTAGCATATCTTACGAAGAAATCCCAGCGATACCGCACTCTTGTAGCGTAAAATCCTAATTAGGGTTATAAGGGCTAATGCGAACTCGGTAACTATGCTCCGACATAAGCGGAGCATATGCTTTACGCAATCTGAGGAGCAGAGTGGCTTTTTATATTGATGTTTGAAAAGCAGGAATTTCCTAATACTTTAACAAAAGTAAATACAACAATGAAAGGCGCTGCCTCAAGATAAAATCGGTACTCCTATTGCCTCAATGAAAGGTGTTGCCGAAGGACAAAAAATATACTGAGTCGTTGCCTCAAAATAAGTGTTGCTTTTGAGAGGTTTTGTTGCAGTTAATAAATAGTTGCTATTGAGCCTGGTGGATATGTGGACGAGAAGCCTGTGAGTTTGAGCAATAGCTGTGGGTAACATCTTTTTGTTATCCACAGCTATTGCTCAAACGTCCCATAGGGCACAGGCAGGTCCGAAGGACTCGTCCATCATATCCACAGGCTTTATCTCCAAACAGGTCTAATGCAGTGCTTAATCTTTTCATTAAATAGCCTTTCTCTGTTTTGTATTCTGAACCTGAACCAATCTAAATACTAATTTTAGCTTCTTTTGGATCTTCTTTTGCAGATTAAATGGATCCAGTGTAATAAACTGCTCTTGTAAGGTCTTTTTTTGATCTAATGTAAGACAGCTGGAAGCCATTAACCGTTGGTAAGGAGTTTGCGGTTTGTCATATTTTTTCTTAATCTTGGATTGGATTCGCACTTTATCAATCAATTTAATACAGGGATAGAAAAAATTAAAAAGAAGAGATACCTCATTAGAATATAAGTCATTCATGAGTTCCACTATCTTTGGATTATCAAAACGATGATAGCCAAAGAGCTGACAACATGAGTCCAGTTTTTCTGCTCAACATGCGCATTATCGTCTTTTTTATAAGGACGTGAACGGGAAAATTGTACGGATTTTTGAGAACCGCGGTCAGTAAAATAACGAATAAGGTGCCAATTAAGAAACTATGAGCCGTTATCACAATCAAACCCTTTGATTTCAAAGAGTAAGTTTTCTTCTATGTTTTCTATGCCTTACAGTACACCTGTCGCTCCTTTATTCCAAGTAGCACGCACTTCTGTCCAGCCACTGAAAATATCGGTCATTGTAATTGACCAGACAAAATCACCCATTAGCGAAGTGCCACAATGTGCCACAGTATCTGCTTCCATAAAACCAACTTGTCTCGTGTCCCACTGGTTTGTATTAATCGGAATATGTTTTCTTAGAAGGCTTCCGGGTTTCGTTCCACTTAAACCTTTTCCATAGCGAGATTTAATGGGTTTTAGCAAGCGATCGATTGTTGCTGCACTCATTGCCAGCAATTGAGTAGAGAGCTCATCTAATGAAGTCTCATGATGTTTCTGATAATGCGGTAACCATATGGGCAGAGCCTCTTTTAAGCGCTTGCCACACATCTGATCCGCAGCAAGCCAAATCTTTTTAAGCGGCTCCCATAATATACTAGGGTCATAAACTTTCTTTTTGCCTGGTTTTTTAGGTTTTTTATCAGCGATGGGGAACTGCCTTAATAACCTAGCTGCCGCTTTACGATGATAGCCATGTGTCTCGCAAAACTCATCCAATATGCGTTTCTTCACTTCACGATTACCCCGGTGATAACGCCAACGCTGTGTTTTCAAATGTAAATCCATGCGTACTTCCCCCATTTTTGCTTTCCTCCTTTCGGCAACAGCAATAGTGAGGCAATGCGTACTCAGGCAACTAGGTGCAGATTTAATAATTCCTTAATATTTCACTGTTACAATGCGGGCGAATTTTGATAATAAACTAATTTTGAGATGAATTTTAATTTAGAAGCAAGAACTGCATTAGCTACTTTTATTATAGATATTTCAAATGAATTAGTTTTTTCAAAACGTGAAATTGAGAGGTGCGCTCATAAAGCACGAGCATTATTTAAAAAATACAACGCGTCACCTGAGCGAAGTTCTCTGGCACAACAGGAGTATTTAGCGGAACTGCTTGCGCCACTTAACAAAGTCAACTCCATAATCTATAACAAAAAAAGTTGGTGGGAAAAATTCGTTGGTTTTTTTGGATTTGTTTCTCCTGAAGAAGAAAAGTTACAATCAATCATTGGACTAATTGAAAAGTCCCGTGTAAATGCCGCCACAACCTATAACAACATCCATTATCCTAATTTTATTTTTCGCATACTTCACTTTTTGGTTTTGATTTAAGACAAGTATGGCAACGCGATCATTATGATCAATATCAAGAAAAAGAAAAACTTACTTATCTTTCACATCATTTAATGGGTAATACCGATTTAAATCATCATGAAATCTTACAAGGAAAAGTAAGATCGAGTGCTTACCAGCATTTCCTCAATGATTTAAGTGATTTTGTTAACATTCAAACGCTTGAATTGGATAACCAGACAAAGCGTCTGTTTAATGATTTGCACAAACAAATCGAAGAGTGCTCTAAATTTTCTTATGAGCTGGATACAGTTCAGGTTATAAAGCAATTAAATGAGAATAAAGACGCGCAACAACAATTAGTTGATGATTTGTCTTATCAAGTGCAAAAGTCTCTATTTGAACTACCGCCTGGAGGTTCTCTCATTATTCCGCATGGGTATGTCACGGCAAATGGAGGCCATGCAACTGTAATTGAATGTCAAAAAATCAACACACAAGAAGTTATTTTTAAAATAATTAATACCGGTGCTGGAGAAACACAAACTGAAAGTTATAGAACTCTTTTCCTATCGCTTATAAGCACCACACTAACCCGTCCTGTTAAAGTCACAAGCAATATGTCAATAGAGGAAATTTTTAACACGAATTTCATTGAAGAATTACTCACGCCTCTAATCGTTGAAGATGGACAGTCCATGGAAAAAATGACTGCATTGTTTCTCCGTTTATATCATGAAGGGAGACTCCATGATGACAAGCACTTACTCACATTGCAGGTTAATGGTGTATGTGCACATTCCTCATTACTTGCTTGGTTTAAAACGAAAGTTCCAGAGCCAACTTTTTTATTGTTTCAATTTATTACAGCACAAAAAGCACTGCAACGCCTTGACCAATTTATGGCGCACTATGATAAGTCCGAGTTTATCGAAGATATAAGCCAAGTTTTATTAGAGCTTCGCGAAGCAGGCAAACAAACTGTAGAAGAAGCAGCAAGTCAACTTGCTCATGAAAAAAGACGTATTACAGAAGAAAAAATGCAATTGCAATCACAATTATCCAGCTTATTGGATAAAAAAGGGAAGCAGATAGAAGATATACCTGATTTACCACACTATGTTGAGAAAAAATTACAAAAAGAGCAACTAACCCCTATAGAAAGAAAAGAAATTGCAGAAACCGATTCGTTAACAAAATGGGTGGCTCCTAGTCAAAGAAGGGGATTCTGGCCATTTTTTACAACCGAAGCTCAACCCCACCAAAGGCCTTTAAGTGACCAAGCTCAGAAAGCGATTATTGCTAAAAAAATAATTGGTCATGAGGCCTTTATTAATGCGACCGAATCAGCGTTCAGAATTTAGATTATTATTTATTCTGAGCTTGCTTTAATTTGGCTTCCAGCCAATGACCCATTGGCGGTGCAAGTATTTGTAACTTTCTTTTTTTGACAGAATTAAAATTAGCCTTTGAAGATTTATTATTCCTATGTTTTGACCGATGTTTAATGTCTACTTTGGCATGGATTTTACTGCGAAGCCCACCAAAACTAAAACCACTTACTTCTACAACTTTATCGTGGGTGTTTCTCATCGCATCTTGATGTACTTTTAAATAGAGCCTATTCGTGAGATCTATCTTTTTTAAATTCCGCTAATATTACGGTATATAAGCCTTTTTTTCACCCATTGTTATAACGATTATAATCACTTTTCCAGTGACCATACTCTGCTGGCAAATCTCTCCATCCATCACCAAGACGCAGCATCCGACATATTACTTACATCAATAATTGCTCATTTTTATGGCAGCTTTTAGGTATCGCAAGAAATTTTTCTAAACAAGACCAGAGTTCATCGTCATTAACCATTTGAGACATTCCCTTTCCCCACCCCGAGTATCGCGAAAAAGCATCACCATGCGACTCAAACTCCTAGCATGGAAGTGGGAGCAGATAGAAATGATTTGAAAATCTGTGCTCTGCTTCAGTCTGGGGAAACTATAATAAAACTTTAGGGGTGTTACCCAAGCTTTGCGATACGTTGCGCACGGTCTTACCTTGCGCAGACTCAAGTATACAAGGGATCCCACAGGTATGAAACGCGGTAAGCGCTATTTTAATGTGTGGGAATCGCTCAAGAAGAATGCAGCAAATTCTTGCTGCGACAAAGGTGATTACGAATATTTTTATAACCAATACACAAAAACAAATAAAAATAACCAAACAACGTCTACAAAGTGCCAATACCACGCAACACCTTCAAAAGCAAAATGTCGCTCTGGTGTAAAATGGCCGTATTTACAGCGGAAAAAGATAACGATGAGCATTATAGTTCCCAATGTGACGTGTAGGCCATGAAAACCGGTTAACATAAAAAAAGTCGTCCCATAAATCCCGGCGGATAAAGTTAAATTCATCTCCGTGTAAGCCTCATGATACTCATAACTTTGAAGCGCCAAGAACAAGATACCTAATGAAATTGTTAAAGCCATACCAATGAGTAATTGTTTCTGCTTCTTTAATTTTAATGCCCAGTGCGCCCAGGTTACTGTAACCCCAGAGGTTAATAAAATTAATGTATTTATTGCTGCTAAACCCCAAGCCCCCATTGCTTCATGAGCTCCAGCAAAAACATGGTTATCCGGATTATTTAATATAGGCCAAGTAGAGTTAAAATTTGGCCAGAGCGTGAAATGAGTAATAGGATGTACTTCTCCTCCTAAAAGAGGCACAGACCAAAGTCTTGAATAGAATAATGCGCCAAAAAAAGCACCGAAAAAACACACCTCAGAAAAGATAAACCAGCACATACCCCAACGAAACGAGCGGTCAACCTGTTCATCATATACACCCTTGGAGTTTTCATAAATGACCTGACCAAACCAGCCAAAGAGCATGAAAACCATAATGCCAAGACCGATGGTGAATATATAAGGGCCATACCAATCATCATGAAGCCATGATCCAGCGCCCACAAGAGTAGTAGTTAATCCGCATGAAGCAACTAAAGGCCAATGGCTTGGTTTAGGGATGTAATAAGTACCATGTGCTCCCATTGTAATTTAATCTCCTGTATCAATAATCATTTATCGGTTACATCAAATAAAGTATAAGACAAAGTAACCGTATTTATTTTTTCTGGTAAGTCAGCATCCAAATGAAATAATAAAGGCATATTCATTGCCTCATGTCCATCTAGTGTTTGCCGAGTGAAACAAAAACACTCCGTTTTTTTCAAGTATTTCGCGGCAATCCCAGGAGTGACGCTGGGTATTGCCTGTACTGACATTGGATGATCGGTTTTATTTTCCGCATAAAAAGCCAGCTTCGCAATTTCACCAGGATGAACCTGTATTTTTCGAGTTTTAGGATAGAATGCCCATGGCACTCCGCTATTATTTGTTGCAACAAACTCAACCGTAACTAATCTGTCTTTAGCAACTTTTACCTTAGTGGCATCATACGCGACTGCCTCTGGATTTGTTTTGCCATTAATCCCAAGACTTTTACAAATACTATTGTAAATAGGGACTAGGGCAAAACCAAAAGCAAACATTCCCACCACAAGCAAGGCTAACAAAGAGACTAACTTGTTATGCCCTTTCCTCTCACTCATATAAATACACCTATAAATCTAACTTAGGGGGCGTTGAAAAGGTATGATATGGAGGTGGTGAAGGTAAAGTCCACTCTAGCCCATAAGCACCCTCCCATGATCGTGCAGCGGCAATATCCTTATTAGTTCCTTTCTTCCTGACCGTAGCAATCACATTATATAAAAAGAGTAATTGGGTAAACCCAAAGATGAAAGCACCGATTGAAGAGATCATATTAAAATTAGTAAATTGCAACGCATAATCAGGAATTCTTCTTGGCATGCCTGCTAACCCTAAAAAGTGCATAGGAAAGAAAGCGATGTTTACTGAAATGGCCGATAGCCAAAAGTGCCATTTACCCAAACACTCGCTATACATATGACCAGTCCATTTAGGCAACCAGTAATATGTAGCTGAAAAAAGGGCGAATATTACTCCTGGAACTAAAACATAGTGGAAATGGGCCACAACAAAATAGCTGTCTTGGTATTGGAAGTCTGCAGGGACCAGAGCCAACATTAAACCTGTAAAACCACCAATTGTAAATAAAAATACAAAAGCTAATGCGAACAACATCGGAGTTTCAAAGGTCATAGATCCTTTGAACATCGTACTTACCCAGTTAAATACTTTAATTCCAGTAGGTACTGCAATCAACATCGTAGTATACATAAAGAACAATTCTGCGCCTAAGGGTATACCTGTTGTAAACATATGGTGAGCCCAAACAATAAATGACAATATGGCAATGCTCACAACTGCATAAACCATAAAATAATAACCAAATAAAGGTTTACGGCTAAAGGTAGGAATTACTTCTGAAATAACACCAAAAGCAGGCATTACCAAAACATAAACTTCAGGATGTCCAAAAAACCAAAATACGTGCTGAAAAAGTATTGGATCGCCGCCACCAGCTGCACTAAAAAAGCTTGTTCCAAAATGTCGGTCCGCCAACATCATAGTCACTGCACCTGCCAATACGGGCATAATTGCAATTAATAAAAACGCAGTAACTAACCAAGTCCAAACAAACATGGGCATTCTCATTAAAGTCATGCCTGGCGCGCGTAGGTTTAAAATCGTTGCAATGATGTTAATTGAACCCATAATGGATGACAGACCCATCATATGAATTGAGAAAATCATGAAATCCGTGCTTGGGGGAGCATATGTAGTCGATAAAGGTGCATACATAGTCCAACCGAAATTTGGGCCACCACCCGCATGAAATGTCGTGGAAAGCAATAAAGTAAAAGCAAAGGGCAGAATCCAAAAGCTCCAGTTATTTAACCTGGGCAATGCCATATCTGGAGCACCAATCATCATTGGAATTTGCCAGTTTGCTATTCCGGTAAACGCTGGCATAACCACACCGAATAGCATGATTAGTCCATGCAGTGTCGTCATCTGGTTAAAAAAGTTTGGATCAACAAACCGATGGCCGGGCTGAAAAAGCTCTGCTCGAATCACTAAAGCCATTCCACCAGCAACAAAGAAGCTAATCATTGCCAGCCACAAATAAAGTGTACCAATATCTTTGTGGTTCGTAGTAAACAACCAGCGTTTTATAAACCCTAAAACACCCTTACCTTGCTCAGGTCCATGATCATCGTGTTTTTCATCATGTGCTAATGTATAACTACTCATTGCAAACCTCCAGCTTGAACTTTATTAACCATGGTTGGTTGTTGATTAGCATTCTTTCGTTGCGCTGCAACATCCGTGGGTTGAATTAACTCATTAGTGTTGTTATCCCAAGCATTACGCTCATAAGTGGCGATAGCAGCAATTTCCTCATCCGTCAGTTGATCTTTATAAGGTTGCATTGCAGAACCAGGAATTCCATGAAGTATCACATCTATATGACGGGAAATTGGATGACCTGTAGCTACAGAACTCCCTCTTAGTGCTGGATACAGCGGGGGTATACCCATCCCATCAGGCCTATGACATGGGGAACAAATTTGGTCATATTTTTCTTTCCCGAATGTCAGTAACTCGTCACGAGTCATTGTTTTTTGTACTGCTTCCCTCGCCTCTTCATTCGCGTATTTATCTTCTGACTTTGTTTGTGCCGCCACCCACTTATCAAAATCATCTTGGCTTACTGCTTCGACCACTATAGGCATAAACCCATGATTGACGCCACACAGCTCAGCACATTGGCCTCTATAAGTGCCAGGTTTTTCAATAGTCGCCCAAGCTTCGTACATAAATCCAGGAATTGCATCACGTTTTATACCTAATTCAGGCACCCACCAAGAATGCACTACATCATTTGAGGTAACCAGAAAACGAACCTTCTTATTTACAGGTAGGACTAGTGGCTTGTCGACTTCCAATAAGTACCACTCATTCTTTTTTTGACTGTTTTCAATTTGATTAAATGGGGTAGATAAAATACTAAAATAGCTAATGCCTTGATCAAGATATTCATATTGCCATTTCCATTGATACCCGACTATTTTTACAGTAAGTTCTGATTGTCTTGTATCATCCATACGCATTAAAACGCGAGTCGCTGGTATTGCAAGTCCAACTAAAATTAAAAAAGGGATAATAGACCAGAAAATTTCTAATCTAGGATTATCATGGAATGATGCTGCCTTATAGCCTTTAGATTTTCTATGATGAATCATAGAGTAAATCATTACCCCAAATACAACAACACCTATTACGGCGCATACCGCCATACAAACCATATGCAGGTAGTAAGCATCCTTACTGATAGGAGTAACTCCTTCATACATATTCAGCTGCCAATTATTTGCAGCTGCAAATATTGGCTGACTCCCACACCAGACACCTAGCATTATTATTAATTTACAGATTTTTAACCTGTTTAACATCCCCATTCCTCGTCTTATCATTGAAGTTTGAATATAAGGTATGAAAAAATTCCCATGCCTTATATTCAGATAATTGGCTCTTCAATTCAATCAATATCTCCACTCAAGCAAAGGTCATGAGCAATACCTTAACTTGAACATAACGCATACGCCCTTTTTCTTGAGCAAAGCCTGATTTTCAGGCCTTGGCTCAAAGTTCAATTTACCACAAAGAGTAGTTTCCTTCAGTTTTAGATTTACTAACCATATACTTAATTGCTTCGATTACTTCATCGGTTGAACAGTGTTTACAACCACCGTTTTTCACATGACTTTTTCCATTAACAGTATTCTCAATGAGAACGTCCATATTTTCTGCAATTAAAGGTTGCCACGCTGTTTTATCCCCTAACTTAGGAGCACCATTTTTCCCTTCATTGTGACAAACAGCACAATTTTCATTGTAAATCGTTTCTCCGTTAGTAGGATATTTTTTCGCACCACCAGACTTGAGGTTTAATAATTGCGTACGCGTCAATGACTTATCTAATATATAATCGACAGCAGAAATAATGTCATTATCAGAGCAAGTAACACAAGCCCCTTTCACCGGCATGAAGTTAAAACCATGGATAGCATGGCGGTATAATCCATTTAAGCCGCTTGTTCTTAACCGCTCATACCAACCTGGAGAACTTCCCATTAATGGGGCAGTCATTGCTCCTTCTTGGTGACAAATCACACATGCAGTGAAATACACTTCCTTTCCACGAGAAAGAGATGGCGGCTTTTCTGAAGCGGGTAGTCCCAAAGGCTCTTCACTAACGACCGTTTTGAGATAAGTGGCAATAGCCATTCTATCAGCATCAGTTAAATACATCAGACTGTTATGATTCACTTCAGCCATTGGACCAGCTACAGGGCCAGCATTGTTAATCAGTTTATCGTGTTTAAACACATCAACAACTTCTTGATGAGTAGCTGATTCCAACCCATATTTAGTGATATTAGGCGCCCAATAACCATCAATAAATCCACCTGTTAAATAATATCTGGTCTTTGGAGACCCAAATACGTTTAAGGGAGTATGACACATGCTGCAGTGGCCTAAGCCGTCTACTATGTATTTTCCACGGTTCCATTCTGGAGATTTATCATTCTCGTATTGGTACACACCCTCTTGAGGGAAGAAAAATAAAATATTCCATCCCCAAAGCGTAAAACGCGCACCAGGAACATTGAATGGGAAAGGCAATGATTTATTTTCGAGGTGAACTGGTGGCAAGCTCATAAAATAAGCATACAATGCACGTCCATCTTCATCGGATATTTTAGAAAAATAAATATAGGGAAATACCGGGAAATAGTTTCTACCCTGAGGATCTCGTCCCTCTCTTAAGGCACGAATAAAATCCTGTTCAGTCCAGTTACCAATACCAGTTTCTTTATCTGGAGTAATATTGGGACTATAAAATGTTCCAAAAGGTGTCGCTATAGGCAATCCTCCAGCATAAGCCGGGGTACCTCCTTTAACATTAGTATGACAGGAAATACAATCCCCCATTTTTGCTAAATACTCACCTTTCTGAATTAAAGTTTGCTGCTCACCGGTAGCTGGAGCGGTAGGTGGATAAGCAGGATAATATCCATCAATAACTGACAATTTCTCTTGAACAGGTGCATTTTCTGCTTGTAATAATTGACCTGTCATGCCAAGCACCGTCACCGTTGCAGTGACAATTAGCTTTCTTAGTAACAAAGAGCCCACGCCCCCTCCTATTTGTTCTTATTTTGTACGCATATCTTATGGAGACAGAATAACCGACGCATTTTATACTCCACAATACACAAGTTGCAATGTTATAATAGCTATCTTTGATTTTTTTTATATCGTTATTATGTTTGTTTACCTCGATGGCTTACTTTTAGGCTTATCCTTAATCATTGCTTTAGGGCCACAAAATGTTTTTTTAATCAAACAAGGCGCGCTTAAAAACCATGCAATCCTCTCCGCCATTATTTGTTTTATTTGTGATTTTATCTTAATTTGTGGCAGTATAGCAGGTCTTCATGAGTTACTCATAATTCGCCCTGTTTTGCAAATCTGGATGCTGCTTCTAGGCACTGCCTTTTTGCTTTTTTATTCTGCAAAAGCCCTAACTAATGCTTTTTCAAAAACTGAGAAAGCTTCGGAGAATACTGCTCAGCCCAGAACTAGAGCTCAAATAATACTTCTAGCCCTAGGCTTTAGTATACTTAATCCCCATGCAATTATCGACTCTTTGGTTATTATAGGCGGGGGCAGTAGCGGATACCCTAATAAAGAACATATTTTCCTGTTAGGTGTGCTTACATCAAGCTTTATTTGGTTCAGTTCATTAACATTTACTGCTCGATATTTTTCTGACATTCTAACCAAAGCAAATGTATGGAAAGGCATTGAGCTCGTTAGCGGACTACTTATGGCTTTTATAGGAATCAAATTAGGTACGGATAGCGTCCATTTAATTTCAGCATTACTTGAAAAATCAACTTAGAATAGAAAGGGCCAATCAGTGTGTCGCCAATTGACCCAGTGGAATGACACATAGCAAGTCCAACCTCGCAAGGCGAAATATCTCATAACCAATGATCCATGTCAACTCAAGAGCGTGTATTTTAAGGAATGTAGTTTCGAAATGGGTCTATTGTCGTTCCAGCACGCTTGAGCTAAACTTATGTTTTTATAAATTTTGAGCAATACATGTTTTATGGCGATACCATCCAAGAAACACGACAGATGTTTTTTTCCAGCTGGGAAAAATTTCAACAAAAAAAACTTTTATCTCCTTTAGAAAATGAAATTGTCCAAGTCATTCTTGCGCATCCTGAGTATCATAAAACTCTTGAGAATCAGAATAAATTTCAACAACAATCCTACTTTCCAGAACAAGGACAGCCTAATCCTTTTTTGCATATGGGCCTTCATCTTGCCGTGAGAGAGCAAGTAACTACTAATCGTCCTGTTGGAATAAGTGCTGTCTTCACTAAATTAATGCAAAAATACAACGACCCTTTAGCTGTTGAGCATTTATTAATGGAGCAACTCGCCGAATTCCTTTGGCTTTCACAAAAAAATAATTTACCGCCCGATGAAGCCGATTATCTGCGCGCATTAACTAATTTATGCCTTGGAGATATCGATCCGTCTCAATTTTGAAAAGAAAAATTGGGTATAGAGTTAAAAAACCAAATCCACAATAAATTGCTCCAATCGTTTGATCAGCTCTTATTTTAAAACATAAAACTGATACCACTATCGTAATAAGTATTAAAATTCCCAAGAGCACCCGCTAAGCGTTTGTCTATCCCCACATCAAATGTGGTGCTTTTGTTGATTAAAAATATAACACCAGCATCCAAATTATGTCCAGGCCCTCGATTCGGGCCTGTGCGTTTTTGACCATAAACTTCAGCATACAACTCTAACCAATTTGGTGCAAACCAGCCAATTAAGACATCAGGACTAAAACTATTAAAGCCCGCACCTCCATCTTCTTTAGAAGTGCTAAATCTCGAAAAACCTATCATAGCGGTCGTATTAACACTTTTATGTCTGAATGCTAAAATGCCATTGAGCCAGTAACCATCTGTTGCTGTACCATAGTGCTCGTCTCCAGAAGCTGGAATATAAACTGCTCTGGTAGCGATATTCCAATGTTTGGTGTAAATAAGTTCATGTTTTAATGCCAATTGAGTCGTTGAATGACCCGAAAGATTCAAATTCGGATTAGCTTTTTTGCTGGGAAATAAAATACTTAGCTCACTTCCCAAGCAAGGCCAATACGTATTTTAGACTGAGGCCATCCCCATTGTTCTCCTCGATTGATAAAATCATTGTATTGAACACCGCCCTCCAGGGTAACTCGTCCATAAGGTACTGGACACGCACTAGTGGCAACTATGGGACGCTTAAAATAAGTAAGAATAGTTCCTTCAGCACAAGGATATGGAATTTTTTGATTTGATTCTTCTATAGCACTAGAGAAAGTGCTATAGAAGAACAAAAATCCTCCAAAAATCAATTTACTGTATCTCAGATTCATTATCAATTTCATAGACTTAGTACAGCATAGAAAGCCATACACGTTTTTTTGAGGGTGATTTCATCCTGGTACATTTACCCAAAATGGTGAGCGTGTATAAGATATAGGCCAATAAGGGGCCTTTGTTTTTTATTCATCTTGCCGCTTCATTTGGTATTCAAGAATGTCTCCAGGTTGACAACTAAGGTAAGCACAAATTGCCTCCAATGTAGCAAACCGTATCGCTTTGGCTTTACCATTTTTTAAAATAGATAAGTTGGCTTCAGTTATTCCTATTGCCTCAGACAACTCTTTGAGCCTGCATTTACGTTTTGCCATCATTACATCTAAGTTAACAATAATTGACACGGGAATATTCCTTAAATTGTTAATTGTGTTTCTGACTTTAATTGATGCGCTTCTTGAATTATCCATGATGCAACTAAAATGATAAACGCGGTGATTAGAGTAGATAGATTCGCTGATTTCAAAGTAATGCTTGCAAATCGCTCACCTGCGGGATTATTAAATGTAAGTGCTGCAGTGATGAGCGGTTGATAAATGAGTTGAACTAACTCTCCTAATATCATGTAAATACTTACCTGTTTAATTAATTTGATATTGTCCTCCTCAAATAGATGCCCTTGTTCGAAAAGTTTAAATAATTTAGCAAGCTTGTAACAAATTAAAATCGTAACTGTGAGAGGCAATCCTTCAATTACTAATAAAATGCAGCGATGAGCAAAAGAAAAATGTTTCAAATCATAAATGCGCTCAGGTGAAATAACTGTAGACCAACCGCCTAAATGACACATCCAATCAAATTTAACTAAAATCAAAAAAGTTGTGGTTAAAGGAATAAACCAGCACAATGATCTAAAAAACAAATGGAGCAAGTAACTTGTGCTTTTTATTTTATTCATGGAAAACTCCTTACGATAGCATTAATCATGAATTATAATAATTTATTATTGTTTTGCAATAAAAATTTTTAATGTTTGCTATATTTAGAAAGATTATCCATTTTATTCATTTGAGCGGCATCCTGAATCGAGGAGGTAAGACTGGGTATCTTGCCTAAAATAAGTTAATATGAAGTTTTTAATGGCAAACCTGTATATGGCTGATCAAGAAAAAAATACCCACTTCGGATACACTACTGTCTCTTGGGATGAAAAAGAAAAAAAGGTAGCGGAAGTTTTTCATTCTGTGGCAAAAAACTATGACTTAATGAATGATTTAATGTCTTTTGGCATTCATCATTTTTGGAAACGCTACACCGCCGAACTTAGTCACGTTCGCCCAGGGCAATTTGTTTTAGATTTAGCAGGTGGTAGCGGTGATTTAACTCGGTTATTGTGCAAAAAAGTTGGTGACACAGGTCGTGTCATTCTTGCAGACATTAATTCAGCCATGCTCAATGTAGGTCGTGATCGTCTGTTAGACGAAGGCTTATATAAAAATATTGACTATGTACAAGGTAATGCCCAATGTTTGCCTTTTGCTGACAACAGTTTTCATTGTATTACTATGGGCTTTGGTTTACGCAATGTGACTGATAAAGAAGAAGCACTACGCTCGATATATCGTGTCTGTAAACCTGGAGGAAAAGTCATGATTCTTGAGTTCTCCACACCGACACTCCCTGGTTTAAAGCCAATTTATGACTGGTATTCGTTCCATATTTTACCTAAAATAGGGAAATTTTTTGCGCAAGATGAAGCCAGTTACCAATATCTTGCTGAATCCATACGCATGCATCCAAATCAGATGGAACTCAAAAAATGATTGAACATGCAGGATTTGAAGACTGTCATTATGACAATCTAAGCGGCGGCATAGTTGCCTTGCACATTGCCTATAAATATTGAGTTGATTATGCTAAAAAAATATTCTTTAAAAGCCCTTCAAAAAGCCATAAATAAAGCAGTCCAGCTGGATGAGGACATGCCTGCTAAATTGCAAGCACTGGACAAAAAATGTCTTGAAATGGTCATTAGTCCATTAAACGTTAATTTTTTCATTTTGTTTGAAAATCGTGAAATCATCTTACTTGATCATTATGATAAAGAAGCAGATACCGTCATCCACAGCAGCCCCCTAGGTTTAATCCGACTTAGTTTATTACCAGCATCTAAAGCCCGCTCTTTATTTAATGATAAAATTCGCATCACCGGAGACACTGAATTAGGACAGCATATTAAAAAATTATTCGATGAAATGGACATTGATTGGGAGGGACACCTCGCTCATTTCACCGGTGATGTGGTGGCACATCAAATTGGTTCTTTTTTTCGCAAGGGGCTCCAATTCAAAAAGCAATTTGATGAGTCCGTACGCCAAAATATGGCCGAGTACTTACAAGAAGAGTTACGTGTTGTGCCTTCAAAATATGAACTGGAAGATTTTTTTGCAGAGATTGATGAACTCTCCTTAAGTGTTGAACGCTTACAAGCCCATGTCAATCAACTAATAAATCACTATGAAATCCATTAAAAAGCTCATTCGTCTTATTCATATTAATTATATTCTGGCAAAAAACGGACTAGATAATGTCGTCGTGTCCTTAAGATTATTTGCTCCGCTTCGCTTCATGGTTTATTTAAATCCCTGGAACTGGTTTCGTAAAGAGCATTTAACACATGGAGAAGCCCTGCGTATTTCATTAGAAGCACTCGGTCCTATTTTCATTAAATTTGGTCAGGCACTTTCCACCCGTCCTGATATTTTACCCATAGATATCGCCATTGAGCTCAGTAAATTACAAGATAAGGTTCCTCCATTCCCCAGTGAAAAAGCAATGGCAATTATTGAGAAAGCCTATGGTTTATCTCCTTATGAAGTTTTTGCTGAATTTGATCCCATCCCTTTAGCATCAGCCTCGATGGCGCAAGTGCATGCTGCAAAATTGAAAACAGGTGAAGAGGTCATCGTCAAAGTGCTAAGACCCAATATGCGCCGTGTTATTGAAAACGACTTAAGTATTATGCACACTATAGCCAAATGGGCAGATCGGTATTGGCCTGAAATTAGACGTCTAAAACCTAAAGAAATTGTCGCTGAATTTGAACATACTTTACTTGATGAGCTCGATTTACAAAGAGAAGCAGCTAATGCCGCTCAACTAAGACGTAATTTTGATCGTTCCCCTATTTTGTATATCCCTGAAGTATACTGGGATTATTCGCGCTCTAACGTAATGGTCCTCGAACGAATTCATGGTATCCCTGTATCAGACATAAGCAGCTTGCAAGCACACAGCATTGATATAAAAAAATTGGCTGAACGTGGCGTAGAGATTTTTTTCACGCAAGTATTTCGCGATTGTTTTTTTCATGCAGACATGCACCCCGGAAATATTTTTGTTTCCTATAACAATCCTCAAGATCCTCAATATATCTGTATTGATTTTGGCATTATGGGGACATTAAATGACAATGACAAACGCTATTTAGCTGAAAATCTTTTGGCTTTCTTTAATCGGGATTACCGTCGCGTTGCTCAATTGCACGTGGAATCAGGTTGGGTTGCCCGCGATACTCGAGTCGATGAATTTGAAAGCGCTATTCGTACGGTGTGCGAACCTATTTTTGAAAGACCTCTAAAAGATATTTCATTTGCACAAGTAGTTTTGCGCCTTTTTCAAGTGGCGCGGCGTTTTCATATGGAAGTACAGCCCCAACTCGTTTTATTGCAAAAAACATTGTTGGCTATAGAAGGTCTGGGACGCCAACTTTACCCTGAACTTGATTTATGGACTACAGCAAAACCCTTTCTTGAAAAATGGGTAAAAGAGCAAATCGGACCCAAGGCTTTTTTCACCCAATTAAAACAAAACTTACCCTTTTTTGCCGAACAATTGCCTAATATGCCAAAGTTAGTCTTTGATTTTCTTGAACTAAAACGAGAAGAGCTAATCACAGATAAGAAAGTTTTAAGCCATACAAAACGGGAAGAGGAAAAAGCGGCATTACATTGGAAAAGCATTGCCACTGGAGCAAGTATTTCTTTCCTTCTTATGGGTCTGCTTGATTATTGGAATCTAATTGCACAAAGACAGCTCGCTCCTCTAGCTTTTATAGGAGCCGCTATTACAGGATTGTTTGTTCTTCTTAACCGTAGCATGAGGAATTAAAAATGGGACTAAGTGGTATCAGCCCTCTTTCTTTATTATTAATCTTAGTAATTGTTATTATTCTTTTTGGTACTTCCAAATTAAAAACCATAGGTTCTGATCTTGGAGAAGCCATTCGCAATTTTCGTAAAGCACTGAACGACGATCAACCTCAAACACCCAAAGAGGATGACAAATCCTTATGAGTGGCGAAGTCTTAGTCATATTGATTGTTGCCCTAATTGTATTTGGCCCTAAAAAGCTACCTATGCTCGCAACACATTTGGGATTATTGCTAAGAAAAATGAATCAATTGAAAGTTCAAGCTGCTGCCTTATGGCAACAGCAACTTAATGAAATGCAATTACACGAAAATCAGCGTAAAGCTAAAGAGGCTGATGAGCAGTATAAAAAAGAAGAGCGCTGATAGCTTTCTCTTGGGATCTACTTTTTTGTTCAACCTCAAACCGAATAGACTTTTCTTGAAAAACTATTTATTCTCTAATGTTGGACTCTTGGGCTCGGGCATTTCAAAACCTTTATGATCAGGAAGATCTTTCAATTGCTCTTTAGTAGGCATCAAAGACTTTCCAGTAATCTCTTCAGGCTCTTTATCTTTTCCAAGTCCAGGTCTATAAAGTTTTCCATCTCCGTTTGAGTAAGCGAGAACCTTATTCGTTTCTGCATCAACCATTACAAAACGATTTCCATCTGCAGCTTGTTGTTTAAAGAAATCTGTCATCTGCTCTGGAGTTTTGAAATCGAAAGTTACTCGGCCCTCATCATCAGGTTTTAGTTGATCCTCATTTATCTTGATTGGAGGTTCTTGCTTTTGACAAAACTTTTTATAGTCTTTTAAAAGCCTCTCCATATCCGCGCTCTGCACCATTACACTTTGTTTCTTTTTTGCTTGCTCTTCCTCTTCATCTTTATCGCTTGTTAAACCGTCCAGTTGAGGAGTTACTACTGTTGTTGTAGGAGCTGTTAGTGCAATTTGTTGCGGATCTTTTTTGGGATCTTCTTTGGGTTTTTCATGCTGTTCTTCCATAGTATCTCCAGATATTATTTATGTCGAAGTAGGTCATTGCAATAAATGACTTTGTACCCACTTATTAATTATGTGCTTTTGATCTAATGTTTGCACATTAGCAGCCACCCCACCCCCAATGGCCAAATGTCCCTGGGGAGTGCTTTGATTTCTCCATCCTAATAGCATGCCTCCATTAGCCATAAATTCAGAGGCATGCTCAATACTTTTCTGTACGGAAGGATCATCCGCCGTCATCGCTCGCCCATTGCTGTACTTCATTGTGGTAATGGGAATCGTCCTATATACGCCTTGTAAATGTTGATATTTAGTTTCCGTTAATAACTTTTCAATTTCAAAGATTACAGATGCTTGATTCGATCCTATTGTGCCTGTTTGCCAATCACCTTTTCTATAAGTATCTAAAATTTTATCAGTTTGCGATTGATTAGCAGAATACGTAATTCCAACCGTTTTTGCCCCATGAGCATGTAACTTAGCTACTTCATCTAAGATTATAATCGCTTGCTCTTTAGATGAAACATCAATTCCATTTTTTTTAAAATCAACTTGGAATGGAACAATGCCGTTTGGTTTTAACGAAGGCATGGTAATTCCTTGCAATTAAAAATTGTGTTGATTATTTAATCATAGTTTATCCCTTTTTTGTTTTCAATAAAACAACCGAAGCATCTTTTCAGCGTTAAAATGGTAAAGGCTGCTTCAGCTTCTGTTCTTCCATAAAAAGTTAGGTTCTACTGCTTTTTCTAGGGTTAGCCAAGCTTTCCAGCCGCCAATTGCTCTAAACAGTCACCTGTCAACCGAAATTGCAATAGATCTGTGCGTGGATGTGCACCTAAAAACTCATAAAATTGAATGGATTTTTATTCCAAGTAAATGCATGCCCTTCCATGCGACAACAATGTTTCTCGATCGCTAAGCGAGCAAGATAGGACAATAAAGAAGTGCCCAAACCATGATTTTGAAATTTTTCATTTACAAATAAATCTTCTACATAAAGAACAGGTGCCGCTTCTGGAGCAGAATAAGAGAAAAAATATAAGGCATAACCTGCAGGTTCTTTCTTATATTCAGCGAGCAAGATATAAAAATATCTGGTTTTGCCAAAGCCATGCGCTTCGATTTTATCTAGAGTTAAACTCATTGTTCCAGATTTTTTTCGTTCATATTCCGCCAGTTTTTCGACTAGGAAAGCAATTTTTTCTTTATCTTTTTTTGTAGCAATTCGAAAAGTAAATTCCATTTTTCATCCCCTGACACACCAAAAAAACTAATCAAATCGATTTACTGGCTGATGACAATAAGGTGCTTTATGATGTTTCGCATAATAATCTTGATGATACTCTTCTGCAGGCCAAAATGTTTGTACTGGAAAAAGATGCGTAGCAACTTGATATCCATTTTTTTGCAGCATTTGGATTAATAGCTCTGCTTCGTCTAACTGTTCTTGGGTGTAATAAAAAACGGCACTTTGATATTGTTGCCCTATATCAGGGCCTTGACCGGATTTTTGCGTTGGATCATGAATTTCAAAAAATCTTTTTAAAACATGATGATAATCTGTTTTGTCTCTATCAAAAATAACACGCACCGCTTCATAATGCCCAGTATTACCTTGACACACCTGTTCATAACTGGGCTCCAAAGTAACCCCTCCGATATAACCTACCTCGACTCTAAGTACCCCAGAAATTTTTTTCAAAAAATGATCAACCCCCCAGAAACATCCACCAGCTAAAATGGCCTCCTCTGTGTCTAGGACCTGACTATCAGCGACAAAATCAATAGAAACTGAATTAACACAATGGCGCAAATTTTTTTGAGTGAAATATTCCCCGGTAAAGACATGACCTAAATGAGCATCACATCGTGAGCAAAGTATTTCCATACGCTGTCCATCACGATCAGGGATCTGTTTTACTGCATGGACAACATTATCATCAAAACTTGGCCAACCACATCCCGAACTGAATTGACTCGATCCGCGAAATAAAGCTAAACCACAGCGCCTGCATAAATAAGTCCCCTGAGTTACTAGAGCATTATAGGCGCCGGTATGAGGATACTCAGTAGCTTTTTCACAAATGACTCTTTTCGCTAAAGGAGTTAAACTGGCTGTCTTATCAAGATAACTGTCCATAGTGGATTACCTTCTTTGTTGTCCCTGGCAAATTTTATCTGCTAGATATCCTACAGCTCCAGCATAATAGATAGAATTATTATAGTGCAAAATCATCTTGTAATTGGGAAAAGCTAAAAATGTTGGGCCGCCCAATGGTTGAACAATACTTGCTTGTAAATTTTGGTAGGGTAAGGGCTGACCATCTTCTGTTCGAACCCCTGCGGCATTCCATTCACTTACAGGTTTTACAATTGTTTTACCGGTCATCGCCATATTAAATTTGGGAGGTAACTTGACTTGGATAGCCCAAGGCTCTCCAGTTTGCCAACCATTTTGTTTCATGTAATTCGCGATTGAAGCAAAAACATCGGGTTTGCTCCTCCATATATCTTTGCGTCCATCACCATCATAATCAACAGCATATTTTACCCAACTTGAAGGTAAGAATTGCGGCTGCCCTGAAGCACCAGCCCACTCACCCTTGAAATCAGCCAAATCCACATGACCTTCATTAAGAATTCGTAAGGCAATAAATAACTCTTTACGGAAAAACTCTTTGCGATTCGAGTCATAAGCCAGGGTTGCTAATGCCTTAATTACAGGGAAATTTCCCATATAAGTGCCATAACTTGTTTCCATGCCCCAAAAAGAAACAATAAAACATGGGTTAACCCCATATTGCTTAGCTACTGCATCCAAGACTGCTTGATTACGCTTGTATTCTTTACGACCAATAGCAATTCTATAGCTGTCTACGCGTGTATTACGGTATTTAATAAACGTTAATCGATGTTCCGGTTGCGAGTGCAACAGCCCTTTAATTTGATGGCTTGGTTCATGGATATTTGCAAATGCTTCATCAAAGGTTTCTGGTGAAATCCCTTGTTGTAAGGCTTCTGCTCTAACTCCAGCAACCCATTGATTCCAATTTTGTTGTGCAAAGGCAACATGGTGTACTAGAACATATACTATTGCAGCAAGTCCCCATTTTTTCATACTTCATCCCCCTAATTTTTTCTGTTACCTTTGTGTTTTATTTTGCTTTTATTAATGCATTGCTTCATGTTGGAGCGCAACTCAATCTACGGCTTTATTTTTCTATGTATTCCGCACAAGGCACCAAATGGTTCACACATCCCTAAAAGTCGGGTTTAACCTTACTCTTTTACGTTCGTTAGCTGAACCTCGGCGTTCAGGAGCACTGAATTAAAACATTGGATCCCCCGGGGATTAGTCAAAGTGAGCATGACAACACCAAGCGGGAATCCATTAACCTCTAAAATTTACGGCACTCTAATAAGAGTATACAGTGACTATTAAAGCGCTTCCATAAAAGTAACTAAATCAGTTTTCTCATCTTTTGTTAATTGTAATTGTAAAACCAAATTAAAAAACTCTACGGTATCCGCTAAAGTGAGCAAACGTCCATCATGTAAATAAGGAGGAGAATCTTTAATTCCTCTCAAAGGGAATGTTTTTATAGGCCCATCACCAACGGCTCTCATACCATTAATTGTTTGTGGTTGATAAAATTTCTCTGTTTGTAAATTATGCATGGTATTGTCAGTATAATAAGGCGGTGTATGGCAACTGGAGCATTTTGCCTTACCAAAAAAGAGTTCCTGGCCGCGTAATTCTGCTGGTGTCGCTTTAGCCGGATCCAGCTTCCCTTCCCAATTTAATTTAGGGGCGGGAGGAAAATCCAAGATTTCCTGGAATTCCGCCATGAAATGAACCTGGCTGCCACGTTCAAGAATATTGACTCCTTTTTTGGTTGCAATAACAGGATCACCATCAAAATAAGCAGCTCTTTGTTCAAATTCGGTAAAATCTTCTACTGTCTTCAAGGCACGTTGCGAGCCAAATAATCGCTGGATATTGACTCCACGTAAAGTTGGTGTATTGATGCGATGACGAAATTCCTGAGGTCTAATATCACCCACTAAATGGGTGGCTTTGTTAGTATGGCCATTAGCATGGCAATCAAAGCAGGCGACTCCTCGACTGGGCTTCACTGTACGTCGATCTTCTGTTTGGTTAAATTGCTGCTGCATAAAAGGTGTGACTAATAAACGTAATCCCTCTAATTGCTTCGGATTTAATAACCCGTTGAATAACTCGTAATAATTTTCAATAGTAACCACTTTGCCTTTGGACACATCACCCAGATCAGGCCTGGTAGTTAAATAAATAGGGGCGGGGTATGGAGGTAAAAAATGATCTGGGATATCAAAATCCAGATCAAACCGAGTTAAATCTCGATCTTCCTGTTTTTTAATTTCGTCAATAACAAATTTAGGAAATAACATTCCACCTTCTGGATGATTGGGATGAGGCAAAGGCAAGAATCCCTGAGGAAAAAGGCCTTTCGCTTTAATTTCTTCAGGACTCATTTTTGCCAACTGCTCCCAGGTGACACTTTCAGGCAGTTTGACCCGCACCCCTTCCTGCACAGGTTTTCCATTAGACATTTTTACCGTTTGAGAGGGGGTATTACTCAAATCATAGCGCTGTTTTAATAATTCTTGCTGACGATCATCCACTCCTTGTTTCGCACTAGTCATGCGCTGCAAAATACTTTGAAAGCTCTCATGAATATCCACTGGCATATAACTTGAAGGAAGTGAATCAGTTGAAGAAGTAGGTGGCGTATCTGCATAACCTAAGGAGCAAAGACTAGCAGTTAACACACTTATTTCTAAAAATTTTTTTAACATAGTTCAAGTCCATTTTATGATCAAAGAATTTTTTCATCTTAAGGTACTTATACATTCGGTGCAATAGAGAAAACAAAACCCGGAGCACTTCAAGACATTGCGGCAGTTGATTTTACCTTATTTGATTGGAGCAAATCGTCTATTGCCTTTAAAACAACTTTCACTGCAGCAATTTGCTTCACATCAGGCCTGTACACCAAACATAAAGGCTTAACATAAGTTGGTGTGTTTTCAATTTTTTTAAATTGATCCTTGAAATGAAGCTCAATATAGCAGTTCGGTAAAATAGCAGCTCCATAATTATTGATTGCCATCGCTGCCAATGCTTCAATTTGATCCACATTACAAATACGCGGAGCTGGTCTATGTTGGCGTAATTTCTGCAATTCGCTCAATAGATCATGCACTATGGGAATTTTTAAGTCTGCTAAAATTAACAACTCATCAGAATATAAATCAACTTCTTTATTTTGTTTACAAGACGACCAAAAGGCAAATTCCGTCTCGGCAATCTTACGAATGACGACCTGAGCATGCGGATAAGGATCTGTCATAATACCTAGATCGACATTGCCTTCGATTAGGTGTTGCATAATGTCAGCCGATAGCCCATGTTTGAAATGAATTTCAAGCTCTGGATATTGCAACAACAAGTCAGAGCTCATTTTCGACATGTAAGAGCAAAGTGTAGAATAACAACCTATAGTTACCTTTCCCTTAATGTGCTGATTCGTTTCTTTAATCGTTGTAGTTAGTGAATTCCATTGCGTTAACAAATTCTCAAAATTCTCGAATAATTTATTCCCTGCTCGCGTTAAAGTAACGCCTTGTGTATGACGAATAAATAAATTCGTATTCAGTAATTGTTCGAGTCTTTTTATGGAAAAACTCAATGAGGGTTGGCTTATATGTAATTTTTTAGCGGCCCTACTAAAATTTGATTCTTTAGCAACTTCGTAGAAATAAATTAAATCACTTGCAGAAGGTAACATTAATTAATCCTTTTGTTTCAGTGCCATGCTTCGTGTCCCAGAAGCGCCTTCAGGTTGACCTCAGGTATAAATTTTATTTATAGCCCCTATAAAAATTCTATATTTTACATGGCAATAGCTCCTCCTTAAACTTTTTTAGCAACTATTTAAGGAGTAATAAATGAAAATATTAAACAAGGTAGACACAATTATCATAGGCGCAGGTCCCTCCGGTTTATCCGCTGCTAATGTTTTAAAAAAGCATGAAAAATCAGTATTTATTCTGGAAAAAGAAGCTCAAGCCGGAGGTAAGTGCCATACTTTTACCGATCCCTTAGATAAAAACAATAAAACCGAATGGGGCGCTGCTTTAATCGCACCAAATTATGGTAAGGTCATTGATAAGATGCAAGAAAAACGATTAGCTTGGGAGCAAGTATTACCCTCGGATCTAAGTACTGTCCCTTTTGATAAAAATTTAAGCCAAATGAGTCTTCTAGAGAAAGGATTTTGGGGGGTAAAATTTGCTAATGAAATCTTGGTTTTTGCCCAACATGCGAAAAGATACCAGCAACTAAGAGACAAACATCTGGACCTCCCTGAAGATTATAAAATTGCTTTCAGAGACTTTGCCAAAAAATTTAATCTGGAAAAAATAAATGAATTTTCTTATCTCTTTGTTCCTGCTTTTGGCTATGGTCTTATGGAGGAATGCCCGGCCTACGCAGTTCTTGAATACTACGGCACTATGACACTACCTGATCTGATCATTCCCAAACTCTTTGGGATGCAAGGCCTACGCGGCGTTAAAAATGGCTTCCAAGAGTTAATGGAAGCCACAGCTGCTGATTTTAATATTAGCTATAACTCGAGCATCCAATCGATTATAAGAAATGATAAAGGCATTACTGTTATTTTTGAATCAGATGATGGACTGCAAAGCATCAGTGCAAACTCCTTAGTTCTTGCAATTTCACCTTTGCATTGGCCCTCATTAGGAATGAAACTGACAGAAACAGAGCAAAAATGTGTCGATAATCTTAGTTGGTATCAATATCCTGTCGCCGTGGTGAAATTGCATGGCTATCCAGCGAATCACTATTATGAATACGAAGGTCTTACTGCAGCTGGATTAGAACATTTGGCATTAATCACTACGAGAGACAATCGTGACAATCCGCAAGATGGACGCTTGTGCACTGCATATATTAATTTAAAACTTAGTCAACAAAATACTAGGACAGACTTTGTTTTTACCCCAGAAAAAATCAAGCAATTAAAGGCAGAACTCATGAAAGTACCCGGGGTTACGGATGTAGATATTTTGGAAACTAAAGTTTGGAAAGATTATATGTCCACTCTGCCTTGGGAGCTTCGTCTGGAATTGGATAAAAACCAAATGCATGCCCAAACACTTTATGTCGGTCCTTACACCCTTGGTGGTTTTGAAGATGTGGCTTGTGTTTGGGAGCAGTCTCATAAAGCAACCAAAGAATACCTCTTACACAAACAACCAAAACCTTCTTCTCTCAGAAAAGAAGTGAATAGGAATCTTTTCTTTTTACCTCAGAGTATCAAAAGCCCTATGATGGACGGGATATAACGGCAACTTATCATCATTCTCTGTCTTAAACCGCTCTACCTGGCGAGGCAGTTAATGCAGTCAGGTACACCTTCTTATTTTACGTAAAGTGACGAGCTCCCTTAGGCAATCACATAATCGTCACTATAGCGTATTTATGCTCAATCACTGCGCAAAGAAATTACTGGAGCCAGTTTTGCCGCGCGACGTGCCGGATAAAAACCAAAGAAAATCCCTGTTGCAGCAGATACCAAAAAGCCTGCTACAGGAGGAAGAAAATAGATCGAAAAATTCCAGCCACTGAAATAGGCTAAAATACGAGTAACAATTAAACCTAACAAAACACCCAGTACGCCTCCCACTAGAGAAAGCATGACAGACTCAACTAAGAATAGCGCTTGAATCTCGCTATTTTTAGCACCAACAGCTTTACGGATACCAATCTCTTTTTTACGTTCACTGACTGAAACCAACATTACATTCATCACGCCAATACCGCCAACTAAAAGCGAGATACCGCCGATTACAGCAAGCAATAAGGTAAAAATCTGCCCTTGGCTTTCCATGCTGGCAATGATTTGTTTGGGACTACGGGTAAACACATTTAATTTAGGTGCTGCAGAACTAATAATTTGTTTTATTTCTTCAATAACCTCATCAATAGGACTATCGGGCCTTAATTTCAAAATCACATTATTCACTTTGGCATCTTTGCTGATTAGATTAATACCGACCAAGGGCACAATGACCGCCTGATTGATGTCTTCATTAAAAAAACCATTTTCTTTCCAGGGCTCAGCTATTCCGATGATAGTATATAAAGATTGTCCTATTCTTAATTGCTTGCCTATGGGCTCATCAAAACTAATTTCTCTTATTTGTCGCGCTAAATTCCCCCCAATAACGCAGTAGTGTTCATAAGAATCAACGAAAGAAACAAAGTGACCTGCAGCCAGCTTGATGTTAACAATTTTAGCCAAATGCTCATTGGCCCCAATTACTGCTCCTTGCATTGATTTCCCTTGATAACTTAGGGACTGGTATGCAGTACTATAAGGTGCCATATCCATTATATAAGGGATGCGCTCGGAGAGTTGCTCCCATTGCGCTATAGAAACTGATTCTTGATTGCCTTTACCTACAGTCTTTGAATAAACAGCAACTGAGAGCAAATCCGTCCCTAATGCTTTAAATTGTGCTAAAGCTTTTTCTGTAGCTAATTGACCACAACTAATCAAAGCGACCACTGCAGCAGTACCGACTAAAATACCTAAAACAGCCAAAAAAGAACGTAATTTAGCAGCAGTCAAGTTGACTAATGCTTGTTGACAATGCCCAGAAAATTTCATCACACTGTCTCCGTTGCTACCACACCATCCACAAGTGTAATCCTTCGCTGGCAAAGTGCAGCGATTTGCTCATCATGAGTAATCATGATGATACTCCGGCCTTGCTCATGTAGGGATAAAAACAAATTCATCACATCATTGCCTGTTCGTGAATCAAGTGCGCCTGTGGGTTCATCTGCTAAAATTACTTGGGGCTCCGTGACTAAAGCACGCGCTATAGCAACACGTTGCTGCTGTCCCCCTGATAATTGTGTAGGCCGGTGCCTCGCATATTGGTACATACCCACACAGTCAAGAGCTGCAAGGACCCTTTCTTCGATTTCAGCTGCATGAACACCACGATAAATTAAAGGCAAAGCGACATTTTGCTTGGCACTAAATCGCGGTAGCAAATTAAATTGTTGAAAAACAAATCCTATATTTTGATTCCGCAATTCCGCCGTTTGATCATCAGTTAAGGCGGCCACATTGTGGTTGTTTAATAAATAAGTGCCGCTATCCGCTTTATCTAATAAGCCCATAATATTCATCAACGTGGATTTACCTGAACCAGAAGCACCTACAATGGCAAGAAGATCGCCTTCATAAACATTAAGGGATACTTCTTTTAAAATCGTGGAACTAATTCCCTCAAGATGATAGGTTTTTACAATATCAGTGAGTATCATTAAAGGCTGTTTTTTTCTGTTCCTATCTTTACTTCCTCCCTGTACCCTAGTTTTTTCACATAGATCAGATGCGACATTACTCATAAACCACCACATCTCCGGACTTTAGACCTGTTTCAATAAGTACTGAATCTGCTTGGGCTGCACCTGTTGTAATGATACGTTTTTCAATAGAACCTGTTTCATTTTTAACTTGAACTATATTTTGTCCTTTTTCACGTTTGATCGCAGCAATAGGTATCACTAACTGCTTCCCATTATCCACACTTAATTCTATGGAAGCACTCATGCCTACTTTAATCCATTTTTGTTGCTCTGCGCTTAATTTTCGTACTTCAACCACGGCAGTGAAAAATGGAAGCCCATTATTATTAGACGCTTGTGCATTCACAGCAACCAACTTTCCTTGTAATTGATATTTACCAAAAGCAACCCCTCTGACTGTTGCATTCATACCTGCCTGTACCTGGGTAATATCGATTTCAGGAACATCAATTTCAATACTGATTCCCGACAAATCACCAATTAATCCAATTACCTGCCCTGATTTCACTGAGGCACCTACCGAGACCCGCACACTCTTATCTTCTCCTGCTTTAGGAGGATAGAGCAGTACACCATCATTTGGTGCTTTTAAATGAATCAAATTATGGTTGGAAGCCAGAATATTTTTTAGTCTATCGAAGTCCGCTAAACTTAAAGAAGATATATTTTGTGAGCGATTTTCATCTAATTTTTCCAACATTTCTGTCAGTTTACGCGTGGATTGCATCAGAGTAACCCGACTCGTATCCACATTTGATTTTTCACTCAAATAATTATTTTTGGATAGTAGCCCTGAATCCCATAAATCCTGGGTTCCCACAAATTTTGCTTTAGCAATAGTATAACTGTCTTTGGCCTTTAAGTACTCGGTTAATGTATCATTAAATTGTCTTTGTAATTCCGTTGAATTTAAGGTAACAATTACATCTCCTTTTTTAACTATTTGCCCATAATGAAAGTTCATGGTTTCAACCACTGCCTCGATTGGACTACTTAGAGTACTTTCATGCAAGGGCTGAACGGTTCCAGTAAAATGTAATGCCTTATGAATAGGACGTTCCTCAACTTTATATTCATGTAAAACAACCGTTGTCTTTTTTTGTTCCTGATGTTGTCCACATGAAGCCAAAAATAAGCATATCCCTAAGACGACTATACTTTTTAATTGATTGAGATACCTATTCATCCACCATACCTTAATTTAATTTGCCAATGCTCCAGTGTTGTTCCAAGAGTTTTTTGCAGATTTGATATTTGATTCAAATAAGCAATTTTTGCATTGATTAATCCTGCTTGTGCTTGAATTAATTGATTTTGCGTGTTGTTTACATCCAACGCGCTGGAAATACCCGCTTGTTGTTTTTTCTTTTCGAGAGCATAAGACTGTTCTGCCAAGTTCACTTGCTTTTGTGCCAACTGATACCGTTTGGCTAAGCTATTGAGATTATTGATGATGTTGGTAATAGTAGTTATTAACGCTCTTTTAGCAGCAAGCAATGCTAGGCGATCTTTTTCCAAACGAACTTTTGCACTAATTAATTGACTGCGTCGCTTGAGGTCATGTAACGGTACGGTTAAGGTCAAACGCGCTGTTTCTGTCACATTATTACCATCATAAATACCGCGCACGCCCCCGGCATTCCCGGTGACATCATTCACAACGCCACTTTGTATGTTTCCCCCTAAATCTAATTGCCATAACTGCTGATTTTTAGCAACTTTATAAGCACGCTCATCAGCACGCAAGGCAACTTTATAGGCTAAATACTGAGTATTATTATTTAATGCGTACTCAATCGATTGTTTTAAATCAGGAACGGTAAGTTTATCTAATACCACATCACTAGGTACTGATATATGCATTTCTGGATCAAGCCCTATGGTCTGTAACAAATCTTGTGATGCGGTCTGAAAATCATTTTCCGCTTGCTCAACCATCAAACTTAACGATTCAATTTGATACGATTGTTGAATATTACCTGTAGGCTCTAATTGCCCTGCCTTTATTTTCTTTTCATTGATTTCATAAGATTTTTGGGCTTCTTTTAATTGTAAACGCTGATTTTGTAAGTTATTACCACTGAGAATCAGCATCCGATAAGCCATAATTACCTGGGTTACTTGATCGGCTACCGATTGCTTTAAATTTAATTTATTCAACCATTCAGTATCTTCAGCATTTAAAAGCGCCGCTTCATTTACGGCTTTACCAAAACCCCGCAATAAAGGTTGTGTTAACGAAAAATTTAATACCGGATTATAGCTGTTGTTTCCATTCAGATTATTATCAATTCCTAGCTTTGCTGAGGTACCCAACTTCGTATTCAAATTAAATTCTGGGGAGGCTAGAAGTGTACGATTTGTGCTGGAGCCAACACCAGAATAAGTGCTCTTCTGAACTGCACCTGAAGCACCTATAGCGTATTGAAGCTCAAACTCATTATACGCTAAACGCAATTGATAGCGCTGGACAATACGATCAAGCTCGACATTTTGAATATTAGGGTTATAGCGTAAAGCCAATAAAATAGCCTCTCGTAAACTCAATTGATGAATGGTCTTATTACGCGAAGCAGGCGATGTAGGTAACTCTATCCAGTGTTTTAACATAAACTCAGGATTTTCTATTGCTTTTTGCAACCGCTCTTCCGCTTCTTTTATTGATGAATTTTCCACAGCAGGGATGGACCAAATCTGGCGCGTAAACATGGAAATAAACAAAAAAAGCAGTGCTCCTTTTTTTAAGATCATTTTTTGTTCCACACTGCAAATCGCTGCCTATCCTGCAAACGTAATGCGGTTAGTTGTCCTCCCCAGAGACATCCAGTATCTATGGCATGAATTTTAGGATTAGGGCATTTTCCCATTAAAGCCGCCCAATGCCCAAAAACAATATCGCACTCGATTTCTTTGCGACTCGGTACGTCATACCAAGGATAAAGATTTGCTGGCGCTTGCGCAAGAGTCCCCTTATAGCCTAACTCTAACCGACCATTTGCATCGCAAAAACGCATCCGCGTAAAATAATTTGTTATTGCTCGTAGCCTCTCTATTCCAGTTAAATCATCAGACCAGAGATCCGGTTTACTACCATAGAGACGTGCTAGAAAATCACGAAAATGATCCCCAGCAAGAACGTCTTCAAGCTCTTTGGCCAATTGCATTGCTTGGGTTAGATCCCATAAGGGAGCTATCCCTGCGTGACACATTACGACTTTCAGTTCTGGTGAATAGTGTAAAATAGATTGCTTTCTTAACCAATGCCCTAGCTCCTCGCTATCTGCAGCATGCATCACCTCTTGTAAGGTATCATCATGCTCGCGCCAAGGTCTTCCTCCGAATAATGAGGCTAATAAATGCAGATCGTGATTTCCTAATGTGATTCTTGGCGTAAGAGGCAGGGAACGAACAAAGCGTAGAACCGCCAGCGATTCCGGACCACGATTTACGAGATCACCAACAAACCATAAGCGATCCGTTTTTTCATCAAATTCGATTAATTCCAGCAACTTTTGCAAAGGCTTGTAACAGCCTTGTACATCACCGATTGCATAATCAGGCACCGTTTTTTGCTCCTGGCCTTAACGCATTATTATCATTTTCCACAACTTGCCATTTTCCAGTCGCATTTAATTTCTGCAATGAAGTTACCAGACCACTATTTTGTAGTGTAAATTGACTGTTGAATTGAGCTTTATGAATCAATTCCGTAGCCGACATGCTCTCAACTTTCCCAGTATTCATATTTTGTACTTTAACTGAGGCTGGTAGCGCAAGCGCATATTTAGAAAAGACGGTACCTGACTCTATTTTTCCTTTGGCTTCATATCGGCTTATTACACCCCCATCAGCAGCACGGCTGTGGAGTGCTAAAGATAAAAATCCATTTTTTGCAGCCTGCCAATTTTTATATTCAGGATGTTCTCGCACAAATAATTGATATATTTCAGGACACATCAACATACCACCAGGCACCATAAATAAAGGTGCTTTATTAATCATAATGCGGCCTTCATCTAAAGATTTAATCATCCATTTGATGAACTCCATTCCTATTGCCTGCTCTTTTTCCAGGATGGATTCTGGCTGACCACCAGAAAAGGTAGCGGCACGATAACGCCCTCCACCTTGAGCTGAAACAGTTCGTCCCATAAACTCAAGCAAATAACGTTGAATTGCAATTGCTTCGGCATGAATTAATATCGCACCTAGAGTACCCGCTGAACGCTCGTCTTCATTTAATAAAGCCAACCACACTGCTAAAACTTCAGGGCTAGAAGCAATCCAGTTAAAACCACTGACTGGCATTAATGTCCTAGCCATCAGTAAATTAAGTCGGCGACGCAGCTCAACTTCCGATTCTTTTTGAAATTCATAAAAATAATAAACCCCAGTACTTGTCAAATTCTCAAGCAATGGATTCCATTCTTTTAAAAATTGGCCGTTTGTATCATAAATCCCAATTCGATAATCGGCATATAACTTACCGATACCTTGCAATAAAGCTGCGGAATAAAGTGCATATTGCCAAAGTTTTTGCTCTTCGGACATCGCACCAGGCTGATCGAGTAACATAAATTCTTGAAATAAGCTAAGTGCTGCTTCAGTACGATTTAATGCATGATCGACTAAGCCACCAGGCTGTGAATAATAGCTGTGTGTCGTCTCAGGCAGATTTTGGCAGTAATGAACAAGATTATCGACAAGAGTGCTGCATAAACTATCATATCGTGACGTTTCCAAGCCGGACAAAACTCTCATCTTTTTGAGTAATGTCTGCCTTCTCTCTTCCGATAAAAAAATGTTGGCATTCACCATGCGTGTTAAATCTTTCAAAGATTTGCCTTGCGAGGACAAGGAACCTTTACGTTGACGTTGAAACAAAGCCATCTCCATAATAATTTAGTAACTCCGACCTAAAAAAATGAGTCCTCAATAGTTAATTTTACACTAATTGGAAATAAATTTCGCTAGTTGAACATATTCCGAGATAGAAATTTGTTCTGGTCTTCTACTTCCATCAATGCCCAAAGCATGTAATTGCTCTGCGGTTATTAAACCTTTCAAGTTATTATTCAGTGTCTTACGTCGCATCGCAAACGCATGAGCCACCAGATACTCCAATCGCGCTACAGGAATCGTCTCAAAAGGTGAAATACGATGGGGAACAAGACGAACCACTGCAGAATCTACCTTAGGTTTAGGCTCAAAAGCTTCGGGAGGAACATCAAATAAATGTTCCACCGTACAATGGTACTGTAACATCACAGTTAAGCGTCCATAAGCTTTGCATCCGGGTTGGGCTGCCATCCGTTCGACGACCTCTTTTTGTAACATAAAATGCATGTCTTCTATAGAGGAAGTGAACTGCAATAAATGGATGAGCAATGGAGTGGAAATATTATAAGGCAAATTACCCACTACTCGTAATTTGGGGCCAAATTGATTGTAATCAAGTGTTAATGCATCAGCAGAAATCAAATGCAATTTATCAGCAGCACTTGATAATTCGGTCAAATATTTTTGCAAATCAGTATCAATTTCAACAGCGGTTAGGTGATTTAGGTAGCGCAACAATGACTGAGTCAGCGCCCCCAAGCCAGGGCCGATCTCAAGCATATTATCCTGTGCTTGGGGGTTTATCGCATGCAAAATACGGTTAATAATATGTTGGTTCTGGAGAAAATTCTGTCCAAACCGCTTACGCGGACTATGCTTCACTTTAATTCATCTCCAAAGAGTAAAAAGGAATTATATCGCGCCTCTATCTTAAAAAGTAGTCCGATAAAATGGGAACACTCATTAATAAGTTTCAAAAATAGATATTTACCTTTATTGAGTTGATAAATTTGTATGGCGTAAGCTTCCCTATATGGTGTAAAATTCGTCCATTATGAACAAGGCTGGAATTATTATGTCTTATAGAAAAATGTTAAAATCAAAAATCCATCGTGCTTGCGTGACAGAAGCTGATTTGGACTATGAGGGAAGTATCACAATTTCTCCGGAACTTCTTAAAGCCGCAAATATTTTACCTTATGAAGCAGTAAATGTCTGGAACATTACCGCAGGAACTCGTTTTGAAACTTATGCAATCACGGGCAAACCCGGATCAACTGAAATTTGTGTTAATGGTGCGGCTGCACATTTAGTCACCCCTGGAGATTTAATAATTATCGCCTCTTTTACTCAGGTGTTAGAAGAGGATTGTGCAAACTTAGTTCCAACCGTAGTATTTGTTGATCAGTTCAATCGATTAAGAGAAATTAGACCCGAGAAAATTGGCGTAAAAATCAAGAAGTTACTCATGTTTAAAACTACGGTCCTTGATTGAAGGGATCGCTCTTATTCCTAGATCCCGCGACGTGGTCGCGGGATCCAAAAATCCCTAACTAGCGATGAATCATACCCTCTTAAGTCACCTATTCGAATTGCGCCGTCGAGGACTACAAACCCTAATTTGGTTTATCGCTTTATTTTTCATTTTCTTTTTCCTAGCCAATCATTTGTTTCAAGCCGTGATTAGCCCGTTACTTGACACACTATCCACCCAGGAAAGCATCATTGCCACTCAAGTGACATCGCCTGTGTTTACTCCATTGAAACTCGCGTCGGATGCCGCCATGTTATTAAGCGCTCCTTTTGCCTTATTTCAATTCTGGCGTTTTATTAGCCCAGGACTTTATAAAAAGGAACAAACTATTTTACGCACTGCGCTCATATTGAGTCTCAGCCTTTTTCTAGTTGGCGTTTTATTTTGTTTTTACTTGGTTTTGCCCTTCATGTTTCATTTTTTTGCTCATTCCTTACCTAAAGGAGTGCGCTACATGCCCGATATGGGCCATGCATTGGATTTTATCACTGGGATGCTGATGACATTTGGTTTTTGTTTTCAGGTACCTTTAATTTGTTTTGTACTCGTACGCTTAAAAATCATCGCCGTAATGACATTAAAACACATCAGACCGTATGTTGTTGTAAGTGCTTTTATAGTAGGTATGTTGCTTACACCACCGGATGTTTTTTCTCAAATTATGTTGGCGCTGCCTCTGTGTTTGCTCTACGAAATAGGAATCATTTTATCTGTTTGTTTTGCGGACTAAACTGGGAGGTCAGTTCGATAATCAAAGGCTGAAATCCCCAGCATCAATTGAAAAAATTAAAGCTGATTGGTCCACAATCAGCCTTAAATTTTAATGTATGCTTTGGTTGGGTGTTGACATCAGGAATTCCTGCTCCGTCTCAGTGCAGGAGATTGAAGTGAAAAATTCTAGAATGCTAATATTACCACTATACTGTTGCGGACGATTTGACTTATCCGGAGTAAGATCAATCATAAAGGCTTCCGCATCCCGAGCCCAAACAGGTAAATCCGGCTCAATGTACATTTCAGCACAGAAATTATTTTGTTCAGCATGCGCCCTGATTGCAGGAACAGTCAACAATAATGCGGCCATCAGAAGGTTGTCTTTACCCATCACCAAATGAAAGAGCTCATTGGGCTGCTTTTTAGTAACTTCCTGATGCGTCAAGATTTTGATGCCAGGAATAGATAATAAGAAACAAATATCGCGCAGCTTGGAAAGGTCATTACTACGAATTAAATGACGCAACATATAAAAACCTAACCGACAGTCTTGGTGCTCTAGATTAAAAACGCCATGAGGGTGCTTTTGATAATAAGCCTCCTCTTCTGCCTTCAGCGCTTTAAGCTTATTGGTGATGAATGGGCGTACCCAGTAATTGTATTCTATATTGTGCAGCTCCGCGTAAGCCAGGCAATCAGGATAATGGAGCAGGTAGTTTACGGCCTCTATATTGTTTGCATTCATAGCTGCCAAACGAAAAGCCGCATAACTATCCGCCTTAACCATTAGATCTGTTTGAACAGTCCGTATTTCCTCAGGAATCAAGCCCACCAGATATTCAAGGATGTCTTTGCCGCCATATAGTGCTGCTGAGCGAAAAACTCCATAATTATTCGCATCAAGCATAGCCAATGTTTCCTTAATCCTGATTTCCTGAGGAATCAAGCCTACCAGATATTCAAGGATGTCTTGGTGACCGTAGCGAGCAGCTGAATTAAACACTCTATAGTTTTTAGTCCTAATTAGGGCGAGGGTTTCATCAGCTCTTATTGCCTCAGGAATAAAATTTATCAGATAGTTAAGAATTTCTTTGTGACCATTGCGGGCAGCAAGACGAAAAGCCTGGTAGTTTTTGGTCTGAATCATGGCGAGTCTCTCCTGGACACGATCCGATGCTGGAATCAAACCGATTAAGTATTCAAGAATGTCTTTATAGCCATATTCAGAAGCCCAGCGAACAGCAAAATAGTTATCTGCATTAATCATCGCAAGAATTTCTTGAGCTCGAGCCGCAGGCAATCTAGTGAAAAAATACTTAATGCATTCAATATCACCCATGAGCGTCAGCGCTTGGACGATTTTAGGCCCATAACCTGCTCGACGACCAAAATCATCAATAATTTTTGCTTTGCAGCCAGCGTGAGCAAAAAAAAGGCAAAGTAACGCCTCTAAACTAGGCACGCTGGGAAGCGTGTGGATTGCCTCGGAATATTCTTTACTAAATAACTCTAAATAAGAAAAAACCATTCGATAGTTAAACACTTCAACCCAGATCGCCCAGGGAATCACGTGCAATTGTGGATCCTGGGTTAGTTGCTCTTGTCGAGGTAGATGAATCCATTTCGTGATAAATGGTGAGTCTTCTGAGAATAGATACTTTGGCATATGGTGCTCCTAAAAATCTCTTAATAATTCGAGTATAAAAAATGAAAATTAAACTCATCTGATTTCCAAAACTCATAAATTAAATGGAATATGTGAATTTGTAATAAGCCGAAAAGACTGGGCCAATGTGACACATCTTGTCATTTTGAGCGTTTTTCTCACTGTTTTGAGGAGTTACTATTTTTTTGCATAAAAAAAATAATTTTAAATCACTATAGAAAATTTATAATTTATTTGATTAAAATAAGCCCATATTTTCGATCCTAATGCGCAATAAATAAAAGGAGCTTCAGAATGTATGCTAAAACTCAAGATACGGCCTCTAAAAAACATGTGGGTTCATTGAATGTACTTAATTTGGCTACCCACAAAATAGATGGGTTTCGTTTATATACTTGCGCTCCAACTCAACATGACAAGGAGGGAAAAGTAACGCGAATTTTAGAACCCGAAATAAGATTTAAACCCAATAAAATGATAAATGGAAAAAGTATTGAGTGGGCGATCAAACACAAAAACTCTCCCGTTTGTTTCCAGATAATAATGAATATAATCAATAAAACCATTCTTGATGAGATTCCATTGGCGCAACACAAACATAAGACATTCATTAATAAATTATGGAATGGCTTAACTAATCAGCACAAAATAAATGTAATACAGGCTATTTATGAGAAAAAACCTTTTTTACTATCAAGTAAAGAAAGTGTCTCCAACACCATTATAGAAGGTGATAACGCAAAAGAGTTTTTTAATATTGTTTGCCATAATTTTCCCATTGCAACACCATCAACTGTCCCCCCTGAGCATGCATCACGCATTATTTTTATTAATGCCAATGTGTATGCACAAAGACAGGGCAAAGAAAGCGTGGCCGCATACACTCAAAAGCATCCACATGAATGCTGCATTGTCCATAATCAATCAGCTTTAGAAAATGTTTTAAAACTACATAAAGGGAGCGACCAAACAATTTCTTTAGTCATTTTTGCAGATAATAATATCAATAAAAAGAAAACATGTTTGGATTGGACACTTGAAACTGTTGGCGATAAGCTTGGAGAAATAGTCAAATTACATCCGTGTATTGGTCATTTAAACCTGTTTACTTGTTATAGCGGTTCATTAGATATAACCAAGCTCCACGAAGCGGCATGTTTTGAAAGAAGTGAAGGATTACAGGATTTGTCTCGATCGTTGTCGGTCTATCCTAACGGCACACACCCTGACCATAACCCTTTTGAAATCGGTACTATTGCTCATCAAATTTGCCAGATAGTTTTTCCTGCCATACATGAAAAAAAGCGAGGGCCGGTCGCCATTTCTGCGTCCCCACGTTACATCCATTGTAATGAATCACGATTTATTGGTTCTTCCGAAGGAACCCCCTATTATCCACATCGTTTTTTTGCTGAGGAAAGTTCTTTTCTGCATTATAAAAGAATTACCACATTTATTGGAGAGCCTCTATTATTTCAAGGTGTCTGCTTATCTAAATCAAATGAGCAAAAAAATAGCTACTACAAAGTAGTATTAGCTAAAAAAGAACACGTGGTTCCTCAAGAAAATGGGCTACTTTTAACCTATAGTTTTTTTAAACCATCGATCAAAGAATCCGTGCCACAGTCCATGAGCAAACACAGCATTAATCATCACCTTTAGAAAAAATTAAAATAAGTCGGAGTTTTCAGAAGCTTAACCGTTTTAAACAGTTTGTTTTTTGCCAAGCTTCGACTTACTTCTAAGCATGTCAATAACCTCCTCCAGAGGTGGACATGTGAATATTCATAATTAATATAGGTTGAAATAAATGCCCTATCTAGATGGTGTAGATAAACCACGAGGTGGAGAAATCCGATTAATTAATCCTGATAGCGCCAAAAAGGATGGATTTCGTTTATACCTCTGTACTCCAGTTCCTTATCAAGAAAATAAAAAAGATCGTGATGAAAAAGAATTACAAACCGAAATACGATTTAAAGCAAATAGAACTATAGATGGATTTCACATTCACGAAGAAATTAAAAAGAAAAACTCCGCGTTCTGCCTCCAAATTATCATGAATATTGTCAATCAAGTAATCTTGAGTGAGATTCCAATCAAAAAACATAGACATACTGTATTTATCAATACATTATGGAATGGTTTAAATGATAAACATAAAAAAGAAATAATAAAAACTCTTTATGAGAAAAAGCCATTTCTACTCAGTAAAAAATCAACCGTATACGAAAATATCATTGGTGGTAATAATACACGGGAGTTTTTTAATCTGGTTTGTCAAAACCACCCTATTCTTTACTCTAATACTGTAGCTCCTCAACAAGCATCCCATGTGATATATATTACAAATAGAGATTTGAACTCAAAAGAAGGTATTGAAAGCATCTCTTTATATACTCAAAAACATCCTAACAAATGCTGCATTGTCACTAAAAAAAGCGCTTTATTACAGGTTTTAAATCAACATAAAGACGAAAATCAAACTATGACTCTAGTTATTTTTGGCCATAATAACGTTGATAAAAGTAGAGCATTCTTAGATTGGACTCTCGAAACAGCAGGTATGGAGCTGGGCAAATTATTAAGTGAGTATCCTTGTATTGGGCATTTCAATATGTTTACTTGCCATAGTGGCTCATTAAATAGTTCCAAGTTAAACAATACCCTACTCTATGAAAAAAGCACAGGAAAACAAGATTTATCTCGATCACTTTCCGTTTATCTGCAAAGCTCTTTACCCGAGGGCAACCCATTTGAAACTGCGACTCTTGCCTTTCAAATTCATCAAGTCGTTTCTCCCAAAATCAATGATCAGAAAAGAGGCCCTCTAGCGATGACTTTTTCTCCTGTTTTTATACTCGCAAAAAACAATCAATTTATTGGCACCTCGAATGAATATAAATACTCTTTTAATGAAACCAATCCTCTTTTACATTATAAAAAAATCACTACTTTTGTTGGAAATGAACTGTTATTTAATGGAGTTTGCTTAGAAAAATCAAATCATCATAAAACGAGCCGCTATAAAGCCATTCTCAAAAATAATGAAATCATCCAAAATACACGGCTGTCCTCTCCCCACACTTTTTTTAATAACCCATTATCAAAATCTGAAAACAACATGTACTGTCAGAATAAAAGAGAGACTTATTTGGAAACCCTAAATTCTATAGGCCTCACGAACTAGAATTAAAAACGAAGAGGGGTAAGAACGTAACTAAAAGACTTGTCCGGCGGCGTGGTTAGCAAAATATACTACAATTATAAATTAATAATATTTAAGTAATGGATTACCAATTATGTACAGGTTTGCTGACAAGACACCGCCGTCTGCTCATAAGACTCCTGAAAGGCTTCTCTGGAAATAAGATGAAACCAAACTTTTCAGCACGAATAGTCTCTCTAGAGGAGGTTTATGTCGCAAGTTATAAGCTTGCCTTACTTATCATGAGATCTCCCTATATTTTTGATACAGTGATTGCTATCGCACGAGGTGGATTTCCCATTGCCCGCTTTATTTGTGACTTTTTAAACATTCATCATTTGGGGTCCGTACAAATCAGACATTACACCGCAGGAGCTACGGAGCTAGAACAAATGCACATCATCGCTCCGGTGAATACACAAGTCGAAGGCAAAAAAATATTGCTGCTTGATGATGTCAACGATACCGGAAAGACACTCATCACCGCACATGATTATATCCAGACCATGCATCCTACCCTACTTAAAACAGCGGTGATTCATGAAAAACCAAACACCCTATTTCAAGTTGATTTTGTGGCTGAAAAAATAACTGAATGGAAATGGTTAATCTATCAATGGGCAGTTACCGAGGATGTTCTTGCCTTTCTTTATAAAGATAATATGTTAGAAGAAAATGAAGAGGTTGCGCATGCTCATTTAGCGGAAAAATATAAGCTCCGCATTGATAAAAAATATTTTCATGACATTCTGCAATTAAAGGAAAATTATTATAAGACTCCTTAAACGGGGATGATTAAAATGCCTGAAAGATCTCAGTTAAAAATTTTTTTAAGTGGCGATGTAATGACAGGTAGAGGTATTGATCAAATATTAAAACATCCTGCTGAACCCCAAATTTACGAATCGTACATTCAAGATGCCAGAGATTATGTTTTGCTTGCTGAACGTATTAATGGAAAAATTCCCCGCTTTAACCATGGGGATTACTTGTGGAGCGATGCTTTAAAAGAGCTTAATCGCAGACAACCTGATGTAAGCCTCATTAATTTGGAAACGAGCGTGACGAGTGACGGGCATCCTTGTATTAATATACCGAATGCATCCCAAAAATATTGCTGCGCTCACAGCAGCACGAATTAATGCATGTTCCCTAGCCAATAACCATATTTTAGATTGGGGCATTAATGGTTTTTGTGAGACACTTGCAACCTTAAATAAAGAAGGCATCGCTCATGCAGGAGCAGGACAAAATATATGTCAAGCACAAGAACCGGCGATTCTTTCCATTCCCAAGATCTCAGGACGAATTTTGATTTTCTCTATGGGGACATGTTCAAGTGGTATTCCAAAAAATTGGGGGCGACTGCAAATCAATCAGGCATTTGGTTATTTAACGATCTAAGTACTGAAACAATCAAACAAATAAAAATGACGATTGAATTCTACAAGCAACCAAGCGATTTTTGCATTATCAGTATTCATTGGGGAGGAAACTGGGTAGAACAAATCCCTTTACAACATCAACGTTTTGCGCATGAACTCATTGATACAGTAGGGATAAACCTAATCCATGGTCATTCCTCTCACCACCCGATTGGTATCGAGTTATATAAAAATACCCCCATTTTATATGGTTGTGGGGATTTGATTAATGACTATGAAGGAATCACGAATTATAAGGAATTCAACAGTAATTTATCATTAATGTATTTTTTGGAATTTGATACTACAGAATTAAAGTTGAAACAACTTAAATTGAGTCCTTTTGAGAGAAAAAAATTTAAACTTAACTATGCCAATGATGAGGATTGTCAGTGGTTATTGAATGCATTACAGAAACAATCCACCCCTTTTGATACTCATTTTAAACTAAGAAATAATGTCATTTATTTAGAAGCTTAAAATATAGGAAATAAAAATCAATCACACAAACTAACTAAAAACAAGCCTTTTTTAAAAAAAGAAATTACAAAATCATTATTACAATCGGCAGGTCTATACTTTGTTCATATGGGCCATAACCGCTTTACGAGCAAGGAGCCATTATAATGTATAAAAATATTATGCTAGCACTTGATTGGAGTAACAAGATATCTGATTCTTTAGTAGAAGAAGTAATAAAACTCACTAAAGATCAAAACTCTAATGTGCGAATCATCCATGTTATTGATGAGACTTTTATCAACTATGGTGGGCCACCTTTTGACTATGTTTCAATTATTGCTTCTTGGCGGGAAGATAGTGAAAAGTTATTAAATAGCGCGTCAAAAAAAATAATTAGCCAATCACCCACTAAAGTCGATACATTGGTTTTGGAATTAAAACCATTACAAGGTCGAGTGGCAGAGATCATTGTTGAGGCAGCAAAAGAATGGCCTGCAGATTTATTAGTTATAGGCACACATGGCCGGCGCGGCTTTAGCCGCTTCTTTCTGGGCAGCGTGGCAGAGAATATTGTTCGCATTGCCCCAACGCCAGTGCTCCTTGTGCGTGGCACTGACGGATAAGATATAGCAGCACCATTCGCTTTGACTATGTCAATGAAGAAGAATTTAGCGTCGTATTTTGTTCTGACGACATGAGCGGCGCTGTACTTTTATTTTTTCGGCGCGCGGTTGAAAAAAATCTAAAATTATTCAGTATGGAACTCACTACTTTTTCCGCCTCTTCCGCTGAATCAAATTGACAATAGCGACTGCTGGATACCTGTCTTGAGGTATTAAAAGATTGATTAATATCTGTTGCTAAAACCGGAGTAATGGATGAATTAAAGCGAATATTTGCCCCGTGATTTCCATCGCAACGATTAGAGCAGATCATGTTTAATCACTTCATAAGCCTGTGCCAAGCCTCTGCCATGACCACCTAATTTCGATTGTCCCTTTATCAGAAAGAATGGCAGATTGTCCTGCTAACTTAACAGCATAATCGAGATGGTCGTATCATGCCCTAAAAATTCAGAAGAAAATCCACTCCCATCATCAAATACACTTATAGATGCTTTATCAGTTGACTGATCATCAATAAATAATGTTTTCGCATCTGCATCCAGTGCATTTTTAATTAACTCACTCAAGCTTACTAACACCACATGGTGTGCAGCGGCCATGTGATCAACACCAATAGTCTGCACAGAACTTGTTCTTTATATTCTTGAATACGTAGTTCCCAGGATAATGGAGAACTGAAACTACCCTCTCTTAAAGAAACTAACTCTAAACTTATCATAAAATCTCTGCACATCTGGACTCAACAATCGTTGCAGCACCTGGACATGTTTACCAATTATTAGCCACCGCATCCAAAATCAATGGTAGCTAAAATGGTGAGATTAGTCGATTGTTTGCATTTTTGTAACACGCACAACATACCTCGTGCATTAAGAATAAATCACGCTTGTCTTTAACTCATTTTGCGATAGCCTTTTTTAAGGTATAGTGATTAGTTACAGACTTTATATTTTCAGGATGAAACTATGTGCTTTTCAGCTTCTGCCAGTTTTACTGCTGCTGGTGTTATTGCTGCCGTTGGTATTTGCTCTTTGCTCAAAGCACGCACTTATCCGTTATTTCTTTTTGCACTTACTCCTTTATTTTTTGCTGTACAACAAGCTTTAGAAGGCATTGTCTGGATTACCTTAATGTAGGGTGATTCTATGAGCCTTTTAAACAAAATAGGTATTTATGGATTTCTATTTTTTGCCGGTGCTTTTTGGCCAATTTGGCTATCGGGTTGTTTGTATCTTTTAGAAGAGAATAAAAAGCGTAAAAATGTACTCCTTATTGTTTTTATCATTGGTATTATTGCCGCGAGTAAAATTTTATTTCGCTTAGTTGCGCATCAGCATACCGCCGTTATTAGCGACCACCATATTGATTACCCCATGTTTGCTTTGACCTATAGCGTTTCTTCTATGAAACATGTTTTCTATTCCTATACTCTTGATATAGTTTTAACGATAGCCTACCTGATTGCCGTCATTGTTCCATTTTTTATCTCCAGTATTAAAAGCATGTGGATTATTGGTATGATAACGATTATAGGTTTTATTGTCGCCACAGTTTTTTATGCCTTAGCCTTCGGATCCGTATGGTGTTTTTTTGGGGCCCTATCCACAACTGCTACTTATTACATCGTCGCCAACTACACAAAAATGCATGTTAGTGCGTGATTTAAATAACCAGATAGGTAGCGATTGATATCTATTTTTAGCGGTGGCATTGCTCCAGGAATAACTTCCTGATAAGGTAATCATCGAGTTATATTCGTCAGATTAGGTGAGGGATGTTGCGACAATTAATTGATCTTGTTCCATTTTGGTGGGTAGTAGTTATCTTTATCTGTTTTCTTGTTTTTACTACACTAAGCGCGGCGTTTATCTCTTCTCGTTTTTTTCTGTAGCTAATGATAAAGATCATTTTGAACGCTCCAATTCCATCATTGCCATCCTAAGCGGTGGATTTTCTGTATTATTAGCGTTTATTCTTATCACTGCCTGGAATTATCTATTAAAAGCACAGGATAATGCCGCCCAGGAAGCTAATTTCTTAGCGGTAATGACGCACAATATTGCCGTGTTTCCACAAGAAAGCAAAATAAAGCTTTCAGAGGCCATCCGTAATTATACGGTTGCCGTAAGAGTAGAGGAGTGGAAAAGCATGGAAAAAGGAAAAGAAAGTCCAACTGCTGCCCAAGCATTAAGAGAACTATATAAAAACATGCAGTCCTTTACACCAACCACGCAATTAGAAAAAGTGTACTATTCGCAAGCACTACACAATCTTAATAACGTTCATAAACTGCGGCGAGATAGGATTAATCAATTATACAGTGTTATCCCTAGCCAATTAAGTGGGGCTCTCATTATTGGCTCCATTTTTTTAACATTGACCTTAGGTTTTATCCGTGGCCAATCAAAATTTATCGATTTAATACCAATCATCGTTGTGGCAGTGGTACTGGGATTTAATTTAGGGATCGCGTTTAGCTTAGACTTCCCTTTTTCGGGTGATATTTCGGTAAAAAATAATTTCTTTTACCACGGCATCCTAAATACTTTTCACGATTAAAACCAATTAAATGATGATTTAAATACTGCTACAAAGCCATTTCGTGGATTAAATTTTAACCATATGTTACAATATTTCCCACGCGATAATCTTCTCCCAAAGGCATAAGAGGAGAACTGGCTTCCTAGTTTTAATGATTAAACGGGTTCTCGCTAAGATGAGGTATGTCACAACATATTTAGCTTATCTTAGTAAGATCCGTTGATGTGTACTCACCTCTTTTTTTGAATTTTATCATTAGTCACACTAATGAACTTCTTCACTAATGGAGAACCGCTCGTGCACACCCATAAACTGACTCTTAAAAATGTAACTGCGAATGAATTTCAGACTGCTTTTGCCAACATACCGAATACAGCGGATACCCTTGATTTAACCAACAATGACCTAGGTTGCAAAAGTGTCGAGGAATTAGGATTAGCTTTTGCAAAAATTCCAACGTCAGTGACCACACTAAATTTAGAGTACAATCATTTTCACCAAAGAAATGGCGAGGAGTTAGCGCTCATCTTTGCGAACATTCCTATTTCAGTGATCGCACTTAATTTGTACCATAATTTCCTAGGGCAAAGAGGTGTTAACGAATTAAAAATTGCCTTTGCGAAGATTCCCAAGTCGGTGACTTCGCTTAATCTGGGTTTTAATCGTCTAGGCCGAAGAACTGGACGAGAACTAGCTGAAATCTTTGCTAGTATTCCATCCTCTGTCACTACTCTTGACTTAAGTCTTAATAATCTTAACTTTAAAAGTAGCAACGAATTGGCAGCAACCTTTGAAAAATTTCCGCCCTTTATATCGCGCATTAGTTTAAGTTTTAATCATCTTAGTAAGAAAAGCGGTGAAGAACTCGCAATAATCTTTGCTAGTATTCCGACATCAGTTACTGCCCTTGATTTAAGTACGAATAGCCTTAACGAAAAAAGTGGCGCGGAACTCGCAATAGCCTTTGCCCGTATCCCAACGTCTATAACTACTTTGGACTTGAGTCTTAATAAACTTGGCCAAAAAAGTGGCGAGGAGTTAGCCCAAGCGTTTACCAGTATACCAAGCTCCGTGACAACACTTGATCTGGGTAGTGATTGGCTTGATGTATTGGAGAAATTAAGCCAGCAAAAAATAGCGCTTGCGACGATTACCCATTGTGTCATCACTTACAGCTCTGCTAAAGATCACACAACACAACTTAAACTACTCACGATGGTGTTTCCCAACCTAAACAAAGTGACGTTTATGGATAAAGGAGCAAATGTATTCGCCAACCAAAATCCAGTGCAGGAAGCAAACTGGCTTAAATTATGCGGCATTAGAGACTCTGCACCTTCATTGCGCAATCAAGCCCTGTTTTTTGTAGGCAAAAATAAAAATCATGACTTCATTAAAAACAATCTGAAATACCTTCCTAAGGAACTGAGCATACAATTACAAAATAATTAGGGTCTGTTGACACCTCATTAATTTAGGGAACCGATGAATCCATAAACGTTATCTAGCAAAGTTAAAGAAAAATATTCAGCCATACTTGTAATAGGAATTCAATCATTATTATAGAAAACGGATGTGTTTTTTTAATCCACCACCCTATTTTTAATCATTATTAAACACCCCATGCTATAATAATATCGGTGGTGCTCACAGGGAGAAAGTTGTGATATTAAAATATTATCAGGCTTGGCAAAAATTATTGTTTATTATGCTTTCTTTAGTTATCACGACATCTGGTTTTGCGATAAATTTTCCTAATAAGCCAACGAATGATAGCTTCATCGTTGATGAGGCAAATCTTCTTGAGCCCACTACCACAAAACAAATTAATGAGCTGATTTTTCAGGTATGGAATGAACAACGCATTCCAATTTATGTAGTGACCATTCCTTCTCTTGCTCACTATGATGCTTCAGGGCTAAGCATCGAACAATATGCATCAGAATTATTTAATAATTGGGGTATTGGCTCACCAGATCGTAACTATGGTGTTTTATTGTTGGTTTCAAAAGGCGATCGAAAAGCGCGTATTGAATTAGGGAAAGCCTATGAGCATCGCTACGATAATGAAGCAACAGACATTATGCAAAATCTGATTATTCCTAATTTTAAAAATAATGATTATGCTTTAGGTATTTCAGAAGGAGTGCGTGGCTTAGCTGCCCTCGTGAGAGGACAGAGCATTCCTCTTCCAAAACAACCTTGGTGGGCGTGGCCATTACTTATTGGTAGCGTCATTTTAATTACTGCTGTAATTGTTTCATTATTTAAAAGTGGTCGAAGGGGATGGGGATGGGCCCTAATTGTATTATTGGCTACGGTCATAGGCTATCTGTTGTGGGCTGCTGCTAAAGCAGGTGGGAGCGGTGGTGGGTTTGGTGGAGGATCTTCAGGCGGTGGTGGTTCAACAGGATCTTGGTGATGGTGTGTTCATAATAATTAAGGAATAAGGGATGAAAAAAGCCAGTCATTCATTAACTACCGAGCAAATTCTGGAATTAGAAGCGGCAATTACTAATGCTGAACACAACACCAGTGGTGAAATTGTTCCTGTGATTGCTACTTGTTCTGCTCATTATCACCATGCAAATATGATGGTAGGATTTGTTTTTTCTTTGATTGCTTTTGCCGCATTATGGTGCATGACTGAAATGAAGCCCGGATCTACGTGGGGTGAAGAGCATATTCTCTCAGTTGGGTTGCCCATTTTTTTATTTACAGAAATTGCAGCTTTTATTTTAGGGTTGTTTTTGGCAGGACTAATTCCCCATTTGAAATTATTTTTTATTTCGCAAAAAGAAATGCAGCAGGAAGTAACCCGTGCGGCACATCAAGCGTTCTTTAATTTACACGTCGCAAAAACACCTACGAGTACCGGAGTGGTGATCTATATCTCTCTATTTGAACACATTGTTTGTGTACAAGGTGATACCGCCATCAGTGAAAAATTATCACAAGAAGATTGGCAACATATCAAAGATTTGGTGATTCATGACATTAAGAAAAATCAACTAGCGTTTGGATTGAAAAATGCAATTTTAGAGATGGGAACATTGCTAGCAAAACATTTTCCCGCTACCTCTAATAACTCCAATGAATTACATAACAAAGTTTATTTGTTGGACTAAAATAGCGTTTATGCAAAAGTTACCGTAGAAATCAAAACTTATTCGTCAGAAATCTCCCAGAATCGAGATATATGATAGTAATGAGTCAATAATCTCAAAGCTATAATTTCCCCAAAGACATCAATTAAGGAGCGATCTCAAAAACCTCATAATTCTGGTATCTGTAGGATTGATACTTAGCCGATAACCGCTTCAGAATCCGTAACCAAAACATTTTTGCAGGATTATTGTCTTCCAGGACAGAAATTTCCCAACTGCCAGGATGAGATTTGATGGTAGTGAGGGCTGCTTCGGTTCCAATATTTTGCCTTCTAAATTCAGGCATTATAAAAAATTCGGCTAATTTCCACCTTAGAGATTCATTGAGCGTAATATCATGTACTAATGAAAACCCAATAACTTGGCCCTTATACTGAACGGCATATGGGAATCTTTGTTCTTCAGACCAGTAGTTTTCAAAATAGGGGTATTGGAGATACTTTCCATCTTGCCCAAGTTCAAAATGTTTAAAAGCAGACCGTTGATTCTGCTCAAACATATAGAACTGCAATAAGTTGCTGATGATATTTTGATTGTCTTTGTTCACTCTATCAAGTGCGATCATATTTAAGTTCATATAAGAAAGAGAAATCTCCTACTACCTCATCTTAAGAATGGGGTTCTTGATTTATTGGCTTTGTCCTAACCCCCATAAAATGATAACTAGTGACTGCTACAGTTATGATGATTACAGGTTTAGTAATATAATCCAACTCGTCTGAATAGAAAAATAGTGATATAAAAAATGCAATTTACCGACAGAAACTGGTTTTTAGACGAGTTACCTGAGCAAGTTGATTACAGTTGGTTATCCAGATTAATGAAGTTTTGGCTAGAGACAGAAGCGCTGCCATTTAAGATGGGTGTTCTAGCGACAGTAGATGAAAATGGGCTTCCAAAAAGCCGAACAGTAGCCATTCGTGAAATAAACGAACAGGGTTTGCTTTTTTTTACCCAACTGGGTAGTGCGAAAGTAGCACATATTTCAGTTAATCCTTATGCTTCTTTTACTTTTCTGTTACCGAATACACAAAGACAAGTTACTGTCGCAGGTAGTGTAAGGCCAGTTGACGAAAGCGAAAATTTAAAAAATTGGGTGACTTATGATCAAGAACGAAGGTTACGTTTTTTAGTTTATGGCACAAAGTCCGGACAGCTGATAAAAAAACAACGGGAGTTAGATGAAGAGTTAGCTGCTTTAAGGGATCAATATAAAAAAACACTTCCAGAAATGCCTCGAGAGTATGTTGGGTATACGATTGTTCCGGAAGAGATAAAGTTTTATCAATTAAATGAACACCGGTTGTCGGACTCAATAGCAGCAATCCGTACTAATGAAACCTGGACTTTAAGGCGATTTGTTCCTTAATCAGTACGTGTAAAGACAACACGCACGTGCAATAGAGCACCGTGCTCCAAAATCCCATGAACGTTAAGAACCAGACTCGTTAGTTTTTCAGCTCCACAACAGTGACTTTAATGGGTGTTCCCGATAAATTAACATCCTGGTGGGGTTCAAGACCTTGCTGTTTGCTTAAAAATCTGGGGGTGTTCGCTTTTAGCACCATGGTTTTTTGCTCACCAGACTTGTATTTTACTAAAAGCGTCACATTTCTTTCAGCGGTAACTACTCTAGCCGTTTGGTGCGTATGGTATGCGAGAGGTTGGTTAGGGCAGATTGTTGTCTGCCACACTTTTGTTTGATCGTTATCTATAAAAACGTTTCGTTTGGTCTCACATTTGTTTGTTTGCGCGGTATTTGCGAAGGAATATGATGCCACAAGAAAGAGCAATAAAAATTTTTTCATAATGGGTAATCCTCTGTTTTGCACTAACAAACAACAAGGTAGGTTTAAAACTGCGAAAATATCATGCGGTGCATTTAATTTTCAAGATATTTTCTCACGTTATTGACTAAGAGGGTTATTGTGGAGCATATGATTTTTAATTACTTGATTGCCTTTTCTTTAGGGTGGTGCTTTCCCTTTCATACATAAAAAAATGCCCCGTTAACCAAGATTATCAGAGAGCTCTTTGACGCGGCGAGGACACCCTTAATAAGGTCTGATTCATCCTAAAATTAGTTTTAGATTACTTCAAAAAGTATTAACCTAAGGGGGTTTCTCAATCTAAAATAAATACAGAGTTTTTATTTTTCTATCTTTATTAGTTTGGTATGATGCTTTTAAGATAAGCAATTGACTTATAGGGCTATGGAAGAAAAAAAAGAATTAAGTGGGATAGAGTCAGGAGAGTTATGCGATACTCTATTTTTTCAAGGTAATGGGTCTTCTCAAACTCAAGCACTTAAGTATGTAGGTAATCAAAAATTACTGCAACAACTGGCGAGACAATGTGGTGTACGGGACGTAATAACCTTTCACCTCTTAATGTAATTTATAAATTACATATAGGTGTGGAGATTGCCGATGTAAATTTAAAGCCTTTTGATTCTTACTTATCCTATTTTAATCCTATTAAAATACTAGGCTCGGCTATAACCTGGGGATCAAATTGGTATTATGGATTTCACTTTACATCGAGTATACCAAAAACAGAATCAGTAGCATTTCATGCTCCGATTCTTTCGCAGGTGAGTATTGGTCAAGAAACCGATATGCAATCCCATCGAAGAAAATATGATTCCTGGCTAGTTAGTAAAGATAAAACACAGGGACTTATTTTATGGGGTGTCTCTCGAGGTACCGCTGCCACATTTTGCGCTTTTGCAAAAGAAAAATATCCGGAAGTAAAATTAGTGGTTTTAGAGGGGGCTATTGATTCGGTACAAAATGTTATACCCGGCAGAGTAACAAATACAATCCCAGTAGATTTTGTTTCAAAAAAAATTACAAGTGCGATCACTTCGGGTTTTTCTTTTTTTAAGAAATATAACTTGATGCAGTACGATCCTCAAGGCACCTCGCCACTAACAAGTGTTGAAGAATTTCCTGAAGAAATTCCAATTGTGTTTATAACATCAAAAAAAGATACCGTGGTTACCTGCAAAAATACAAAAAATATTGCCCAAACTTTAGCAGATAAAGGTAAAAATGATGTTTATCTTTTAGAGCTAGAGCGTTCTAGTCATCCTAATTATATGTTTGATGATGTTAATGATCACGATAATTATGAAGCGTTTATTCATGCTATTTATAAAAAATATAATTTAAAGTATGACCCCGATTTGGCTGCAAAAGGAGAACGCCTTGTTCAAGAGTGTTCCTTGCATGAGCTAAAGAGCTCGAATACGATGAGCTGTAATTAGCACATAATTCAAGATAAGCAACATATTTATCCTCATAAGCGTCATATTGAGCATACCATCTTGTTGCACTACGATCACACTCTCTCGAGCATCATTTTGTGAGTCTTGTTTACTTAACAAGATGTATTCATCCGAATACAACCAATAAGACGTAGGCTCACAAGTAGTTATGAATTGAAAAGTTCCTTCAAGCTCTTCTATGGAATTTATTTTAAACTCAAGTAGATGAGTATGAGGAATCCCTCAGGGATAAAATGCGGCATGTCGGCGTTGGGAGAGCAAATATCAACCGACCCTAATATTGTTGGGCTTACCAAGCTGATTTTGATAAGTAAAATATTTTAGCAACTTTACGACACGAACAACATCTGCTGTTCTTCTCGAAATATTTATTACTTTTAGAGCCTGATCTTCATGCGCATCCCCCATTAAATAAACAATTCGATCAGAGGTAATCACTTTAAATGCATTTGGATCGATAGATCCATCAGCAAAAATTTGGCTTCTAATTTTAGTAGTTATCCAACTGTCTTCCATTGAGTTAGATGGCGTAGAACTCACCCCTACTTGATTAAACATTCGTCTATAGCCTTTTACTGTTGTTAACCGTCGACGTAATTCATTATTAAGCTCCGGAGTTGGTACATGACCAACCAATAAAATATCTCCTTTGAAAACAGCTATATCAATAACGCATTGATTATTCTTAAATAAATTATCAACCATTATTGCGTTATTCACCTTTAAAAATAAACTGTAATCATCGAGCTTTTTATAGACATCGTGTCGGTCATAAACCAATGTTGCGCCAGTCCATAATCCGCTAATGCAGCCTGGAAGCAATAAGAAAATTCCCATGATGAATAAAATCAAACGTCCTTGTTTTAACATATTTAGCTAGTGTATGTATTGAAACGTTTTGACCACTTTACGTACCCCATTCACTCGACGTGCGACATCAACTGCAAGAGCTGCTTGCTCATCATGAACAATACCCATCAGGTAAACAACACCATTTTCTGTTACAATACGTATTGATCCTGACTCTAGACCTTTTTTGGCTAGCATTCTGCTACGCACCTGACTTGTAATCAAACTGTCCTTAGAGCGTTCTGTGAGCGGAATTGGGTAACCTACAGTGATTTCGTTATAAACGCGATGAACCCCTGGGGTTCCCCGAGCAATTTTTTCCGCTAAACTACGTAGAGAAGGCGTTGGTGTTTGTCCTACCAGTAATACTACGCGATTAAAGCTTGTTACAATAACACGCGAATCACTAAACTGATGGTTTGTCACTATGGCTTTGTGGATAAGATGAAATAAACGAGCATCGGCCTCCATTGTTACAACACCGCGCTTATCATACACCATTCCTGCAACCGCTCCTGTAACCACAGCAGCAACACATCCTGTTAATAAAGACGCTATTAAAAGAAAAAAGACTGATTTTAATTTTAAATGCATGTTTTACCCCAAAAGTTGACCAAATAACGACTGGTCAATTAAATCACAAAAGCAATGTAAGATGAACAAATGCATTTCTCTAATGCGAGCAGAATGATCAGAAATAACACGCAACTCAATATCTTCGGGTCCTAAATGATTGGCAAGAACTCCTCCATCACGTCCACTTAAAGCAATAGCATCCATGCCTCGTTCATTTGCGGCATGAAGTGCATGTAACATACTATCCGAGTTCCCTGAGGTAGTTAACAAAAGCAACACATCATTTTCTTGGCCTAAAGCCTGTATTTGTCGGGCAAAAACCTGATTGTAATGATTCTCGTTAGCTGAAGAACTTAAACTGGTTGCGTCCGTACTTAAATTAATTACAGGAAGCGATGGTCTTTCCACTTCAAATTGATTGAGCATCGCACTCGCAAAATGCATGCAATTAGCGCTCGAGCCACCATTCCCGCAAAGTAATATTTTTCCATCAGCAAGCAAACAATTTACTAAACGTTGTCCGGCTCTAGCAATTGAATCGGATAAAGCATCAGCAAGAGCAATTTTGGTTTCAATAGTTAAACCAAATAAATGTCTCACTCGTTCTTCCATTTGTACCATAATATTAAACCTCTACCTCAGTAAAAACGAGGGTCTGTTGCAACCAATCCCCAACTGTCTGTACATTGCATATGCGCAGGACATCATAGGGAATAGGAATGAATTGTGCACAAACCCTAAATGTTAGATCAATAATCTGCTCCAAAAGCATCTTTTATCCAGCTAATTGATGCCGCATTTCCATCAATACTTACAACATCAAAACGAAGCACAAATTGATTATACTTTTGATGTTCAAGTATAAAACATGAGGCTGTTTTTAGTATTTTTTGCCTTTTTGTATAAGTAACACTTGAAATACCACCACCAAATTGATTAGAAACTCGTGAACGAACCTCTATAAAAACAAGGTAATTATTATCGTGCATAATTAAATCAATTTCGCCAAAACGACAACGATAATTTTTCATAACCAATTTAAGGCGTTGTTTTGTTAGGTGGACTAAAGCCTTTTCTTCAGCCACACGTCCTTTTTCTTGAGTCCTCAATTAAACTGTCTCACCCAAAGAATGCACCAGACCATTTCTAAACTGTCCCCATTCTAATACATGTGCTACTTGTTGTGATGGTTTAAGGTATAAAATACCGTCTCCCCTGCGTGCCTCATCTGCGGGGAATAACATCAACTGATTCAATTGAGTCGCCAAAGTATAGCTGTCTGTTCCTAAAGCATACAGTCTATTATAACTATTAAATTGTTCTGGCCAATTTCGTGAACCTGCTTGATGTGCAAAAACCCAAGGGATATCACAAAAAATAACCCCATCAAGATCCTTATCTTTCAATGGATTTGCGCTACCTCCATAAACACTTGCAGTAGCATAAACAGGGACATCTCCAGCATAATAATAATTTAACAAAGGCATAATCTGTCGTGCCTTAGAGGGATATGCCAATAAAAAGATCATATCAAAGTCTTGTCTACGACTGGTTACAGCTTGAATTTTTTGGCCTAGCAACTCTTTTATTTTTCTTTCACGCATTTGACTGTTGCTAATTTGTAAAAAATCTTTCATTTTTTTATTTAAATCATCATTAGAACCATATAAAAACGTATCAACAATATGCCCCCCACTTTTTTGCCATTGTTGACTAAATGATTTCCTGATCTCATTACCCCAAGCATTTCCCGGTGCAATAATGAGGGCGCGACTATATCCTTTATTCTTTGCTCTTATTGCTACTTGAGTTGCCTCATTGAGTGGTGAAAGGCCAAATGAATAAGAATTTTCTTGGATAGGGGTATCGGAGTCATTTAATAGCAAGGTAGGAACAGGATGCGGTAATGCTGCCACTGCAGCTGCTTGTGATTTTGTTAAAGGACCTACAATATAATCTGCACCTTCATTTATTGCTTTTTGATACAATGCGGTCACATCACTGCTGTTAGTATCGTAAGTTTTCACACTTATTAGCGCATCACCCGGATTACTTTGAGACGCTGCCATAAACCCATCACGAACCGCGGTTCCTGGTCCTTGTAATGCACCAGTTAGAGGCAATAAAAGAGCGACTTGTTTTGGTCGGTCATGAATTTTGTCTGCAATCGAATCCAATGGGTCAGGCAGAATCTGGTTTGCGGGATGATCGCTAAAATGAGATTGCCATTGATCTAAAGCGGCAAGCAAGGATTTTGAATGATCCCTATATTTATGTGAAATCAACGCTAATTGAATCCATCCTTGTAAAACCGATTGTTCGGGCTGCTTAGCAGCTAAAGCAGTTAATTCAGACTGAGGAATACGCATGAGTGTCAACCAAAGCGCACGGCGGTTATTTGTTTGATTTTCATTATCGGGGATTAACGATTCGAGTTTTATACGTTCCTTTACTGAATCTAAAGGCATGCCTGCCGTGCCGTAAGCTTTTGCTAGAAGCTCGTGATATTGAGTCTGTTGATAAAGAGATAACTCATCTTGTCCTGTAATCTTGGCTAATTGACCTAACGCCTTTTGAGGACGATCTCGAATCAGATCAATTTGTGCCAATAAAAGATTTTTTTCATCTGCAAGTATCGGCGTTAAACCCGAAGTCTGTGTTAAAATAGCATAACCTTGTCGCCACTTGCCTTCTGAAATCAAATGGCCTGCAACGTTCAGTAAAGAGCGTTGCTTTTCTATTCCCTCTTGGGTTTTAGCCTGAGCAAGGTAACTTGAAGTAGGTTTAGAATATGGACTTACTAATTTTTTCTTTTCTGCTTTGGGTTCTGACACCGATACAGGTGTTACCATTTCAGGAGAGGTAACTGCTGTAGTACATTGGCAAAGAAAGGAAGTAGAGATCAGTAAAAAAAACACCCTAATTTTTATTGAATTTATTAACATGTTTCATGACATTAAGTAAGCAATAACTCAAGAGGATAAACTATGAATAACTCACTAGCAACAGGCATAGGCACTCTCTATATTGTTGCGACTCCTATAGGAAACCGTGAGGATATTACGCTTAGAGCATTAGAAATACTTAAGTCCGTTGATTTTATTTTAGCGGAAGACACACGTCATTCAGCACAATTATTAAACGCTTTAGGAATAAAAAACCATCTCGAGTCGTTACATGCACACAACGAAAATAATAAAAGCAACGATTTGATAGAGCAAATATTAGGAGGGAAATCTGCCGCATTAATCAGTGATGCTGGAACTCCTTTAATTAGTGATCCTGGTTTCTTATTGGTGAAACTGGCACACCAAAATGCTATCCCTGTTATCCCTATTCCTGGTCCTTGTGCTCTCATTACAGCACTTTGCGCCGCTGGAGTTCCTTGCGATTCATTTCTCTTTCTAGGCTTCCTACCGGCAAAACAACAGGCGAGAAAAGTAAAGCTTGAATCTTTGCGCGCAGAGCCTCATACGTTAATTTTTTACGAATCAACTCATCGCATTGTTGATTGTCTCAATGACGTTGGCGATATCTATGGTGAAGAATGTGATATTGTTTTAGCTAAGGAGCTAACCAAAACGTTTGAACGCTTTCTTATTGGCACTATTTGTGAAATCAGAAAGTGGTTATTAGCAGAGCCTGCTCATATAAAAGGGGAATTTGTTTTAATTATTCCTCCACGCCCCACCCCTATCGAACGTGATGCACATGAAAAATTACTCCAAGTCTTACTGGAAGAACTTCCCTTAAAACAAGCCGTAGCTATTGCCTGTAAGCTGAGTAATGCCAGTAAAAATGAATTATATGACAAGGCGTTACGTTTAAAAAATAAATAATAGAGAGGCATAAAGCATATCTGATTGAGATAAATCGCGTATCAAGAGTACACAGACATGTAATCTTCATACTTTAACTCACACTAAAATCCTCTCCAACGCCAGGTATAATTTTCCATTGACAGGTTGCGCCGTGATAACTTAGGGCCTGGATATCTGGTTGTGCCGGGCCATTGGCTGTGACTACAAAGACACAAACTTTGGATTCAAAGCCTGAACCTTTTGTCAATTGAACAGCAGTTACCGTATAGGCAATATCAAAAGTAGCATCATCCTTAAAACCAAATCCATAAATGAGGGGGTTAGCGGTTGAAAGTTGTACTCGATTGATCGGCTGACAACCCTTATCCACAAAGAGCCCCTCTTCGTTAATCATCCGCAAATTGACCTCCCACTCCCCATGCAAACTATTCACTTTATGCCAAGTATGAACAGGGCAATAGGAAAAAAAATGATTAGCAAATGCGCATGGGGTCAAACTGATAAAAATCGCTATTTTGCAAATAAATTTCATTTTTTAATAATCCCTTCTGTAATCAAATCCTAATCCTACCTTATTACACAAATGAGAATCATTTGCAAATATGCTGCCTATTTTTTCTGATTCACGCTAGCAATCGCAGGTTACACTGCAAAATGCAGGATTTTTGGTTACAATACCCGGTTTCACATCGTTATAATTATGAGGAGTTTTATGGAAGAGCAAGATGATCAATTAGACTATATTATAATGAGTGAAGAGCCTTTACCCCTTTTTATTTGGGATTCCATGATGGATACTCTTATTGAAAAGGTTAAAAATATTTCTTCGTATATTTCTAATATATGGAATGGTAGCTCGCCAGGTATAGAAGCAAAAAAAGAAAAAGATATCGTTGGAAAATTAACCTATCCTTCTCTAAGCCATTATTTAACATTTTTAAAAGATATTACTTTATTAAAAGCTAATCCTGCTAAAAAAGCACAACTGCAATCTTATTTTATGACTTTTATTACGGAACTTGGCGCTCATTCTCTTGACGAGGGTTCCGGGATAGCGTGTTTCAGTTTACCTGATTTAACAAAGGTATTTGTTCTTTCTAATCAGCAGGCAATTAAACAACTCTATGAAAAAGCTAATGAGAAAAAATTTGGTCAAAAACCCCTTTTCCAACGTTTAGCGTTTATATTAGGCTCTGACAATTTAATGTCCTCTGTTTTAGGATCAGAAGCTCACTCAAAAATTCGCGCATCCATTCTTTCTCGTAATGAAGCAAATCGACGAAATGTTGCTGAAATTGTTGCTGATTTTTTTAAAGAATATGAATTGGAGCAAATAGTTCGGAGACAATCATTAAGTGAAATAATGGATAGACTCTCACGCAGGGTATTGATTGCAACTTACTTTGGAAAAGAAGTTGTTGAACCTTTTGAGCAACTTTATAGTTCAACCATAACAAAAGAGTTAATAGATTGCTTATTTAGCTTAGATCCCATTAAAAATTCAGAGAAAAAAGAGCTACTCGCTCTAAGAGGTAAAGTATTGAACCTGGGCTACAATCTCATTTTTTCGTTAGATGCAATTTCAACGCAATTAATGGCAGAACAAAGTTGGCTTAATTACTTGTTAAAAGTGCGCGTTTTAAGCAATCCAGATGCAGCGAGTGAATTGCAAAAAATGGGGATCAACTCCACTACAAAACTCACTGCAGAACAATGCGAGTCATTGATCAAATATTCACAACTGCACCTAGATAATACACTGCTATCTACCTTGATAAGAGATGTCATCAATGAAAGTTTGTTTATTCCCTTATTAGGCTTTGATGCGACCGCTACAGCATTGATTGCATCTCTAAAAATCGCGCTCCAAGATAAAAGAATCTATACCCTAATCAAACAAGAAGTAAAGCAAAAAATTTTAGCAGGCGAAGCCTTTGAATTGCACTCTCCTTGGGATGTGGTTAAAAAGGAAGATGCTTTATCTTATGCTGAAGCTGTTTTACTTGAGGCGTTACGATTATCCCCTCCAGCCCCTATTGTGCCGGAGATAATTAACGAGGCCATCACTCTTAATATTGATGATTTTTCTTTTACTTTACCTGCGGGTGCCTTAGTGTTTATACCTATGCAAAATTTGCACACCCATGAGAAACATTTCCCAGACATCGTTCTTTCTGAAGAGGGACAAAAAATTATTGGTAAAAAATTAATCACTTCAAATGACATCTTTCCAGAACGATGGGGACCGAAACAAAAAAATAAAGAACTTTATAACGCCAACTTCTTTTCGGAAGACCCAGATTCTTATAAACCTGGAGTATTGCAAAAAGAAGGCAGGTTTCTTACATTCAAAACAGGAGCACGACGCTGTCCAGGTCTGCGAATTGCGATGACGGAATTACTTTCTTTATTTCGTATCTTGGCGACCTATAAAATTGAACTCACTGGAGAAGAGGATTTGCAGTTATCATTCCATTATGAAACGCCTCTACAGAGAAATGGTGGAATGGGGTTAGTGAAAATTACCCCTAAAAAAACATTAGCTCCCACATCAACCATTTCCTCTAAAGAGGAACAAGGTGCCCTTTTACGAAGTGGTTTTCAATTCTTTTCTCAGGAAAAAATCCCTGAAACACAAGACCTTAATAAGAGAGAGCCCCTATCAGAGAGCTCAAATTTTTTGAAAATAGCTTTAAATTTATAAGCTAAACTGGGTGTTAATGAAATATTTAAGCGATTAATCCTCGTTAAAACTCTTTATTAGCACCCCTTGCCAAAAACAAAGTATTCAACCTAATGTAATGCACTCTTTAATACGGATCGTTAAATCAATAAATCAATTTGTTCCTACCTTAGACACAATAAATATTCTCATGGAATCACTTTACTATATTGCTGGATTCAGTTTGCGTTTGAATTGGACTCTCATTACACGACCTCATCCTAAGATATTCATCTTTAAATTGATTAGATAAGTCAGATGGGATTCTTTCTTCTTTCTGTTTGTTTTGACCCAACTTATTTTGCCGATTTGATAGGATATCTTCCTCAAGATTTGCAATTTCAGTCTTCAGCTGCCTCTTTTCTATTTTACTCAATGTACCATTTAACAACTGATTATTGATCTCAACCAGCCGCATACATTTATCTTTCTTTTCTTGCATTTGGGTAAAAAAAGTAACCGAACCAGTTGAAGGGGCAACCGAAGCCGTTGGGGGCACAAACAAACTTAATGGTGAAGGCGTTTTGATACTGCCTGTATTTTGAGGCAACGGTTCCGCGATATTCATTATAGATTCTTGTTGAGGTAGTGATGTAGCTTGTATCTCAATAGAAAGGCCAGGAGAGTGTTGCTCTTCATTCTGTTGATTACTGAGGCCCAACTGAATATCTGTCCCAAGATTATCACTTTCATTTTCGAGTCCCGTATATTCATCGTCGCTCAATGAATCATCATTGATAAACTGATTATTAATTTCAACCAATCTCTTGAAGTTCTCTTTCTTTTGTTGCATTTGTGTTAAAAAAGCAACCGAACCTGCTGAAGGAGCAACTGGAGTCGGTGGATAAGGGGGCAAAATTAATGGCGAAGGCTTTTCGATCCTACCTGCATTATCATACGACTTTTTCACTTTATTCGCTATTGGGTCTGGTTGAGGTTCAAAATTCGCGTGAGCCTTAACGGGTGACTCATACAAGGCATCCCATGCTTTACTTATACGATTTATTACCTTAGATCCAGCAGTAAGAAGTCCACCACTTGCAATAAAACCACCAACTGCAAATACAGCAGCAACTAAGCCCACTTGAGCTATTAAGTTGGCACCAGCTATGGCCCCCAGAGTAAGACCATAGGCCCCAAATCCCAGAATAGCAGATGCAACGGCAGGCCAAGCAAAGAAGGCAACTACGCCTAAAACTGCAGCAGCTAATACCATAGCACTTACTGCAATAATTGCTTTTTTATGTTTATTGATAAAAAGTTTTTTTGATTTCGGTACTTCCAATATAAGCTCTTGGGGATTTATATCCTGAATGATGGGAGAGTCTAGTGGTGGCGGCTCTGTTGGTTTATGTAGGTTTGTATGGTGTATTATGTCTTCAATGGACATATTTTTCTCCCAATCTTATAAAAATTATTTAATAATTTGTGCCTAAAGATGAATGCTTTTGTTCGCATTTCTTAGTCCTTTCTTGGTATTGATGTTTTACCCCCCCTTTCGCTTCTTAAAAATAACACCTCATGACTCCTTTATTTTTCCTTCAAGAGTTTCCATTAGTGAAGGCTAGTTGGTTTTAATGCCTATGAATTTCACTTTATTTTTTAACTTAATGAATAAAATGAAAGCATTTATTAAATAAAATAACCAATGGATTAATCTTATGTGTCATATCAACTGTTTTGATATTTCATTATTATCAATAAATTAGAGCTGATTTAATACGATGACTCTGCTAACGTACGAACCAAATATTTAATTGATTTCTAAAATACGATAAAGCAATCTTCAATTTTGGATTTTCAAATATGAAAAGAATCGAGTGCAATTTCATCTCTTCATGACGAAACTGAAATCCTCGTCGTTGATCAAACCTTAAGGCGTAAGATCATCACTATCAGTGGTCACGGATTGATTGGCATGAGCAAGCAGGGAATTCGCCCATACTCACTTTATCGGGAGTGTTTTTAAGATAAAACTCGCTACACAAAAGAAACAATAACATTTATTTGTTGCTGTTTTAAAAATGACTCTTAGTATTTATTTAACTACTATATGGGTGTACTTATGTAACCATCGCGAGACCTCTTCAAGAGTTTGCTGATTCACTTCGATTACCTGATGATAGAGTTTATCCCGCATCACTTGATTTCCTGCTTTAGAATATTGTTCTAAATATTGGCAGGCTAAAAACATACGTCTAGTTCCTATACAGGCAACCCCTCCTTTTATTTTATGCGTCAAGTAATCAATTTGCCCCCAATCCTGCACCATGTAAGCCTTTTTCATATTTTGGATGTCTTGTTGTATCGTTGATGAAGTAAATTCTTTTAATAACTGAAACAATAAAGAAACGTCATTGATGTATCTCATTCCTTCTTGCGTATCAAAAAGTGACACTGAATCTAAAGACAATAATTCTTTAGCTACAGGAAGTTCGAAATCAATACTGGAAATAGATGGTTGTGAACTTTGATTTCCAGTAATCGCGTCGCTTGATATAGGCTTATCCAAATGACACTTCTTCATAATATCTTTTAGCATCTGCATGTTGATGGGTTTTCTAAATACCTCATTCATTCCCGCATGAAGACAATCAACTCGCGCGGTTTCTAGTGCATGACCTGTTAAGCCCACGATAGGAACCGCAAAAAATTTATTTATTTTTTCCCACTGCCTAATGTGTTTTACTAATTCAATTCCGGATATCTCCGCAAGACCAATATCCGTAATAATAAGATCGAAGCGCGTTGCTTTGACATATTCCAAAGCCTTGTTAGCATCCATAGCTGATGTGAATCGATGTCCTTCATTAGCAACAAATGATTCTAAAACTTTTAAAGCAACAGGGTTGTCTTCGACTAATAACAAATGAAGAGGACTCTCGTAAAGCTGGGATGGAGGTACTAATACCGAGCGTTGAGATTCATTATGTTGATTCACAAACGACTCATCGCTTTCGTCTTTGGCAATTAAATTTTCTTTACATCCAATACGGCAACTTAAATCAAAAGAAATAGTAGTCCCCTCTCCTTCCTTACTTTCTAAAGTAAGATGACCACCTAATAAAGTCACATAAGATTGAACAATATGAAGACCAAGACCGTATCCCATTTGATTTCCTTCGTAAGAAGGATTAACACGGAAAAACTGCTCAAACACTTTATCTTTTTGCATTTCAGGAATGCCAATACCCGTATCTGAAACACTAAAATGCAACAGAGTATGAAAAGCAGTAAAAGATAAGGGTTTGACCGTAAGAGTAATACCCCCAACTTGAGTAAATTTTACGGCGTTTCCCAAAAGATTTAATAAAATGTGATGGATTTTTTTTCTATCACTGATAATAAATTGAGGGACATTGGAATCAACAGTGCATGTAAGGGTTAAATTTTTTGCTGCAACTGTTGGTGCTTCCAGTTTGATTAAATCATCAATACATTGACGTAATTCAAATACTTCCTCATGAATGTCCATTTCATTGGCACTGCCTGCGCGCACATCCTCCAATATCTCATTAAGCATGGTTAAGAGTTGATTGCCACTTTCATACAATAAATGTGCCTCTTCTTTATGCAAAGGATTGGTTAAATTTTTCTCCAATATCTCGGAAAGACCAATTACCCCAGTAAGTGGCGTGCGGATATCATGACTCATATTGGCAATAAATTCGGTTTTAGCGATTTCTGCCTGCTTTTCTTTGGTCACATCAATCGTGATACCCAATACCCCAACAATTACACCACTTTCACTAGTAATAGGTACTTTACTTACCAGGGTATGGAACGTTTCCCCATTATGTCGTACCAAAATTTGCGGCAATTTTAAAACAGGCTTCCCATGTTGCAATATTTCCCTATCGACTTCACGATAACTTTCAGCAATTTCCCTATCTGAAAACAAATCGTAGTCGGTCTTTCCAATAATGTCATCGGAAGATTTTAGGCTAAAAAACTCGGCTGCCATTTCATTACACCCAACGTATTCTAGATCTTTATTTTTCCAATAGACATAACAGGGAATGCGATTAATCATGCTCGATAGAAAATGACGAATTTCATCCACATACTGATTCACAGGAAGATGCTTTTCAAAAACATGCCCGGTAATTTTTTCTATTTCCTGTTCTAAAGTGACGTAGGTATCATCGACTTCTGAAATGTCTTTATCGAGTAAAAACCAATGTATTTTATTGTCTATAATGACCCTTACTTTACTCCATACTCGATAATATTTATTAATAATCATAATCTTGGAGCAAATGAGGTTCATATTTTTATCTAAAATAGGTGGAAAACCGGCTTCTCCCCAAACGGATAGAAGAGGTTTTCCTATCCAAGAAGATGCTTTAATATTTAATATTTTTTTAGCACAACGATTAACCAAGACTACATTCATTAACCGATCGATTACGATTAAAGAACACGAGGCAATATCATAAGCTTTTGCCATCACAGGCAGTTCTTCTTGGGTTATTTTCATAAATTAGTTATTTTCATGATTTAAAATTTGCATCCTTTTATTGATAAAAATCACTTTTTTGCAAAAATTCAGCAATCATTTTGCTGTTTTCTTCATTCATAATCGTGTCATGATTCGCATCAATAATCCGACAGATAATGTTTCCTTTATTAAATTTAGCCCATCCATTATAAGGATCATCAATCTCTAGATACCCGTCATTCAATTTCTTAGCTTTAAACAGTATCATATCCTGATTTGTCCGTGTTGGTTCATGCTCTAACAACAACCTCATCCGCTCTGCAGCCAAATAAGCAAGCTCTTTAGATTTTTTATCGTCCATTGCGAAAAAATGTTCTATAGAGTAACTGTCCTCACGCTGGCGTGGTGAAAATACAGACCAGCTTTCAATTAAAACTAATAAGCCTATCTCATGGTGTTGTTGCCGTAAACGATGAGCTATTTCATAAACCATTGTCCCACCAAAAGAATATCCAACTAGATTATAAGGCCCTTGAGGTTGAATATGTAAAATCGCATCTACATACTGTTTTGCCATAGAATCAATACTGTCATATAACATTTTCCCAACTGAAATGCTTGGATCTTGTATGCCGTAAATCGATGCAGATTTCCATAAGGATGCTATTTCATTAAAACAATAAACCAAGCCGCTCACGGGATGACAAAAGAATAGCTTAGGTTTTAGCTCATCAACTTCATTTAAAGGCACAATAATATCTATGGTTTGTTTTTGGTTTTCGCTAATCAATTGGCGCAATAAAGCAATAGTAGGTGCTTTATACATATGTTGTATCGATAAAGAACAATTGAATACCGCATTCATTTGTTCGACCAAAGACATTGCCTTTAATGAATGGCCACCTAAAGCAAAAAAATTATCTTCTCTACCTATGAAGTCTATGTGTAAACATTCCTGCCAGAGTTCAGCAAGCTGTTTTTCGAGTTCGTCTTCAGGCTCTGAATAAATAGTTTTAATGTTCAAATATTCCCTTGCTACGGTGTTTTTTGTCTCCTCCTGCTGATTTACAGGATTTGCCAAAAGCGCTTGATACCGAGCAAGCTCATAATTGGAAATGATAAGTTGTCTGTATGAAGTGGATAATGCGTTTAAAAATAAAGATTGACCTTCCTGTGAACTAATGTCATTGCCAAGATTAAATAAATTTAAAGCATTAGTTGTAGATGAATCGACACTCATACCCACATCACGCCAAGTATTCCAATTGAGGCTCAAGGTAAATTTTGAATGGAATAAATTCGATTGTGCCATAACATCCAAACCCGCATTTGCTGCACTATAATCTAGCTGACCTTTCGCTCCTACCACAGCTGCGATGGAGGATATCAACACGACAAAATCAAGTATCGGTAAGTTGTGTGTTGCTTTTGCAAGATAATAAGCCCCATAAATTTTAGTGGAGAGCACTTGATGTGCTTTTTCATGGGTCTTTAATTGAATAACTCCTTTTCCTGCCCTACCTGCCGCATGAATAAGTCCATTCAATTTTCCAAAATTTAGAAAAATCCAATGCAATAATTGCGATACCTCTTGTTCATTAGTTACATCACATGGATACAAATTGATTGAAGCACCTAAACTTTCGATGTATTTTAATTGGCTTATTGTGCCATGTTCTTCATGGTTTTTGTCCTTTAAAATCTGTGTCCATTGGTCTTGTGGAGGATATGATCGCCTAGAACTTAAAATGAGAATCGGTTGAGATACCTGAGTTGCTATTGCCTCACTTAATGCTAGCCCTATTCCTCCAAGCCCTCCGGTGATAAGATAAATACCCTTATCAGAAAGCCGTGATTTTAAAAAATTATTTTCAATGGCTACATGGGAAGGAAGCCAACGATAATTATTACGGTATGCAATAAGAATATTCTCGGATTTATCAATGAGCGTGGCGAGAATATCCGCAAATATCAATGTTAAATCAACACCTTTGACATCACGCGCAATATCAACCATGAGACAACGAATTAAAGGATGTTCTAAGGGAACTACACGACAAAAACTTGATAGAGTTGCATTGGCGGGAGACAAACGTTCCGTTCCTAAAACAGGTTGCGTACCATGCGTCATGATACAACAACTCAATTCATGTTGAGCTCCGATGAGCTCAACATAGGATTGAATCACATACAAGAGACTATAAAATCCCTTATCGAAACCGCTCTCAATAGTTGTGTCATTTTGTGGTTCTTCAATGGCATCAAGTGACCAACAATGAATAAATTTTGGATGGTTTAATGCTTTCTTTAAACAATTAAAACAGTCAATATAATGCTCTTTAACTGCAGGATTAATGGTAAAGTGAGTTTGGGAATGAATGATAAACTCATCACCCGCTTCAATAATAACAGGTTGTGCGTTATAAAAACTCAACACATTAATAATCTGTTGGCCTATATCCATTGTGTCTTTAAACACTACCCATTGATAATCGCTTACCTTACAAGCATGACTCACTTCACTCAATGCCTCACGTGTCCAAACAGGGCTATATAGCGTTGTGCCTTTATTATGCTTTAAAGAGCCTTCATCGGGATGTATCCAATAGCGTTGCCTTTGAAATGCATAAGTAGGCAAAGCAATTTTTTTTCGAATCGAAGATCCATACACAGGATCTAAAAGAACGGAAACCCCTTTAGTCCACAATCGCCCAAGTGTAGTAAGAAATTGAGTCATATCAGATACAGCTTTATAACGACCTGGAAGTGTAGGCGTTACAAAAATAGGTTGCGATGACATCGTAGTGACAAATCCACATAAAGATTGGCCTAAACCCACCTCAACAAAAAGTGGATGCTCATCTTGTAACAAAAGATGAACTCCTCGAGCAAACTGTACTGTATGACGTAAATGACGGTACCAATAATCAGGACTCATAGCGTCTTCAGCAGAAAGCCAATCCCCTGTGACATTCGATACAATAGGTATCGTTGGCGGTGAAAGTGTAATATTAGAAAAAAGCTCTTTAAATGGTTTTTCCAAACACTCCATCATATCACTGTGAAAAGCATGACTTACCTTTAATTTGTGATACTGTTTTTTGTGTTTCATCAGGTGTCTTTCTAAGATTTCAATGCGTTCAGGACTTCCAGCAAGCACGTATTGGTGTGTGGCATTATGCAGTGCCAGGCTCACACCTGCAATTAATTGATATTCTTGACATTCCTCATCCGAACATTCTATTGACAACATCTGTCCAGCAGGTACATTAGCCATCAACAGTCCTCGTTCACATACCAGTGCAATACCATCTTCAAAGGAAAAAACACCCGCAAGACAAGCTGCCACATATTCCCCAATACTATGTCCTATCAGTACATCAGGTTGCACACCGCAATCCATAAGTAATCGTGCCAATGCATATTCAATAATAAATAATGCCGGTTGGGTAAATTGTGTTGGCGCTAAGGAATCCGTAGCTGAATTTTTTATGAGATAAAGCAAATCACAATTTAAATAATGATTTGCTGCGTTGATACCCTGTAATACGTACTCCCTGAAACGCGGAATAAGATCAAATAACTCCATCGCCATTCGAGGATACTGCGTGCCTTGGCCACTGAACATCAGGACTACACTGTATTGCAGTTCATCATCACAATATACAGAATAATTTTCCTGAAAACCCTTTTGAATTTCGATAATCTTCTTACCCACACTAAAATGACGCCAATTGAAATCATCTCTCCCCTTGTGCAAAGTGTAAGCTATGTTTCTAAGCATGTAATCATGACACTCATCCGTACTTAAATACTGATCGAGTTTTTGAATTTGTTCTTCAAGAGCGCGTTGTGTTTTTCCAGATATCATCACCAATTCTTCGGTTTGCAACAAGCGCGGTGTAGATTGTTGGTGCACATCATAATCACTTAAAATCATATGAACATTGGTTCCCCCAACACCAAAAGAACTTATTCCTGCATAACGCACTCCATGATCATTTTCCCAATCCATCAATTGGTCATTGACATAAAAAGGGCTTCCTTCAAGACCCAAATGGGGATTAGGTTTATCAAAATAAATCAGAGGTGTAATTTTTTTATAATACAAACACAAGGCTGTTTTGATTAATCCTGCAATTCCTGCCGCCACATCGGTATGGCCTATATTGGCTTTCACTGAGCCTAAGGCGCAATAATGGCTACGATCGGTTTGTTCCCGATATACTGCAGATAAGGCATGAATCTCAATAACATCTCCCAGTGCGGTGGCAGTTCCATGAGTCTCAACAAAACTGATTTGCTCTGGGGTTATTTTTGCCTGACATAAAGCATCTTTAATACAAGACACCTGGCCACTCATACTCGGAGCGGTAAACCCTAATTTATCGACACCATCATTGTTTACTCCTCGTGATTTAATTACTGCATAAATAGTATTGCGATCGTTGATAGCATCCTCCAAACGTTTAAGGACTACGACTCCTACTCCATTTGAAAATACAGTACCATTTGCTTTAGAAGAGAAAGGTCGACAATAGCCATCTGGCGAAACAATACTTCCTGGCTGATAGATGTATCCATCGATCTGAGGTATCGTAATGCAACTAGCCCCTGCTAAAGCAATATCACTATGCCCTAAAATCAAATCCTGACATGCATGATCGACAGCAATTAATCCAGTAGAGCAGGCCGTGTTCACATTCACGCTTCTTCCTTTTAAATTGAGACGATATGAAGTTTGAGTACTTAACATGCTAAGACTGGTAGCTATGCGTTGGTGAAACAGATCATACTCACGGCAAAATCGATTATTTTTTAACAGGTTTTCATGTAAATAAGTGCTGTCCGTCATCCCAGCAAAAACACTGATCGTTCTTTCTTCTTGTTTTTTAGGAGCTACGGCAGCATGCTCTAATGCCTCCCATGCACATTCTAGAAAAATCCGTTGTTGAGGATCAGTAATGTTTGCATCTACGGGACTAAAATTAAAAAATGAAGCATCAAATTGATCGATGTCTGTAAGTACACCTTTCACTGGTACAAAATTAGAAGTTTTTTGCAATGAACTACTAAACTCCTCCGAATTAAATCGAGTTAAACAATCCTTTCCCTGACATAAGTTATCCCAAAACTGATCGATATTGTTTGCCCCTGGAAAACGACAACTCATGCCAACAATGGCAATATCCCAAGAGGCAGTGGAGTGTATTTCTCGCACCATAGGAACATCAATATCCCCTTCGATATACTTCGTTAATTTATGAATTGTTGGGTGCTCTAAAAGATCAACGACTTGTAATTCTGTATGTAATGCCTGATTAATAAGTGTACATGCTTCAGTAATCAGCAGTGAGGTAGCCCCCAAATCGAATAAATTTTTATTAACCTCAATATGAGAACGATTTAACAAATGATTCCAAATCTCTTTTAATGTTTCTTCTGTTTTGTTGGTTAATGATTTATCGATATAAAAAGATAAATCCGTATGGGGTATTTGATCTAACTTAGTCTTATCAATTTTACCTATGGGTGTTAAAGGCAACTCATCTACCATGACGTATTTGGCAGGTAACATGTAACTTGGCAATTCTTGGCTTAAGAATTCTCGCAGTTCGTCTGCATGAATTTTCGTATGTGGAGAAGAAAACACAATATAAGCAGTAAGCATTTTATGCAAACCACCACCCATTTCTACAACCACAGCAGCAAGACTCACCTCATTGTGTTTCATGAGTTTCCGCTCTACCTCGCTAAGATGTATGCGATACCCCCCAACTTTTACTTGATCATCTACTCTTCCGGTATAGAGAAGTTCGCCCGTAGGCAGTTTCTTTACCAAATCACCAGTTTTGTACATTCTTTCGAAAGGTGCAGTTTGGCAAAATGGATTTTTAATAAATTTTTCAAAAGTTATCTCTTCACTACGATGATAACCAAGGGCCAAATGAATACCACTTAGATACAATTCACCTTCATCTGCTTCATTCATCTGCTCATCAAGAACATAAGTTTGAGTATTTTTAAAAGGAACGCCAATCGCAGATAGATGTTCATCGCTAGCAAGTAATTTTTCATTAATAACATGACGACAAGCAAATGTAGTGGCTTCTGATGGCCCATACCCATTAATCAAAGTCACTGGTTTGTTTATTTTATTGCGATGCACTATAAACTGCCTTAAAAGAGCTGGGTTTATTTGCTCTCCACCAAAAAGGATGGTTTTAGGTTGGTTCAGAGCTTTAGGTGCCGACTTGATTAATTGATGAAATAGTGCGGTAGGTAAGAGTAAATACTCCACTGCATTATCTTCAAGAGTTTTTTTCAACTCCAGAGGATTGGTACGAACCTCTTTTGAAATAACACAAAGTTTTCCTCCATTTAATAGCGAACTCCATATTTCGAACGTGCTGGCATCAAAGGCCAAATTGTTACATTGAGCTACAATCTGACCGGACTGCACCGAGGCATAGTTTTCAACAACTGCCAAATTGACCACTGACTGGTGAGGGATAATTACTCCTTTAGGTTTTCCTGTTGATCCCGACGTATAAATCATATAGAGAGGCTCTTCAGGATGGATCATTTCCTTAATGTTTTCTTTAGAGTAACTGATTGATTCGAGATGAAGTTGCCTCACAAGATATTGAGGTACACTAATTTCTTGCAGCTTTTGCTTTAATTCATCACTGGTTATAACAAGCCTGGGATTCGTATCATTAAGCATATGATTTAATCGAGTTACTGGAGCTAATGTATCCATAGGAACATATACAGCACCAAGTTTGGCGATCGCTAAAATACACAATATAAAATCGGTGCTGGGATCCAGAAGAATTGCAACACAATCCCCTTTGATTATGCCATTTTTTCTTAAACAATGAGAAAACTGGTTTACTTTTTGATTTAAGTCATAATAAGTATATTGTGATTTTTTATCACTTAAAGCAATGTAATCTGAAGTTGTTTTGACTTGAGATTCAAATAATTCAATGACGCTGTATTTATAAGAGCGTTTTTTTTTATTCATTATTTAACCTCATTCCTGGTTTTCTATTTGTGGTTAATCCATAACTTAATTTTAAAAATCAACATAAGTTCATTAACATATAGTACAAAACAAATGCAATTGAGTATTTTATCATCAATAAATAATAAAAAATATTAGAGCAGTTTCCCACTTTATACGAATCGCGCGCCATCCTTAAGGGAGCGTCACAAAATTGAATTTAAAAGATGATTTGGGCGATTCTGTTCTTGGATTCTTCGAGCTTGGGAAACACGAAGCGCTGTCGCTAAGTCTCATGCAATTCTTAGCGACGGAGTTTTATTTTAAATCCCTCGGTATTCTAGGAATAGCAATAACTACCCTCAATTACTTTCTCTTCAGAGGGGACTGGTAAAGCAAAATGAGCCGCTTCTTTTTTACTCTTGTGTTGATCATAAGCATGATAAATTTCATAGCCTACATACATAGCTGTTAATGCTATTGCTGCAGGCCAGCATATAGCAAAAGTAGTAATTAAAAGTGCGGGCATTACCGTATTTTTCACCATCGTAAATATAAAATCATTACGTGCCGCTTGATACTCTTTAAATGCCACTTCAAGATCTTTTCCTAAAAGTTGTGCTTGCTCTAATCGCAAACTTTTTTCTTGGAATGTGGAATAAGCACCAGCAGAAAGATACATTGCTGTAGCAAGGGTACACACAAAAAACTAGCAACAATGATACCAGGAGGCGTAAATAACAACGAAGCCGTAAATCCAAGCATCAACAAAGCCGCTGCTGAGGCAACAAAATAAAAAGTGCCTTGTTTGGTTCGCCAGTCAATTTCCAATTCTTTTAATTGAGCCTGCAACATAGCTATATGAGTCGCCGCATCTTTAATTTCAGTAGCATCCTTAAGTTGCATTAAACGTTTATTGTACTCCTCGATTTCCTGCTCATACTGCGCTTTTTTAATGAGGTAATCTTGTTTTGCCAGCTGACATTTATATAAAGTCATACATACGTCAAATCCTAAAAAGACAGCAGTAATGGCTCCTGCAACAGGACCCGGAATATGGGTAATATGGTTAAAGTTCGTCAAGAAGTTAACAGTAGCCCACACCAAGTCATTGGCAAAATTGCAATGACGCTTATAGAGTTCGTATTTAAAACGTTCTAAAGCGGTTGTTTTATCCTTTTTTTCTGCATCAGTTGGGAAGAACGTATGCCTTATCAATAATCCTGCATCGATCATAAAGCGCATTAGAAAAAAGCCAACACTAAAATAATTAAGTATGCCATTGGGCGCTTGAATGACAGAGATTATTTTATCAACATCCGTATGTGTGCCTAAAATTGCATCCAATTTATCAATAAGTTGCAGATCCTTGGCTAGCGCAAGACCTGTAGTTAAAGTGAGTCGGCAAAAAACCCAGTACACGCGGCACAAATTAGAGTAAGCAACGTAATCACGAATTTGTGAGATATGAAAAGGGGAAGACATCAAATTACGGAAACTTTTCAGATAACTTTGTTTTAAAGATTCAATAAATGCTTCTTCCGAAACGACATCATCATTTTTATTTAATAAATGATTTTTAATTTTTTTCTTTACATTTTTATATTCTTCTTCTTTGCTTTGTTGGGAATAGGCTTTATAAAAATTTTCCAATAAAGTGGCGCAATAATAACAATACAACCAAAATGCTTCATTATTTTTATCTTTTTGCTTTTGCAATATTGCAAACGTATGCACAAACTCATCTTCAAGCGTCTTTTGATTTTGTAACAAAAAGGGATAACCAATATGGCTCGCTCTGGTTTCTATGTTTTCAATTTTATTGGTTACCGTATCTTTTTTAGGAAGTTGTAGAAAAAACTGGTTTTTGTCGCTTTTAAAGGCCATATTTTGCTTTGAATAAACCATCCCCAACCTCTCAAAAAATATACAGTAAGTACTGTACGTTATCATTTGATTTTGCTTTTGACAAGATATTTATGTGTGTTTTTATTACAATGTTTTCAAAAAACAGATACCTCATGGACTGATGATGTGATCTCGATTTTAGAGGTATTTGAGTGAATGATTTAGGGTAGCTTGTGATGGTATTTAAAGAATAATTTATTTACCAATACAAAAGCTTGAAAAAATTCGTCCTAATAAATCATCGGAACTGAATTCCCCTGTTATTTCGCATAACGTTTGATGAGCAAGACGCAAATCTTCCGCTAGTAACTCTCCAGCTCGATGTTCTGCTAATTGTTGTTGTCCCATAAGCAGTATATTTTTTGCCTCATCTAATGCCTGAAGATGGCGTCTTCTAGCAAGAAATTGTCCTTCATTAGGCTGATAACCTACAACTTGTTTTATTAGTTGTTTTAAAGCTTCGATTCCTTCACCTGATTTAGCGCAGAGGTATATCGAATGATTTTCCACATGTGCCGATTGTCCTAATGTATCAATTTTATTAAATAACGTAATAATAGGAACTTCTTCTGGTAAAGACGCTCGAATTTCTTGTGATAAATCGTAATGATGCTCTAGATCATTAATGTCAACAACCAATAAAACACAATCCGCCTTTTTTAATTCTTGCCAAGCACGTTTGATTCCTTCTTTTTCCACGATATCATCAGAATCCCTTAATCCTGCTGTATCAATAATATGTACAGGAATATCATCCAATAAAATATGTTCTCGCATCACATCGCGCGTAGTTCCTGCAACTTCAGTAACAATCGCTACATCTCTTCCTGCTAAACAATTAATTAATGTTGATTTACCTGCATTAGGTCTTCCGGCAATAACCACAGACAGTCCCTCGCGTAAAATAACGCCTTGATTCGTTTGGGAACGTATGGCATCCAGTTTAGCTAATATGTGCTGTAACAATTGAGCAACCTTGCCATCATTAAGGAAGTCAATTTCTTCTTCTGGAAAATCAATTGAGGCCTCTACATACAAACGTAAATGTATAATCTGTTCATTTAACTGATTAATTTTAGCAGAAAACTCTCCCTGAAGTGATTTGAACGCCATTCTTGCGGCTGTTTGTGAGCTGGCTTGAATTAAATCAGCTATGGCTTCCGCTTGGGTCAAATCAATTTTATCATTTAAAAAGGCGCGTTCAGAAAACTCACCAGGACGGGCTAAACGAGCACCTAAATGAACGCATTCCTTAGTTAACATATCAAGAACAATAGGTGATCCATGTGCTTGAATTTCGACAACATCTTCCCCAGTAAATGAATGAGGTTGTTTAAAATAAATCATTATTCCTTGATCGATCACCAAAAAATCTTCATCTTTCGCCTGAGAACAAGCATAAAAAGAACAAAAAGTCGCTAATCGAGGTTGCAAGGCCTTATTACCATTTAAGGAAATTGCAATAGAATATGCTTGAGGTCCTGATAATCTAAGGATGCCTACCCCACCTCTTCCTGGTGGGGTAGCTAGAGCTACAATTGTTTCTGTGAACATTTATTTAACAACAGCAAGTTTTTTAGCCGGTTTCTCGTCAGAAAATTTACGTGTAATGTACCATTGTTGCAATATGGATAACGTGTTATTCACAATCCAGTATAGTACCAGACCGGCAGGGAAACTCCAAAATAGACCGGTAAATAGTACAGGTAAAAACATCATTACCTTAGCTTGCATTGGATCAGGTGGTGCAGGATTTAGTTTTTGCTGAATCAACATCGTTGCTCCCATAATTAATGGTAACACATGGTAGGGATCAGCATCCGATAAATCTTTAATCCAAAGAATAAATGGTGCCTGTCTTAGCTCAACACTCTCTAACAAAACCCAGTAAAGAGCAATAAAAACAGGAATTTGGATTACAATAGGTAAACACCCACCTAATGGATTAACTTTTTCTTGCTTATACAGCTCCATAGTGGCTTGACTAATTTTTGCTTTATCATCCCCATAGCGCTCCCGCAACGCTTGCAATTTGGGTTGTAATTTACGCATCCCTGCCATTGATTTATAACTTGCTGCGGATAAACGATAAAACGCCAACTTAATCAAAACGGTTACTAAGACAATAGACCAACCCCAGTTACCTACAACATTATTAATGACTTTCATTAATGAGAAAAGCAGTGAAGATAAGAACCATAAAATTCCATAATCAACTGTGAGATCGAGTGAAGGAGCAATGCTTTTTAGGGTACTTGTAATCTCTGGACCTACATAAAGTTTAGAGCCTACAGTCTTTTCTTGATTCGGTTGAAGAGTAATAGGCTGACTTACGGCGCCTATAGTGTAATCATTATTAACAGAGCGAGTGTAAAATTTATTGGTTGAATTGACATCCGGAATCCAGGCGCTTAAAAAATAATGTTGCTGCATGGCAACCCAGCCACCTTTACTGTCTACATCTAGATTCGTTTTATTCATATCGCTAAAGCTTACTTTCTGATAACGATGCTTGCCTGGCTCAGAATAAGAGGCGCCAGTATAAGAGCCTACATGAAATACACTTGATTTATCTTCTTTGGGAGAACTGCGTACCAATTGAGTATTCATATACCCAGTCCAATCGTGACTTCCTTGATTGGCAATTTTGTAGTCTACATCAATAAGATAACTGCCTTTGGTAAAAATAAACTCTTTTTTTACATCAAGTCCATCTTCACTTTTTCCATTAAGGGTTACAACAAGTTGTTTTTGATTAGGGGCTAATTCATATTGTTGTTGTGATGATGTGAAATTAAAATTCAGGGCTTGGACATTTTGTCCTGAAGCTACAAAAAGATTACTACTTGCAATATAGCGTTCACTGGGTTGATTTTGTAAAAGAAGAAAAGGCTTATTTTTTTCTTCAATACTTTGTGGGTAATCAAGCAATTGACTTGAAACAATATCACCTTGCTGCAAGTCGATAGCCACATCTAAAACGTCAGTTTTAGCATGAATTATCGCTGCGTTATTTGTTTTTACTTCGGGAGTTGTTGTTATGGGGGTTGTGACTGCGTTAGATGGACCCATTTGTGGCAATAATGGCCCGCTGTTTTGTTCGTTATTGATGGCACTTTCTGTTGGTGCAGGCTTAGCAGGATAGTCATTTTGCCAAGCATTCCAAAGTGATAAGCTGATTAGCGCGAGCGCCATGTATAAAATAACTCGTCGTATATCCATCAAAAATTCTCATTGTTAGGAAGTACAGGATCATAACCACCCTTAGACCATGGATGGCATCGTAATAATCGTTTAAGAGCCATCCACACACCTTTGGTTATGCCGCATTGCATGATAGCACTTTCTGCATATTGTGAACAACTCGGGTAATAACGGCAGCTTGGTCTTAGCAAGGGACTAATCAAATATTGATATAATTTAACGGGAAAACATACTATTTTTCGTAAAGTGAGGTTATTTTTTTCCATGTTTTGCCCAATCTAGCGTTTATATTTGCATTTGTTTGTTTTGCAACGCCTTGTCTTGCTAAAATAACAATATCGACTGAGGGTAATTCTTCGTATCGAAAACTTTCTCTTAACAGCCGTTTGATGCGATTTCGATCATGGGCTTTTGCTATCATTTTTTTTGATAGCGCAAGCCCTAGTCTTGCATAACCTAAATTATTTTTTCTATAAAGAATAATAAATTCGGATGTTACAATTTTACTCGCTTGTTCAAACACATGACTATAATCAAATTTTGTTAGTAATCGCTGTGTTTTTGTAAATGCAAACACTTAAGCAGTCAAACGTTTACGTCCTTTAGCTCGACGACGCTTGATTACTAATCTACCTGCACGAGTTGCCATACGCTCACGAAAACCATGATCGCGTTTGCGCTTTAAATTACTGGGTTGAAAGGTGCGTTTCATGATGAACCTGTTAATAAAATTCTAAGGCTCGCAATGATAGAGAACTTTTTTTCTACTGTCAATTTAGAGATTGATTATTTTTTGTATATTTATTTAGTTGTACGAATATTTTTGTTTGTCCGTTAATAACATAATCATTTTTTTATTTTAAATTTTTTATTGTTATTAGTGAGAAGATCTTCTGTTGATAACTATAAAAAGGTTATATAAATCAATTAGATATGTTTAATTAAACTCTGTATACAACCTCTATTTATTGTTGTGATCTTTCTGTATGTATTTTTAAGAAATTATTTATACACAATGTTATTATCATCTTATACGCCCTTTATGATCTTATTTATTCATAGATCTGTTCACACTTATTTTCATGACAGTGAATTCATTTAATTCTTAAAAAATCTTGTTATGGATTGTTTCAGATGCTACAGCTGATGGGACTTTAATAGGTGTATTTAATGATATATAGAAAAATAATCGGACAATATCATATAAGGCGTTAGTAACTTTTGATGGATTACCGTTTTGTTCCATCTTATAGGATAAATTTTTTTAATTTTAAAAAGTCCATACTTTTTTTGTGGATAACTTTCTTTTATATGAAAGCCTGAGTATAATTCAAATGCAGCTGCACCTTAGTGAACTGAAGAAAATTTCTCTAGGGTCTTTTGACAATTAGTGCACCTTGACTACGTGTTGTGCTTTATACGCTATATCCAACTTTGCACGAACTCAATAGGAGTTCAAATAGATTCATACCCTTTGGATCTCGCGTATACACCTTGTGTTGTAGTGAATCACAATAGATTGTCATTAAGCCCTAGCTTCATGCAAATAATTTACATACTTAATTATCTTGCTGTCCGGGTACTTTCAGTGGCATATTTTAATACTGTGATAATTAGTTTTTAAATATTCTTTTTACCATTCTTCTTTGATGAGGAGTTATGTT